>CAYTXM010000001.1:0-41196 GCA_964441595.1 uncultured Candidatus Saccharibacteria bacterium
TAATTTTTCTTCTTGTATCGCCCGATAATTATTAATATCTAAAATAATTCTCCAAGGATAATCATCATTGGAGCATTTTTTTGAAAAGATATTTAATAAATATTCTAATGCCTGCAAATTCTCTCCATCACGTCCTATTAAAAGTCCGCTATAATTAATTTCTGAATCAGTTTTGATTGAAAACTGAATAAGCTTATCTTGAGGACTTTCTTGCATACTAATTTCAAAATTTACAAAACCAATAATTGTAAGCAATTCTTCTAAAAATTTTTTCAGTTTCAATGTTTCCATACTTAATTAATAGTTTTTATTCCTAATGTTTGATCTGTGTTTGAAGTGTCCTTGTTATTCATATACTCCTGTAAAATGTTCACCAGAGTAAATCCTATCCAGTATAAAATAACAATCGCAGGAAACTTTTGGTAGAAAAATAAAATTATAAAAGGAAAGCCAAGCAACATTGCTTTGTTCTGCCCTGAGCTTGGTTGAATAAAAGTTAAAAAAGAGTTCGAGCAAGCTGAAATAACAGCAAGGACAAGGCTTGGAGCCTTAAGATCAACAATACCAAGAAATAAATAATTTATTTGCTCTGGTAACTTAACAAAACTATAGAGATAAGGGCTCCAATCATTTGCTATAGCTTGTCTAAAAAACATATAAAGGGAAATAAAGATGGCCATTTGAAAAAAAATAAAGAAAAAAGAATTGCCAGGATTAATCTTTCCTTCTCTAAAAATTTTCATTATCTCCTGATTACCTTTTATTGGCTCTTTCTTAAACTTCTTCTGAATTTCTTTAATCTTGGGTTGTAATTTTGCCATTTTTCTTTGATCTCCCATAGCTTTTTTATACCAAGGCCAAATAATAAGGCGAATTACTGCCGCCAAAATTAAAACAGCCCACCCCAAATCACCATTTGTTAGACTAGAGAATAAAGCTAAAAGATTATATAATGGTTGAAAAATCAATAATTCAAAAATGTTCATAATTAAAATGTTAATAATTTATCAAGAGAATCTTTTAATTTTAAAAAGTCCATCTTTAAGCAATCTTTCTTTGTAATAATTGCAACATCAAATCCTTTTGAAGAAACTAATAAAGATTTTTTGAGTATATCTCTAATTCTTCTTTTTAAAACATTCCTTTGTACAGCTGATTTACTGTTTTGAGCCTTAACAACAATTCCATATCTAGGATAGCTTAAATCATTTTTTTTGAAAATAATTTTAAAGCATTCATTTTCTCTTGTATTGCCTTTCGTAAAAATCTCTTTGAAAATAACAGAAGATATAATTCTGTTTTTCTTTTTGAGCATTTCCTAAGGGGTTAATTTTTTTCTTCCCTTTTGCCTTCGTCTACTGACAACTTTTTTTCCTCCCTTAGAAGACATCCTTTTTAAAAATCCGTGCGTACTCGCTCTCTTTTTCTTTTTTGGTTGATAAGTAACTGACATAATATTGAATCTTAAATTTAAACTTATTAAACTTAGAATAGCATACCAAAATATGCGTTGAATATCAAATTCACTAATTATCAACAGTTTATCCCCAAAAAAGAACAATTTCCTTGCGGAAACTAAATTTTATTTTTATACTATAAAATATACTAATTTTAATTATGGATATAAAAGAACTTTGGGAGGCGGCTTTAGGAGAAATTCAATTAAATATTTCAAAAGCTAATTACCAAACATGGCTAAAAGATACATTTATTTTAGACATCAAAGATGGGACAGTTTTTATAGGAGTCCAATCCAGCTTCACAAAGGAATGGCTTGAAAATAAATATCATAAACAAATTTTACATGCTCTCTACGGCTTAGATTCTAAAATAAAAAAGATTGAATATTCAGTCACAACCAATAAAGACTCCCTAAAAAAAATAGAGACCAGAAAGACAAAACGTTCTTCAACTATTTCAAAATCATCAGTTTTAGATGAACAATTAGAACTTAATATTGATTCTGAAACCAATCTTAATCCAAAATATCTTTTTGAAAATTTTGTTGTAGGGACAAATAATGAATTAGCTAATGCAGCAGCTTTGGCAGTAGTAGAAAATTTAGGAAAAAAATATAATCCTCTTTTTATTTACGGCGGTGTTGGATTAGGAAAAACACATCTTCTTCAGGCTATTGGAAATAAATTAAAAAAAGGGAAGAAAAAATTAAAAATTTTATATGCTTCCTCGGAAAAATTTACAGATGATTTAGTTAATGCTATCCGTAATCAAAAAATGACGTGGTTTAAAAAAAGCTTTAGAAATCTTGACCTTCTTTTAATCGACGATGTCCAATTCATTGCCGGAAAAGATAAAACTCAGGAGGAACTTTTTCATACTTTTAATACATTGTATGGCAAGAATAAACAAATTGTTTTTACCTCTGACCGCCCACCAAAATCTATTCCATCCATTGAAGAACGGCTAAGATCTAGATTTGAAGGAGGTATGATAGCTGATATTGGTTATCCTGATTTTGAAACAAGATTAGCTATTTTAGAAAATAAAAGTCAGGATGTATCAAATCTTATAGATAGTGATGTTCTTAAGTATATATCCGAAGCTATCCCAAGAAATGTTAGGGAATTAGAAGGAGCGTTAAACAGGGTTATTGCGCATGCGCGTCTTAAAAATAGTCCAATTTCTTTAGAAGAAACCAAAAAAATACTGTCTATTATCTTAAATAAATCAAATAAATATATCTCACCAAAAGAAGTAATTAAAAAAATTGTTGCTTTTTATGATCTTAAAGAAGATGACGTTTTGGGCCGTTCTAGAAAAAAAGAATTAGTCAAACCAAGGCAAATTGTAATGTATCTTCTAAGAGAAGAATTGCGCTATTCTTATACTAGTATCGCCGAGAAATTAGGTAATCGCGACCATACCACTGTTATTCATGCGTATAAAAAAATATCTTCTGAAATCGAAAAAGATCCTGTTTTTTGCCAAGAAATAACTATTTTGAAGGAAATGCTGTATAATAAGTAGTGTGGTGGATATATTGTTGATAAAATAATGTGTAAACAGTGAGTAACTTTAAACTTTAAGTTTTAAACTTTAAACTTCCAATTCTTGTCCCCATGTTTTCTCCAAATTATTCATTAGTTATTCACTAGTTATCCATTTTAAAAAATATTAATAATGAATACTGTCTTCAAAAAAATCATTTATACACATAATACTCGCCCTTAATAATAACAATATATTTAATTATATAAATAAATAATAATTAGTAAAAAAATATGAAATTTATTACTTTAGTTGATAATTTTAAAAAATCTATTAATTTAGCGGAAAAAATAACAGGGAAAAATCTCACCCTTCCGGTTTTGAGTAATATTCTTTTAAAAACAAATAAAAACAAACTCCACCTTTTAGCTACTGATTTGGAAATTGGAATAGAGTTGATTATTTCAGGAAAAGTAGAAAGAGAAGGAAAATTTATTATTCCTGCAAAAACCTTTTCTATGTTTTTAAATAATTTATCCGAAGAAAAAATTACAATTGAAGAAAGTAAAAATGTTCTATTAGTCAAAAGTGGAAATTATAATACAATATTTCAAGGAATAAATCCCGATGAATTTCCAATTATTCCAGAAACGAAAACAGAAAAATATATAGAAATAGAAAAAAAGGATTTTGAAGAAGCATTAGAACAAGTAATTCCAAGTGTTGGTTACACTTCTCCAAAACCAGAATTGAATGGTGTTTTCTTTAAATTAGAAAATAAAAATTCAAAAAATATTTTAAAATTAGTTGGTACTGATAGTTTTCGTTTAGCAGAAAAAAATATCTCATCTGAAAAGATTAAAACTAATATAAAAGATGATTTAGAAATGATAATTCCATTAAGAACAGCGCAAGAAGTTCTAAGAATTATTCAAGAGGAAATAGAAGAAGTTAGTAGTGTAATAAAAATTTCACCAGAGTCTAATCAAGTTCAATTTTCATTGAATAATGTTCGTTTAATATCCAGGCTGATTAATGCTGAATATCCAAAATATTCGTCAATAATCCCATCTAATTTTAAAAATCAAACCATCTTAAATAAGAAGAAATTGATTGAAGCCGTTAAAATTGTTGGCTTATTCAGTGGAAGGATAAATGATGTTGTATTTGATTTCAATCCATCAAAAAAAGAGATCGTCATTGAGGCTCAAGATCCTTCATTGGGAAAAAGCCATACCATCCTGATTCCAGAAGACATAAATGGCGACCCATTAAAAATTAGTTTTAATCATTATTTTTTATTAGACGGATTATATTCAATTAAAGAAGACGAGGTAATTATCAAATTAAATAAAGAAATTAATCCAGGCTTAATTCACGGAAAATCCGATGATAGTTTTTCTTATATTTTGATGCCGATTAAAATTTAATTTGGCGTTTTACTCTATGGCTTTTACATCAATTAAACAAGCATTAAAAAATTGGTCAAAAACCAAAAGATTTAAAAGTTTTTTTCAGGGGCAAGAAGCGATTAATGTGATAAACCAATATTTTAAAGAAAAAAAGAGCTGGTCATTGGACATAGCTAGGGCCAGTTCTTTAAAGCAAGACATATTAACAATTAAATGTTGTAGGGCTGTTATTTCATCAGAGTTACGGCTAGAGGAACCGCAATTAAGAGCCTATCTTCAAAAAAGAATTCCTAAGGTAAAAATTAATAAAATTTTTTATACAATCGGATAGATAATTACCTGAATACAATTATTGCTGTTGTGCTTTTTTGATTGAAGCTGTCAATAGCTTCAATTTTTATTTCGTTTTGATTAACTAGATTATTAAAATCTATTTTATAAGAATAGATATCATTATTTATCTTATTTAATTCCCCAAGTAATATTTTATTAAGATAAATTTGGGTGTTTATTATTTCAATGGGGCTATTAATTTTAATAATTAAGTCAACATCAGTATCAATAAAACTGCCACTTTCAGGCGAGAGAAATTCAATCTTGGGGACATCAGGAAAATTTATTGTTGTTTGTGTAGTGTCGGTATTGATGGGTATATAATCAGTGCCTAAAGATTTATTATATTCTTCACTAAAATTAACAATATTTTTTTGCGCCCATAAAAGTACAGGAATTTCCCAATTCAAAAACTGAGGATCACTTAATTGGTTGGCAAGTGGAGAGTTAAGGAGATTATCTTTGTTTACGTAATAAAGAATATTATGAATTTCATTAATACTGACAATTTCTTCAGTCTGAATATTTTTATATTCTTTTACATTTATATAATTTCCATTAAGCATTGGAATAGAATTTTTCATTGCTTGATCATTAGTATATGGTAGTGGTTCAATAAAATTTGTTGGAGGATAAAATTCTATTGATTTTGCCATAAATTCATGCCAGCAAGGAGCGGCTATCATAGATCCTGGAGACCCTGTCTTACTAACTATAGATCTGTCATTATTCCCAGCCCAAATTCCAGCAGCCAATGATGTAGTATAACCAATTGTCCATGCATCTCTATATTCAGAGTCTGTTCCAGTTTTAGCTGCTACTTGAAAATTAGAAAAATATAATGGATTATCCCATCCAAATGTAGGGGCTCTAGCAATATTATCAGATAAGATACTATTAATGCTTCTGGCTATTTGTTCATCTAATACTTTTTTATTTTGCAATGAGAATTCTTCGATTGTTTGATTATTTTTATCTTCAATCTTTAAAATACTTATTTGTGGGTGATAAATTCCCTCTTGATTAAAGACAGTGTATGCATGGACCATCTCTATTAATTTTACTCCTCCACCACCTAAAACTAAGCTTAATCCATAATGTTCTGGAGAATCATTTAGTGTTGTAATTCCAAAATCTTGTGCTGTTTTTATAGAATTTTTTATACCAGCTAAATATAGAATTTTTACTGAGGGGATATTTAAAGATTGGGCGAGAGCTTGTCTAAAAGTTACTGGTCCTCTCGTTTTACTGTCATAATTTGTGACCGTATAGGGATTATTAGGGTCTGTAGAAAAATTTGCGGTGACACCATTTGAAGCAGTATCAAAAATAATACTTTCTGGCAAGAACCCTTTTTTAAAGACAGTAGCATAAACAATTGGCTTGAATGATGATCCTGGTTGCCGAGTGCTTAAAGTAGTGTTTACATTTCCTTCAGAATCTAAATTCCAATAATCGCGTGATCCTACCATCGCTAATATTTGGCCTGTTTTTGGATCTTCAGCTAAAAGGCTTAAATTTTGTACTCCTGCATTTTTTTCATTAAGATTTCCGTATTTTTCAACTAATTCCTCAGCTAAATTTTGAAGACGCATATCCAAGCTCGTAATAATAGTATATCCTCCCTTTTCCAGCTCTTCTTCACCAAATCTTTCATAGAGAAAATTACGGATGTACATTACAAAATGAGGCGCTTTAAACTTTACCTTTGGCGGTGTAAAGATTACTTTTTCTTGCTGAGCTTTTTCTACTTCCTCATTTGAATAATAATTGAGTATTTTCACTCGTGAAATGATCCACGTTTTTCTATTTTCTAAATCTTCTAAATGATTTCCAAATGGGGACAAATAATTTGGTGATTGAATCAAGCTGGTTAGATAAGCTGCTTCAGCTAACGTTAGATTTTTAGCTTCTTTACTGTAATAAAAATTACTTGCTGATTCAATCCCGTAAACATTATGCCCGTAATTAATTTGGTTTAAGTACATTTCCAGAATTTGGTTTTTACTGTATGTTTTTTCAATTTTTACAGTTAAAATCGCTTCTTTAAGCTTTCTCACTAAAGTTTTATCAATGGTGAGGAAAGCATTACGAGCTAATTGTTGGGTTATTGTAGAGCCACCCCGGAGATCCCCTGGATGGGACAGGTTATGAATAATCGAACGGGCGAATCCTTTAAAAGAAAAGCCATTATGGTTATAAAAATTATCATCTTCTGCGGCGAGGGTTGTTTTGATAATGTATGGAGACATTTCGTCTATTCCTATAATGGTTCTTTTTTCTCCGCCATGTATTTCATAAAGTAAGATTTCCCCAGTGCGGTCATATATTTTTGTTGACTCTGCAACAATTCGTTGGTCAAATGTAGATGGGTCTGGTAATCCTTCAGCGAGGAAAATCAAAAAAAAGCCCAATAGTATTAGAGCCAAAAAAGTTAGTAGAAGGAAAAATGAAATAGTCTTTTTTATCACTTTTGTTTTAATTTGAATATTTTATTCCTAATTTATTAATTCCTGCCAAAGCAACAGCCAAAGCATCTGCAGTATCATCGGGCTTAGGTATTGTTTCTAGAGAGAAAAAGCATTGGATTGTTTTTTGGACATCTTTTTTATTTGCCCTTCCATACCCTATAAGGTTTTGTTTGATTTCAAGTGGCGTTAATTCGATACATTTTAAACGGTTTTTTTGAGCGATTAATAAAATAACGCCTCTGGCCTCGCTAATACTCATAACAGTTTTAGCGTTTTTAAAAAAAAATATTTTTTCTATGGCGACTATCGATGGCTTGTATTTTTTTATCAACGAATTAATATCTCGAGCTATTATTTCTAATCTTTCTCCCTGACTTTCTTTAGATATTTCCAAACACCCATAATCTATTGGCTTAATATCTTTTCTTCCAACACGGAGAAAAGCCCATCCTGTTCGAGTTGTTCCGGGATCAATTCCTAAAATTATCATTGTTTTGTTATTTTAAATCAGCGTTACAATAAATTTCTTCTACATCATTATGTTCATCTAAGGCATCGAATAAGTTATTTAATTTTGCGGTGATTCCTTTATTAGTAATTTCTATTGGTTGTTGGCTAATAAAATCAAATTCAGTTTTAACAATATCTTGACCTATTTTTTTCTCAAGAAAGTTTTTGATCAAAGCAAGATTTTGCGGGTCAGTATAAATTATAATTTTTTCATCCTCTTCATTTATTTCTTCTGCTCCATTTTCAATAACCTCAAGTGAAATATCATCATTCCAAAATTTTTTAGGCAAGACAATTTTTCCTGTTTCTTTAAACATCCAACGAACACTTCCAGGGTCTGCCATTTTAGCCCCATGTTCTTGAAGTAAGTGCCGCAGTTCAGCTAACGTGCGGTTTTTGTTGTCTGTAATAGCATGGATTAAAAGAGCTGACCCTCCCGGACCATAGGCCTCATAGAAAGTTTCTTCTATTTTTTTCCCATCATCTAATTCACCAGACCCTCTATCTATAGCTCTTTCGATATTTTCTTTAGGCATTCCAAATTCCTTTGCTTTATCAACAGCCATTCTTAATTTGGAGTTGGAATCTATATTTCCACCATCTTTTGCCGCCACAGTGATTATGGCGGTTAATTTAGAAAAAGCCTTGGCCCTTTTTGGGTCTTTAGCAGCTTTTTGGTATTTTACTTTAGACCATTTGGAATGTCCTGACATGTTTTTAACCCTTTAAACTTTTAAAATTTCATACCAATCGCATTATTTTATTGTATAATTTTTTTTACTTTTTCGCAAGAAGAACTATTTTTTTAGTTTTGGTATGTGGGTTGAAAAAATGACTATTTTATAGTAAAATTAACAATAAGTGTTAAAATATAAGTATTAAAAAGTACATAAATGGACTTAGGCCAAATAGAAAAAGAAGCTGAAAATAGCATTTCTTTAGTCAAAAATACATCAGATTTAGAAAAATGGCGTATTAAATATTTAGGGAGAAAAAGCGCCCTTTCTTTATTTTTTAATTCTTTATCCAAATTATCTTTAGTAGGAAAGAAAAAACAAGGACAAAAAGCCAATACTATTCGTCAATTTCTTTCATCTTTATACAAAGAAAAGAAAATAGATATAGAAAGCAACGCTTCTTTTTCTTCAGATTTTATTGATATTACTCAACCAGGTGAGAAAATGCGACAAGGGCATCTTCATCCTTTGACATTAATTTTACGCGACATAACTAATTCTTTTCAAAAAATGGGTTTTTCTATTATAGAAGGGCCTGAAATAGAAACCGAATATTATAATTTTGACGCTTTAAATATTCCAGCTGGTCATCCTGCTAGAGAAATGTGGGATACTCTTTGGATAAAACCAGAGCACAAAAATCAAAAGTCAAAAATGTTATTGCGGACACATACCAGCCCAATGCAGGTTCGTTTTATGGAAACTCATCAACCCCCTTTTCGCATAATTGTTCCTGGTAAATGTTTTCGTTATGAAGCAACTGATGCTTCCCATGAAATTCAATTTCATCAAATAGAGGGGTTAATGGTAGGAGAAAATATTAGTTTATCCAATTTTAAGGCCATAATTGAGGAGGTTGTAGAGGATATTTTTAAACAGAAGGTTTTGGTTCGTTTTAGGCCAAGTTATTTTCCTTTTGTGTCTCCTGGAGTTGAAGTGGATATTAAAATGAAATCAAAAATCAAAGGGCAAAAGTCAAAAGTGAAAGATGAATGGTTGGAAATAATGGGCGCAGGTATAGTTCATCCAGATTTATTCAAAAGAGCTGGTTACGCGAATAATAGATGGCAAGGTTTTGCTTTTGGGCTTGGAGTGGAAAGAATTGCTATGATTAAATATCGTATTGACGATATTAGATTATTTTTTTCTCCAGATGTAAGATTTTTAGAGCAATTTTAAATTATGAAATTTTCATACAATTGGTTAAAAGATTTATTAAAGTTTAAAGAAACGCCTGAAAAATTGGCAGATATTTTAACAATGTATTTTGCCGAAACAATGGTTAAGCATAACAGTAAGCATAACAGCAAGAGGCCAGTTTTAGATGTGGATCTTTTATCTAATCAAATTGCTGAAGCATCGGGTCATTTAGGTTTGGCCCGGGAAATCGGGGCAATTTTAGGGAAAAAATTTATTTATCCTAAAATTAATTTAAAGGAAAAAAATGTATTTGCTAAAAATCTTTTAGACATAAAAATAGAAAGTTCAAATTGTAATTGTTATTTAGCAAGAATACTTCAGAAAGTGAAAGTAAAAGAATCCCCAAAATGGTTAAAAGAGGCATTGGCTGATTGCGGCGTACGTTCTATTAATAACATTGTAGATGTTGCTAACTATGTAATGTTGGAAACGGGTCAGCCGCTTCATGTTTTTGATTTTGATAAAATTTGCGACAAACCAGATATTGTTGGTAAAAAAGCCAAAAAAGAAATAATTATAAGGCAGGCGAAGAAAAATGAAAAAATTACCACATTGGAAGATGAGACATATGATTTAGATGAAGACATAATGCTTATCGCTGACAATAAAAGTCCATTGTCTTTAGCTGGAATAAAAGGAGGGAAGGAATCCAGTATTAGTAAACATACAACAAATATAGTTTTAGAAAGCGCTAACTTTATTGGGGTAAATATTAGACTTACCTCAAAAAAATTAGGATTGAGAACTGACGCTTCGTGGAGGTTTGAGCATAATATTCCTTTAGACTTAACTGACTATGCAGTTGATCGTTTAGCCCAATTAATTCAGAAAGTAGCTGGTGGAAATATATTAAAAGGGAAAGTATCACAAAAGATTTCTAAAGAAGAAAAAATAACGATTCCCATTAAATGGGAAAACTGGGAAAAGTTTTTAGGATGGCCGATTAAAAAAAAGGAGGTTATTCATTATCTCTCTCTTTTGGGTTTTTCTGTTCAAGAAAAGCAAAATTATCTCTTGGTTTTTCCGCCACCCTTTCGAAATGATATGAAGATAAAAGAAAATGTAATGGGCGAAGCAGCCCGTTTATATGGAATTAATAAAATAGACGCGATTATCCCACAGGAAATATTAAATCTTCCTTCACAAAATGAGTTTTTTGAATTTCGGCAGCAAGTAAAAGATTGGTTAAAGGGCTATGACTTGGAGGAAGTATATAATTATTCGTTTATATCAGAGGAAGACAAAGATATTTTACCAAATGAATGGCAGCAGAAACTTATAGAAATACAAAATCCAACTAGCGCTTTGACTAAATATTTACGCCCGACTCTTCTGATTAATTTTTTAAAAAATGTAAATTATAATTTTTCTTTCGCTGATAAAATTAGATTTTTTGAAATAGGCAAAACTTATTTCAAAGACGATACAAACTTGAAGGAATATTTTGTTCTTTCAGGGGTTTTGACTCGAAAAGAGAAATGGGATGGTCCTTCTATGTTTTATCAAGCAAAGGGGATTATTGAAGATTTATTTAGTAAATTTGGAATAGATAAAGATAATTACAATCTCAAACCATTAGAAAGCACTAAATATTCGCTTTTATTAGAGCAAGGAGTTGTGATTTACAAAGGCAAAGATTTAATCGGCGCGATAGGTAATCCTAAAAAAGATTTGTTAAAAAAGTATGATTGTGAAAATAAGTTGGTTTTTTGGGAGATCAAACTTCTACCTTTATTAGAAATTGTTAAAGAAGAAAGAGAATTTCAGCCACTTCCAAAATACCCGGCAATTATCAGGGATATTTCTTTTATTATTGCCCAGAATATTTTAGTGGATAAAATATTAAACGTTATTCAAAAAGCTTCCCCAGTTGATCTTGAAGATGTGGATTTATTTGATATATATATGGGAAAAAATCTTTCATCAGGTACGAAAAGCATGTCTTTTCATTTGACTTTTCGCGCTAATGACCATACTTTAAAGAACATAGAAGTAGATAAAGAAATGGAGAAAATTTATAAAGTGTTAAAAGACATTGGGTCAGAAATTCGATAATTAATATGACTAAACCTGTGAAAAAACCAAAAGAAATAAAAAAAGTTAAAAATACCCCTAGTAACATAGAAGAAAATTCATATACAGCTAAAGATATCTATGTTTTGGAAGGATTGGACCCTGTTAGAAAAAGGCCTGGTATGTATATTGGGTCTACTGGAGTAGATGGTCTTCATCATCTTATTTGGGAAGTCGTAGATAACTCTATAGATGAAGCAATGAGTGGTTATGCTAAAGATATTAAAGTAGAAATATTAAAAGAAAATAGAGTAGCTGTGACAGATGATGGAAGAGGGATTCCTGTAGATATTCATAAAAAAACCAAAAAATCAGCGTTGGAAACTGTAATGTGCACTTTGCATGCTGGTGGAAAATTTGGAGGAAAATCTTATAAAGTAGCCGGTGGACTACATGGTGTTGGCATATCAGTCGTAAATGCTCTTTCAGAATATTTACAAGCAGAAATTTGTCGTGATGGCATATTATATAGCCAAGAATATAATCGGGGGAAACCAAAGGCGAAACTTAAAAAAATAAGAAAGTGTGAAAAATCCGGAACAAAAATTATTTTTGAGCCAGATCCGGAAATTTTTAAAGAGATTAAGTTTGATACAAAAAAAATTCTTGATCATTTAAGACAACAAGCATATCTTACTTCAGGTACTACAATTAAATTTAAAGATGATAGAGAGGGCGCTCTTATTTCTTCTTACACTTTTTATTTTGAAAGCGGAATTATTACATTAGCCCAATATTTGGCGAGAGATTCCCATTGTTTAACTGATAATGTTTTTTATATTAAGCAAGAAAAGGAAGAAATTTTAGTTGAAGTTGCTTTACTTTATGCTGATGATTCTGAGAGCACAGAAAAGGCTTTTGCCAATAACATTCATACCCCAGAAGGAGGGATGCATTTAACTGGTTTTAGGTCGGCATTAACAAGAACTTTAAATGATTATGCTAAAGAACAGGGAATATTTAAAAATGGAGACAATGGATTTACTGGAGAAGACACTCGCGAAGGGTTAGTAGCAGTAATAAGCGTAAAGCTAAGAGAGCCTCAATTTGAAGGGCAAACAAAAGCAAAATTAGGAAATCCAGAAGCACGGACTGCTGTAGAGCAAGTTGTGGGAGAAAGCTTTAAGGAATTTTTAGAGAGCAACAAAGAAGACGCTAAAAGAATTCTTGAAAAATCTTTATTAAGCGCTCGAGCGCGACAGGCTGCTAAAAAAGCCCGAGAGAATATTCTTAGAAAAGGGGTTTTGGAAGGGATGACTTTACCGGGGAAATTGGCTGATTGTATTTCAAAAAACGCGGAAGAATCTGAATTGTTTATAGTTGAGGGAGATTCTGCCGGCGGCTCGAGCAAAATGGGGAGAAACAGAAACACTCAAGCGATCCTTCCTTTAAAAGGTAAAATTTTAAATGTAGAAAAAAGCCGTTTTGACAGAATGATGACGTCTGATGAAATAAAAGCGTTAATTGTTGCGTTGGGGACTGCGGTAAGTGAAGATTTTAATATTGATAAACTTCGTTATCATAAGATTGTTATAATGACTGACGCAGATTCTGATGGCGCTCATATTCGTAGTTTGCTTTTAACATTATTTTTCCGTTATTTCAGGCCGATTATTGAGGCTGGATACCTTTATATTGCGCAACCTCCTTTGTATCGCATCCAAAAAGGGAAAGAATTCCATTATGCCTATACAGAAACGGAGAAACAAAAAGTATTAGAAAAAATACAAGGCGCAGTGGAAGAAAAAGAGGAAAAGCCTTCCAAATCCAAGGTACGAAGATTAAAATTAGTTGAAGAAAGTAAAGGTGAATCTATTTTAGCTGTAGAAAAAGAAGGATCTTCTGAAAATAGTCATGATGAATTGATGAAAGGAATTTCCATTCAGCGATATAAAGGATTGGGGGAAATGAACCCTGATCAATTATGGAATACGACAATGGATCCTGACCAGAGGGTCTTGAAACAAGTTACTGTTGAAGACGCGGAAAATGCTGATAGATTATTCGATATTTTAATGGGTAAGGAAGTTTTGCCAAGAAAGAAATTCATTCAAGCTTACGCTCAAAAAGTAAAGAATTTGGATATATAAAATTGACTTTTGAGGCATTTTCAATTAGGATGTATAAACTATAAATTATGTTAACTTTACGATTTCAAAGACAAGGCAAAAGAAGAGATGTTATTTTTCGGGTTGTAGCCGTTGATTCCAAGGTTGCTATTAATAGTGGTAAATCAAAGGAGATTTTAGGATGGTGGGATCCGCGAATAAATAAATTTGAATTAAAAAAAGAAAGAATTCTCTATTGGATTAACCAAGGGGCTCAACCTTCAGATTCTTGTTACAATCTTTTAATACGAGCAAAGATTATTGAAGGCAAAAAAAGACTCATTACTATTAGAAAGAAAAAAGAAAAAAAGGTAAAAGCTGAAACTGGTGAAAAGATAGAGCAGACACTAACAATTGAAGAAAAACCAACTGAGGAAAAACCCGAGGAAAAGATTGAAGAAAAGTCAGTTGAAGAAATAAAAGACGAAGTAAAAACAGAAAAGAAGTCATCTGAAGCTAAACCAGAAGATAAGTCTGAAGAAAAAGTTAAAGAAGAAAAGAAGAAGGAAGTAAAAGCAAAGAAGAAAGAAGAACCAAAAGCCGAAGAAGCTAAAAAATCGAAGGAAAAGGTTAAGAAAGAGGAGGCACTTGAAGAAAAAATTGAAAAATAATTATTTTAGGTTATTTATAATAAAACAGAAATCGCCATCAAGGCGATTTTTTGGTATAATAAAAATAATAATGAAACAAGAACATACAAAACATATTTTTGAAAGGCCGATTGCTATTACCGATGTTGAAACTACTGGTCTTGATTTTGCAATTCAGGAAATTGTTGAAATTGGATTGGTAATAATTAATCAGAAAACGTTAGAGATTATAGATACTCTTGATGTTAAGGTAAAACCAGAACATATTGAAACAGCAAATGAATTCGCGCTAAAAATAAATGGGTATAATGAAACTGATTGGAAAAATGCTATAACGCTTAAAGAAGCTATGTCTATTTATGGTGAAAAGACAAAAGACGCCATCTTCTGCGCCCATAACGTGACTTTTGATTGGTCTTTTATTTTTGAAGCGTTTAGAAAAACTGGGATTAAAAACCAAATGGATCATCATCGTATTGACCTTTTTACTATGATTTGGATGAAACTTCGAAATTCAGATTTTGAAAAATTCAGTTTAAATGAAGCGGCAAAGCGCCTTGGAGTTTCAGAAGAACCAATGCCTCACCGTGGCATTAATGGAGCAATGACTGCCTACGAAATCTACAAAAAGTTGGTTTTATAGATTTTATTATTGCTCAGTTTTTAGAATCTATCGTTGACTACTACGATTAAATATGTTATATTTATAATATTCTGTAATGGGATATTTTTAGTTCTTTGAAAAGGGTACCTTCTGATACACACAAGGAAATTGGTTATTATCTTTGTTAGTACCTAGTTTCCTGGTGTGTATTAATTTTATAAAAAATAGATGGAGGTGAAATATGAAAAAGTCAATTTGGGCTATTTTAGGGATTGTTTTCAATATCACAATAACGATATTTTTATTGCTAAGTTTGTTTGGTTTTGTCCCTAGTTTATCAGAAGATAATAGAGATACATTGATAATTATTATAGCAGGTCTATGGATGGTGCAAGTATTAAAGTCTGCCAGCAAAATGCATGAAGAGGAAGATGAAGATAAAAATTAAAAATTTATTGAAAGGTAATGAACAAGAATGAAACGGAAAGTAATTTTGTTACGAAATGATTCAAAAGAAAGCCAAAAAGCAGAAAAGATTCTAAAAGAAAATAATATTGAATATGCTCAACTTTTCAGTACCGACGGACGTTTACCATGCATAATAAGTCCTGATCACGCGTATTCTTTTGATGGCATAGGAGGTGTTCGACTTTTTGTTAGTGGTGCTAAGACAACCAAATGATTTTGTTTTATCTCCGCTAAAGGAAAGAAGATGGAAAAAGTAAAGAATAGATATAGAATTAGAGAATTATTAGTTAGATGGAGACATTATTAATGGAACAAAAAAAAGGAGGAAAAGAAAATGAAAGTGTCGGTAAGAAAAATGAACGAGTTAAACAAAAAAACGAGAAAAGTATTAAAAACCCATCTTACAAAGCTTCCTGAGGATTTTCAAGAAATGTCTTGGAAAGAATATATTGAGACCCAAGGGTTATATGGGGTGGAACAATACGTAGTCCAACCCTACACCGCATATTTTTGGATAAAGGGGAAGCTTTTTATTAAGCGTCAGGGCGATTGTCATCCGATTATACGGATTACCGATTCTAACGTATTACCCCCATATTTTCCTTTACACGATGAAGATTGATCTGAAAGGATTTTCCGACCCTTTGGTAGGTGGCGTAATTTATTATTGTTACTATAAAAAAGGAGAAATGAAATTATGTACGGAGAATTTCCTGTGCAACAGAGAGTCCCTTTGACTAATCAGGTAGAAACTTTAAGGATTAAAGAGGAAATGTTAAGGAAAATGATTTTTCCTTAAATTAAGTTTATAGTTTAATAAACTTAGAAGAAAACCCCATTTTTTAAATGGGGTTTTATATTTAAAATCTGATTTCATTTATCAATTTTATAAACAGATTTTAATATTGTCAGTAATTGGAATCAGGCTCCCAACCTGCAGGCAGAATTTTAGTTCAAATTGAGTTGTTTTTAGCTGATATTGACCTAAATAGATTTTGTTTGTAAAATATATTATAGGAAATAAAGTTAATAAAGAATTATTAATTAATATGCAATATTTAAAAGAAAATGAAAATTAATATGTTGTATTCAGAAGAAAACGAATGTTAGAAGCTGGATAATATAGTTATTTTAAGTTATCCACAATTTACTTGACTTAAATAATTTTTATTGGTAGAGTATATTATAGAAAATTTGGTTTTTTTAATTTTAGGTTAAAAATGAGATTAGATCTGTAGTTTATTTTCTAAATTAATATAAATAAAATGAAGCAGGAGCATACAATGCATATTTTTGAAAGGCCGATTGCGATTACTGATGTTGAAACTACTGGCCTTGATTTTGCAATTCAAGAAATTGTTGAAATTGGATTGATAGTAGTTGATCAGAAAACTCTGGAAATTCTGGATACTCTTGATGTTAAGGTAAAGTCTGAACATATTGAAACAGCAGATGAATTTGCATTAAATTTAAATGGATATAATGAAACTGATTGGAAAAATGCTATAACGCTTAAAGAAGCTATGTCTATTTATGGTGAAAAGACAAAAGACGCCATCTTCTGCGCCCATAACGTGACTTTTGATTGGTCTTTTATTTTTGAAGCGTTTAGAAAAACTGGGATTAAAAACCAAATGGATCATCATCGTATTGACCTTTTTACTATGATTTGGATGAAACTTCGAAATTCAGATTTTGAAAAATTCAGTTTAAATGAAGCGGCAAAGCGCCTTGGAGTTTCAGAAGAACCAATGCCTCACCGTGGCATTAATGGAGCAATGACTGCCTACGAAATCTACAAAAAGTTGGTTTTATAGATTTTATTATTGCTCAGTTTTTAGAATCTATCGTTGACTACTACGATTAAATATGTTATATTTATAATATTCTGTAATGGGATATTTTTAGTTCTTTGAAAAGGGTACCTTCTGATACACACAAGGAAATTGGTTATTATCTTTGTTAGTACCTAGTTTCCTGGTGTGTATTAATTTTATAAAAAATAGATGGAGGTGAAATATGAAAAAGTCAATTTGGGCTATTTTAGGGATTGTTTTCAATATCACAATAACGATATTTTTATTGCTAAGTTTGTTTGGTTTTGTCCCTAGTTTATCAGAAGATAATAGAGATACATTGATAATTATTATAGCAGGTCTATGGATGGTGCAAGTATTAAAGTCTGCCAGCAAAATGCATGAAGAGGAAGATGAAGATAAAAATTAAAAATTTATTGAAAGGTAATGAACAAGAATGAAACGGAAAGTAATTTTGTTACGAAATGATTCAAAAGAAAGCCAAAAAGCAGAAAAGATTCTAAAAGAAAATAATATTGAATATGCTCAACTTTTCAGTACCGACGGACGTTTACCATGCATAATAAGTCCTGATCACGCGTATTCTTTTGATGGCATAGGAGGTGTTCGACTTTTTGTTAGTGGTGCTAAGACAACCAAATGATTTTGTTTTATCTCCGCTAAAGGAAAGAAGATGGAAAAAGTAAAGAATAGATATAGAATTAGAGAATTATTAGTTAGATGGAGACATTATTAATGGAACAAAAAAAAGGAGGAAAAGAAAATGAAAGTGTCGGTAAGAAAAATGAACGAGTTAAACAAAAAAACGAGAAAAGTATTAAAAACCCATCTTACAAAGCTTCCTGAGGATTTTCAAGAAATGTCTTGGAAAGAATATATTGAGACCCAAGGGTTATATGGGGTGGAACAATACGTAGTCCAACCCTACACCGCATATTTTTGGATAAAGGGGAAGCTTTTTATTAAGCGTCAGGGCGATTGTCATCCGATTATACGGATTACCGATTCTAACGTATTACCCCCATATTTTCCTTTACACGATGAAGATTGATCTGAAAGGATTTTCCGACCCTTTGGTAGGTGGCGTAATTTATTATTGTTACTATAAAAAAGGAGAAATGAAATTATGTACGGAGAATTTCCTGTGCAACAGAGAGTCCCTTTGACTAATCAGGTAGAAACTTTAAGGATTAAAGAGGAAATGTTAAGGAAAATGATTTTTCCTTAAATTAAGTTTATAGTTTAATAAACTTAGAAGAAAACCCCATTTTTTAAATGGGGTTTTATATTTAAAATCTGATTTCATTTATCAATTTTATAAACAGATTTTAATATTGTCAGTAATTGGAATCAGGCTCCCAACCTGCAGGCAGAATTTTAGTTCAAATTGAGTTGTTTTTAGCTGATATTGACCTAAATAGATTTTGTTTGTAAAATATATTATAGGAAATAAAGTTAATAAAGAATTATTAATTAATATGCAATATTTAAAAGAAAATGAAAATTAATATGTTGTATTCAGAAGAAAACGAATGTTAGAAGCTGGATAATATAGTTATTTTAAGTTATCCACAATTTACTTGACTTAAATAATTTTTATTGGTAGAGTATATTATAGAAAATTAAAACAAAAACGGTGGGGATAGTTCTAAGGATCTTTTTACAGGGTTCTGAAGAGTTTTAGCCCCACCGTTTTTTCTTTTCAGGGCCCTGTAAAAGGGTCTTTAAATTTAAAAAATAAAAGGATGAAACATAAAAAAAGAAATATAAAATTTTTTAGATCGTGGTATTTTATTGTTTCTGTTATTTTTTTAATTTTAGGACTAATCACAAGTTGGTTAGTTTGGTATTTTAGTGCAGAGGTAAGACAAGCTCGACAATATAAAAAAGATGCAGAGATTCTAACTAAAAAAATTCAGGAACAAGCAGAAGAATACGCAACTGATATTTATGGCGGAGAAACACCAGAAGAAACATACGGAATGTTTCTACAGGCTTTAAAGACGGAAGACATTAGTTTGGCGAGTAAGTATTTTATTTTGGATAAGCAAGAAGAATATAAACAATTTTTTACTGACATTAAAAACAATAATAAATGGGATGAAATGATTAAAGACTTATTCATTTCTGATAACCAGAAAGGGATAATGAGAGAAAACAATACATATGTCATTCGCATTTATAATACTGAGGATTATTTAATTGCGCAGGCCGTCTTAAAAATACCGATAAATATTACTGGAGTAGACAAGGAATCGCTTCCTAATATTTGGAAGATAATAGAATTTTAATAGTTTTAAGCTTTAAACTTTTAAGTCCCACTAATTAATATGAGAAAAAGCCCCACCAGTTTTTTGATTATTTGTTTATTTATATATTTATTTTTTTTATCTAATTTTTCTGTTTTTGCTTACGACGCTAAAACTACGCATCCAAATTTGACTGAGATAACTGTTGATTTTTACAATCAACAGTTTTCTGATTATCACTTGAATGAAACAGAAAAACAGCTTTTAATGCAAGGCAGCATTGATGAGGATGATGGCATCAGATGTCTTAATCATTTTTATGATCCAGTGTTTAATAAAACATGGCAATTTGGAGGGGCAGAGCGTTTTTTTCCAGCTTTAACAGCTAAAGAGTGGGCGCAGAATCCTTTTGCTCAAGCCATTTATGATCCTGTTTACTCAGTCCTTATTGGTCCAATAGCTAAAAGTCCGGTTTTTTCCAAGACTAATTTTACTTGGCAACAAGCTATCTATAGATATGTAAAAGGGAATCGAGTCGAAGCTTTTAATGCTCTTGGACATATTTTACATTTGATACAGGACATGAGTGTGCCAGAACACACTAGGCAAAATGTTCATATATTTTTTATACCAAATGCAGGTAGTCCTTATGAATCCTATACAGCTAAAAATAATAAAGATTTTTACGGACAAACGCGAAAGAGTATTGAAAATCAGGAACCTGTTAAAAGAACTACCCTTGACGAATATTTTAATGAAATTGCTCTCTATTCTAATAATTATTTTTATAGCCCTGATTCAATTTCTGATTCAAGGTATAAATTACCACAACCTGTTTTTTCTGAAGTGCCTGAGCTAATAAATGGAAAATTAATTTTCTATGTGTTAGGAGAAGACGAAAATCGCGATGTTTTTCATTTAGCGCTTGTTTTAAAAAATAATATAGGTTGGCGACTATCTTCTGGCCCTACTATTTACTCTTTAGAAGATGATAATGTCCTTGAAGATTATTGGCAGAGATTATCTAAAAGAGCGGTTTTAAATGGTGCAGGTGTGATTGATTTGTTTTTTCAAGAGGTAGAAAAAGCAAGATCTAAATCCGATTTTATATCAAAAAATGAAAAAAATGTATTGACTGCTATGATGGGCGGTCTTTCTGGTTTTATTAATGATATATTTCAAAAAGATTCTGGCTTTATAATCATGGATGATATTTCTGATAGTTCTGTGGTTACGACAACTAAATATTTAGATAGCACAACGACGACCGTGCCCTTTAATAACACAACTATTACTAGACGAACTATGACTACCATTGAATCACCGATAATTATTACTAAATTACCTACAACAACGACTAAGTTTACCACTACAACAACAAATAGGAAAATTACAACAACTACTCTTAGCTATAAATTATGTTCTTTTAATGTCAACCAAGCCCCAGATAGAAATAAAATAATTATTAATGAAGTTGCTTGGACTGGGACTCAAAATAGCGCTAATGATGAATGGATAGAATTAAAAAATATTTCGTCGCAGGAAATAGATATTTCTAATTGGCAACTAATAGATAAAGAAGAGCAGATTAAAATTGTTTTTGAAAAAGGGGATAAGATTCCTGCTGAAGGTTTTTATCTTTTGGAAAGGACAGATGATACTTCAGTCCCTTTTATTCTTGCTGACGGTATTTATATAGGAGTTCTTAATAATACTGATGAAGGGCTGCGTTTATTTGATAATGATTGCCATCTTCAGGACGAAGTTTTAGCTGATTTAGATTGGTTAGGTGGGGACAATTTTTCTAAACGAACAATGGAAAGAAAAAATGATTTTTCTTGGCAAACCAGTACTTCCATTGATGGGACTCCCAAGGCAGAAAACGGCAGTGGTTATATTGAATCCTCTAGTAGTAGCGGTAGTACTTCTACTGCTTCATCAGGCACCTCAACTTCTTCTACCACAACCACTACAGCTACTAGTATTACAACTACAACTACAACCACAACAACTCTACCTCCGATTGTTTATCCTAAAATTTTAATAAATGAAATAAAGGTAGCAGGGAAAGACGAAAACGCCAAAACAATAGCTTATGATGAATTTATAGAGCTTTTTAACCCGAATGAATTTGAAGCTGATTTAACAGGCTGGTATTTACAAAAGAAAACAAGTGAAGGAGAGCAGTTCTCCTCTTTGGTGCCGGCTGATTTGTTAGAGAATAAAAAGATTAATGCTTTGGATTATTTTTTGATTGCTCATGTTTCAAGCACACATACTGGCAATGCTGATATTTTAATTTCTAATTATTCTGTTACAGATAATAATATTCTTATCTTAAAAAATCCTAATAGAGAAATTGTTGATAAAGTAGGGTTTGGAGAAGCAAATGATTGTGATATTAATTGCGCGGTACATCCTGAATCAGGCCAAAGCATTCAAAGAAAGTATAAAGAAGGTAATTTCTTGGATTCTGATAATAATGCTAATGATTTTGAAATTCAAAATTGTCCCAACCCTAGAAGTTATTTTTCTAATGATTGTATAGCCCCAATAACTACCACAACCACTGATCCTTCATTACCGAACATACCTTATATTACTGAATTTTCTTGGCATCCATTTGAGAAAGATTCTTCCAAAATAGTAATTGATTTTAGAACCAATTCTTACCCTTTTATTCCCTCGACAAATCAGACAAGCAATATTTTTACGGCTATGGCACTCTATCTTCAGTCAGATTTTGATGATCCTTCAGTAAATTTCGGCATTCCAATAGATTATTTGGGTGATAAGTATAACTGGGAATTAGATAATAATAATCCGGGATTAATATTAACCTATCCTACTTATATTAGTGGCACTCGAAAAGTAGGAAGTATAATATTTACTGCTGATGAAAATATGGCGGCTAATTCTGCTGCACCAAGAAAACTATCCTATAGAATTGACAAATTACCCGGCGATAATCATTTTATCGTTAATATTACAGGAACTACTAATGGGCAGAGTTTAAATTTTACTCCTGATCAATACATAACAATTGGATACTATGGATATGCTAATAGCCCGCGATCTTATCTAAAATTAATTGCTTATGATGATACTAAATTTTATTTTAATTCCTCAAATTATTATCATCAACCAACTAATGTAGAAAATTTTAATGTTGAATGTGGTAATGAGAATTGTGACAATCTGTTTTTTTCCTGGGTGCTAGCTTCAGACGAAGATCCAAAAGATATTTTAAAATATGATATTCATTATGTTTTTGCCGAACAAGGAGATGATTCGAGTAATAATAATTTAACGCGACAGTCTTGGGAATGGTCTTCGTCATACAATGTTTTAGGAGAGTCAATTTTTGATACTCAAAACAATAAATTTCAACTTCAAGTATCTATTGATGATTTATATTATCTAAAAGCAAAAAGATTACCCGGCGTTTCTCTTGATGTATTTTTTGGCATCAAAGCCCAAGACAGTGAAGGATTGAAATCAGAAATTCCTAAAATATTTTTTATAAACATTCCGTCAATTGTTCCAGAAATCACCACAACTACTACTCTCGAACCTTAAGTGGAACCCTTGACTGATATCTTTATTAGTTATATAATATGAAATACTCTGTAATAGAGTATTTTTAGTTTTTTAGTAAATAGAGCTTGGTTCTTTGAAAATATTTTTAGAAAAAGCATAAATAATCAATAGGAGGTGAAATTATGCTAATTAAAAACAAAGTAATAGAAGTAAAAGGGATAAGATTTTCCGGAGAAGTCAATGGTAAAGAAGTTGGTAGGGCGTTTTTATATATTCTTTGTAATAATCTTCATAAAAGACCTTTTGGGTTTTTAGAAGATGCATATATTGACAAAAAGTTAAGAGGGCAAGGAAAAGGCACTGAATTGCTTAATGAAGTAATTAAAGAAGCAAAAAAGCATAAATGTTATAAAATTGTTGCCACAAGCAGATATTCCAGGCCCAAAGTTCATAAACTTTATAAACGTCTTGGTTTTCAATATCAAGGATTTGAATTTAGATTAGATCTTTCATAATAGCTAAAAAATTTTAGATAAGGAGGTAAGAAGAAATAATGCGGAGAGGTAGAAGTATTACTTGTTCATTCTGTAATAATAAGTTTTATAGTTTGACACAATTTTATGCTCATATGGAAAATTGTGAAGAAAGAAAAAAATGGGAGAATGAAAAGCCTTGCTGGGAAACGAAATTGCAAGGATGTAAGACAGAAAATAAGAGTAGAAAAAAGGAGGTATTGTTATGAATAAGGTAATAGAAAAAAAACGGAAAAAAGAAGAAATAGAAAAATGTGTTCTTTGTGGCGAACCCACACCGTATCTTATAACAACACCAATTAGTGAACGCAATTATTATATAGAAGGATCTGGGCAACTGTGTGGGAATTGTCATAGGGATATTTACAAAGAGGTGCAATAAGAACTAAAGAAAGGAGGGATTGTTATGATAGTAATTTCTTTTCTAATTTCCTTTCTAAAAAGTAGACCGCCTTAGCAGAATGGTAAAACAAAAAAAATAAATAAAGACGGAAGCTCTTCGCAGGGAGGGTATAGATAATTCTATCCCTCCCTATTTTATTAATTTGAATTTTATATTTTGGTATAGTATTATAGATCTATACCAATTTTTTTTTATGGATATTTTAGATGATTTAAAATTCAGAGGATTGATAAATCAGGCAAGTAATTTAGATGGATTGAGAAAGGAAATGAATAAAGGGATGATATCCCTTTATTGCGGTTTTGACCCCACTGCTGATAGTTTGCACATTGGGCATCTATTGCCCATACTGATCCTCAAGCGCTTTCAAGAGGCTGGACACCAACCTATTGCTTTAGTAGGAGGAGGAACAGGCCTTATTGGTGATCCTAGTGGCAAGAAAGAAGAAAGGATGCTTAATCCTCAAGAAACAGTAGAAAAATGGAGTCAGGAACTTAAAATCCAATTAGAGCAATTTTTAGATTTTAAAAGTAAAAATAACCCTGCTTTAATAGCAAATAATTATGATTGGCTTGGTAAAATTAAAGCAATAGATTTTCTCAGGGATATTGGTAAATATTTTACCGTCTCCTATATGCTTGCTAAAGAATCAGTAAAAGCGAGATTGGAAAGTGGTATTTCTTTTACTGAATTTAATTATATGGTGCTGCAAGCATATGATTTTTTAAATTTGTTTGAAAAATATAATTGCAAGCTCCAAATCGGCGGAAGCGACCAATGGGGAAATATTACGGCGGGGATAGATTTAATAAAGAAGAAAACAGAGAAAGAAGCATATGGCTTAACCGTTCCTTTAGCAGCAAAGGCAGATGGAGCGAAATTTGGTAAAACAGAAACTGGAACAATCTGGCTTGACGCCAAAAAGACTACTCCGTATCAGTTTTATCAATTTTGGATAAATACTGATGACAGAGATGTGATTCAGTATTTAAAATTCTTTACTTTTTTATCTAAGCAAGAAATTGAAGATTTAGAAAAGAAAGTTCAAAAAAATCCAGAAAAGAGAGAAGCTCAAAAAACTTTGGCTAATAATATTACTTCTTTGATTCATGGTGAAGAGGCAATAGTGACAGCGGAGAAAATATCGCAAAAATTATTTTACGACGATATAAAAGATTTTTCTGAAAAAGAATTACAAATGATTTTTGAAAGTTCTTCTCCAATTACTTTGCAAAACATAAATGAGATTGGCTTGATAGATTTATTAGTTGAAGCAAAAGTTTGTTTATCTAAAAGGCAGGCAAGAGAGGATATTCAAAACAAGATTATATTTATTAATGGCAGTATTTATAATAACGCTCAACAGACAATAAAAAAATCTAATTCTTTTTTTGATAAATATTTAGTTGTAAAAAAAGGAAAGAAGAGCTATTATTTTGTCTTGTGGAAATAGAAAAAATTTGTTAGAATTTTAAAACCTATATTTATGCCAATTTAAAGTCGAAAATAATAAATAAAAAATAAAAATTAAATTTAATATGAACAAAATAAATTTATCCTGGATTCTAATTACTTTAATGCTTGCCGTCTTTTTAATTGGGTATGGCAAAATGAATAGCGATGGTACGTCATTTTTAAGTTTTGGCAGTAAGAATGCCGAAGAAACGGTTCAAGAAGCAATTGATTTTGTTAGCGAGAATATGTTAGATGACGCTGAGGCTGTTTTGGTTTCTGTGTCTGAGGAAAGTGGAGTTTATAAATTTAAAATGAAAGTTGACACAGATGAGTTTGATTCGTATTTGACTAAAGATGGAAAGATTCTTTTTCCTAGTGGGATTACTTTAGTAGAGCCAGAAGAAAATAATACGGCTGCAGCAAGCGAGAAAATAACTTGTGATGATATTAACAAAACGAAAGAACCAATTTTAGAAGCGTTTGTTGTTAGTCAATGTCCATTTGGAGTGCAAATGCAGAGAGTTTTAAATGAAATTGTTAAAAATATACCTCAAGCAGCTTCTTATATTAAAATTGAATATATGGGTGCAATTGAAGGAGGTAAAATTACATCAATGCATGACGATGAAGAAGCGCAAGAAAATTTACGTCAGATTTGTTTGCGGGAAGAGCAGCCAAATAATTTTTGGGAATATATTAATTGTCATATTAAAGAAGGAAATATTGATTCTTGTTTACAAACAGCGCAGGTTGATGTTAGTAAGTTAACAGGCTGTTTAACAGATGGAAGCCGCGGGCTAGCTTATGCAGAAAAAGATTTTGTTAATCAGGACAAATATAAAATAACAGGTTCCCCAACTTTAATTTTGGATGGAACTAAAGTCAGTGAATTTGATTTTGGAGGAAGAACAGCAGAAGCAGTAAAAACTGTGGTTTGTTGTGCATTTCAAGAAAAACCAGAATTTTGTGACACAATATTAAGTACAGAATCGGCAAATTCAAGTTTTTCCCCTACCTATAGTTCTACAGAAAGTAATGCCGGAGGTGACGCAATCTGCAATTAATTTCAGTAGATATTTATGAATATAAAAGTTTATTCCACACCTGGATGCCCATGGTGTAATGTTGCTAAAAATTTTTTAAAATCGCATAATTTGGGTTTTGAAGATATTGATGTAAGTATTGATGAAAAATCTGCTCAAGAAATGATAAAAAAGAGCGGGCAAATGGGAGTACCAGTGATAGAAATTGATGATAAAATAGTTATTGGTTTTAATAAGCCTGTTTTAGAGGAAATTTTAGGCATTAGTAAAACCATTAATGAAGAAAAGAAAGACAGCGCCTAATACAAGCGCTGTTTTTTTTGAATGATTAATATTAATTATGGTATAATTAAAATATACTTATTTTAATTTCAACGTTCTTGAGCGAAGCGAAAGGTCGTTATGTTATAATGAAGTAGTTAAGAAACATGAAAAAGAGATTTATTTATTCGGCAGTTTTGATTATAGTTGGCCTTGGGTTAGTTCTTTGGGGCGTGCCTTTAACACTTTTTGCTCCTCAGAAAGCTCCATCTACACCTCCAACAACTCAGCATATTGTTAATGATAATTTAACTAATATTACTATGGAAAAAAAGATTTTAATGGTGGTAGCTTTTAAAGATTTTCAAGATGAGGAATATTTTATTTCCAAGGAAGTTTTAGAAAAAGCCGGTTTTTTTATTGATACAACTAGTACTGAAAAAGGAATAGCTGTGGGGACTCAAGGAGGTGAAGCAGTGATTCATATTGGAATGGATGAAATTAATTTGGAGAATTATGAAGCAATTGTTTTTTGTGGTGGATCTGGTATGGCTAATGAATTAGAAAATCAAGATTTTCATAAATTAATTAATGACTTTTATAAAAATAACAAAGTAGTAGCCGCAATTTGTATTTCCCCTGCTCTTTTAGCTAAAGCTGGAATTCTGGAGGATAAAAAAGCGACTGTTTGGTCGTCCGCATTAGATAAAAGTTTTATAAAAGTTTTAGAAGAAAATGGGGCAATATATCAAGATAATTCAGTTGTAATTGATAATAAAATTATTACTGCGAATGGTCCGGACGCAGCCGAGGAATTTGGAAAAGCAATTAAAGAATTATTAAGTAATTAAAATTTAAAATTGTTTAAATAATATGCGTATTAGTATAAATGGTTTTGGAAGGATAGGGAGAGCATTTTTTCGATTGGCCCTTGAAGAATCTGATATCCAAATTGTCGCGATTAATGATTTAGCTGATTTAGAGAATTTAGCTTATCTTTTGAAAAATGATACTGTTTACGGAAAATTTGATAAAAAAATTGAAACACGAGGAAATTTGCTTGTTATTAATGGTAAGGAAATCCCATTTTATCAGGAAAAAGACCCAAAAAATCTTCCATGGAAAGATTTAAAAATTAATATAGTTGTGGAAGCTACGGGAGTATTTAGCGACTACATTAAAGCCAGAGCGCATATAGAAGCCGGCGCAAAAAAGGTTATTATTACTGCTCCTGCAAAAGGAGAAGAAGATAAACAGGGAAAGACTGTTTTATTAGGGATAAACGATGAAGACTTGGCAAAATTTGATGTTATTTCTAATGGTTCTTGCACAACTAATGCTGTAGCGCCAGTTATGAAAATTTTGCAAGGAAAAATTGGAATTCAAAAAGCGGTTCTTAATACAATTCACGCTTATACCTCTACTCAACGATTAGTGGACGGCCCTAATTCAAAAGACTGGAGAAGAGGAAGATCAGCTAGTCAGAATATTGTTCCTTCTAGTACTGGGGCGGCTAAATGTGTTGGTAAGGTTATGAAAGATTTAGATGGAAAATTTGATGGTATAGCTTTGAGGGTGCCAGTTGTCTGTGGTTCTATTGCTGATATTACTTTTGTTTCTGAGAAAGATACTTCTGTGGAAGAAATTAATAAAATTTTTAAAGAAGCGTCAGAGACGAAAAGTTGGGAAGGTATTATGGAGGCAACAAATGAGCAATTAGTTTCCTCTGATATTATTAAAACTATTGCTCCCGCAATAGTTGATTTAAGTTTTACTAAAGTGATAGATAAAAATTTAGTAAAAATTTTAATTTGGTATGATAATGAATGGGCTTACTCATGGACACTGCTTCAACAGATCAAAAAATTATCATTAACTTAAACAATGATTTATTTAGGAACTGATCATCGCGGATATAATTTAAAAGAAGGTCTTAAAAAATTTTTAGAACAGGAAAAAATTAAATTTCAGGATTTGGGTAATTTAAAATATAATGAAGAAGATGATTATCCTGATTTTGCGAAGAAAGTTGCAGAGAAAATATCTTCTAATCCAAAAGAAGATAAAGGTGTTCTTATTTGCGGAACAGGCATTGGGATGAGTATTGTAGCTAATAAATTTAAAGAAGTAAGAGCAGGTCTTTGCCTTTCTGGCTATATGGCAAAAAGGGCTGTAGAGGAAGATGATATTAATATTTTATGTTTAGCAGCTGATATCACTGATGCTGGAACAAGTGAAAAGATTATTAAAGAATGGCTAAAAGCAAAATTTAAAAATGAAGAACGTTACAAAAGAAGAATAAAAAAAATTTATGTCTAAACTCATTCCAGTCATTAATACCAAGACAACACAAAAACTTAAAGAAAGAATCAAGTTATTAAAAGATTTTGATGGGATTTTTCAGATTGATATAGCTGATGGTAAATTTACTTCTTGGAAAACATGGAATAGTCCCGAGGTTTTAAAAAAAATCAAAAAAATAAAAGGAAAATTTGAGCTACACTTAATGGTTTTTAATCCTGAACAGGTTTTACCTTCTTGGCTGGAAACTTCTCCCAAGAGAGTTATTATTCATTATGAAGCAATAAAAGATTTTGCTTATATTTACGAGCTTTGCCACAAAAATGGAGTAGAGCTAGGCATAGCTATTAATCCGGAAACTCCATTTACTGTTCTTGATGAATATTTAAAGAAAATAGATATTATTATCGCGTTAGGAGTAACTCCAGGCCCTTCTGGTCAGAAATTTGAATGGTTTGTATTAGATAGAATTAAGGAATTTAAAACAAAATACCCTAAAATTTTATGCGAGATAGATGGCGGGGTAAATGAAGAAAATTTAGCAGAGATTAAAAAGTCAGGCGTGGATTTTATAGCAGTTGGTTCAGCTATTTTTGATGAGAAAAATCCATTAATGAAAATTGAATGTTTTAAAAAGATGTTAGGTGAGTAAATCGCTATAACCTTGCTTTTTTAGGGATTTTTCGTTAGAATAAATAAACAATATGACAAATTTAACCTTAAAAGTGAAAAAAAGGATTGTTTTTGGTAAGCAGAATAAGCTCCTTCGAGAGCAGGGTTTTATTCCAGCTGTTCTTTATGGGAAGAAAACTCCAGCTTGTTCCTTGCAAGTAAATACTCAAGATTTTAAGGATGCTTATAAAGCAGCCGGGGATACAGATATTATTAATTTAATAATTGTTGATGAGAAAGAGAAACAAACAAAAAGTGTTTTGATTCAGAATGTCAGCAATCATTTTTTAGATGGTTCGTTTCTTCATGTAGATTTTTTTGAAGTAGAAATGGATAAATCAATAACAGCTCGTATTCCTGTTAACTTTACTGGTGAATCACCAGCTGTAAAACTTGGTGGAGTTTTGGTTAAACCAACGAGCGAAATAGAGATTGAGGCATTGCCAATGGATATTCCTCATGAAATTATTGTTGATATTTCTTCACTCACGGATTTTGACCAGACAATTTATATTAAAGATATTAATTTTTCTGCGAAAGTGAAAGTTTTGATTAATGAAAATACACCAGTTGTAACAGTAAACGCTCCAATTACAGAAGAAGAGCTTGAAAAAGAACTTGGAGGAGATCAAACTGTGGAAGAAGTAGAGGTAGAAGGCGAGAAAAAAGAAGAAGAAGAGGGAGAAGGTGGAGAAGTTGAAAAAGAAAAAAAGGAAGAGGAAGATTCTGAAAGTGACGATTCTAAAAAAGGTAGCGATAAAAAGTAGTAGCAAAATCTTTAAAATGATTATTAAGTCCATTTATAGAAAGAAGGTTAAAGATATTTTCTTTTCTTCAAAGAAAGAGATTATAAAGAAAAAACGCAAAACAAGAATCTGCGCACTCTTTTCGCAGAACCTTGTTTTCTCACTTCGTTCTAAAATAACAAGGCAAAGATTTGTTTCATTGCTAATTTTTTCTTTTTTTCTTTTTTCTATTATTCAATCCAGTGTAACAGCGCCAATCTTTTTTCAATCAAAAGAAGCAGAAGCTTTATATGATGAAGAACGAACTAAACTACAGAACGAATTAGAATCAGTTGAAAAAGAAATAGCCGAATATGAAAAATTAATAGCTACGACAAAACAAGATAAGCAAACTCTTCAAAATAAAATTGATGAATTAAGAAGTAAAGCGTCAAAATTAAGCCTCCAAATTAAATCTACTAATCTTAATTTACAATATCTTGATGTAAGGATTGATGAAACAACAACTTCTATTATTAAAACTAGCGATAAAGTAAGCGCAACTAAAGAAAATTTAGCAAATTCCCTACAATCTTTTTATCAATTAAAGCAGGTATCGCTTTTAGAAATATTGTTAGGGTCAGGAACAATAAGCGAGTTTTTTGATTATTCCAATGCCCTTAATAATATTCAGGAAAAAATCCAAGAAAGTATTGAAGAGCTTGAAGCTTTAAAATCGACCTTAAATCAACAAGGTCAAAAATTAAGCAGTGACAAAGATGAAACTCAAAAATTATTAGCAATGCAATTACTCCAGAAGAATGATTTAAAGGCAACAGAGAGTGAAAAAGTTAATCTTTGGCATATTACTGATGGGAATGAAGATAAGTATCAGACAATGTTGTCTGAATCAAGGCAAAGAGCAAATGAAATAAGGGCGCGTATTTATCAATTAATTGGAGTAAAAACTCAAGTTAATTTTGGCGAAGCATTGGAAATAGCTAATTGGGTAAGTAGTCGTACAGGAGTAAGGCCAGCTCTTCTTTTAGCTGTTTTAACCCAAGAATCTAATTTAGGACAAAATGTAGGAACTTGTAATCGTCCTGGAGATCCTCCAAGTAAAAGTTGGAGAGAAATAATGAAACCAACCAGAGATCAACAGCCGTTTTTACAAGTTTGCAAGGAATTAGGATTAGATCCTAATACAACTCCTGTTTCCTGCCCAATGTTCAGCAGCGGAAAACAAGTTGGTTGGGGAGGGGCAATGGGACCAGCTCAGTTTATCCCTTCAACATGGATGGCTTACAAGGATCAAGTATCTAAAATTACAGGCAATAATCCTGCTAATCCTTGGGATATTAGAGATGCTTTCGTTGCCGCTGCCTTATATTTAGCCAAATGGGGGGCAACTAAACAAACAAGAGACGCAGAATGGCGCGCGGCAATGATATATTTTTCCGGATCTACTAATACGCGTTATCGTTTTTACGGAGATAGTGTATTAGCGATAGCTGATAGGTACGAGAAAGATATTGCTTATCTTAAAGAATTAGCCAGTCGTTAAAAAACTTAAACTTTTAAACATTTAAACTTTTCTATTATGCCTCAATGTTATTTTTGTCTTCAAAATAAAAAAGATATAGATTATAAAGATGTGGAGACATTAAAACGTTTTATTTCCAGCCAGATGAAAATTTATCCTCAAAGAAAAACTAATCTATGCGCTAAGCATCAGCGTTTATTAAAAAAAGCTGTAAAAAGAGCCAGAGTAATGGGTCTTTTACCTTTCATTAACTATTAGATTTTGTAATGGATAAGAAGAAGTTTAATTCACCAAGTGGCAAGTTGTTTAGCTATGAGAAACTTGTGAAAGAGCTTCTTTTTTATATTAAGTCTGATTTTACAGAAAAATATAAAGTTGTGATTGGGACAGACTCTGCTAATCACGGGACTACAGATTTTGTCAGCGCGGTAGTTGTTTATCGTGTTGGGCATGGAGGAAGATTTTTTTGGCGAAGAGTTAACCAAAAAAAGATTAATAGTTTAAGAGAAAGAATTTATCAAGAAGTAATGATCTCTTTGAAATTAGCCGAAGAAATTTTGTTTAATTTATCTCAAAATAAAGATATTGATTTTGATTTTGAAGTTCATGTAGATATTGGTTCTAAAGGGAAAACAAAGGAAATGCTTCAAGAAATAATTGGTATGGTTAGAGGCTCTGGATTCAATGTTAGAACCAAACCCGAATCTTATGGAGCTTCTAAAGTGGCTGATAGGTATACCTAGTCCCTTTCTTTTATGTTAAAATGTAAGCAATGAGTAAAAAGAAAAAGAGAGGATTAAAAATCAATTTTTTGGAAAATGGGAGGGGAATTTTTAGAAGAATAATTCCAGAATCGCCCTTAAATGTAGAAATCAAGAATAGTCTTTATGCGATTCTCTTTTTGTGTTTGACTTTGATTTTAATATTGAGTTCCTTAAATCTAGCTGGTCCTATAGGAAGAGGAGTATTTAAACTTTTTGATTATCTTTTAGGATGGGGATATTTTATTTTGCCTATTCTTCTTTTATTAATATCGTTTGTTTTTTTCCGCTCTTTATCTGAAAAAATAAATCTTACCGGCTTTACATTTCAGGGCTGTTTTTTCATATTACTTTCAACTCTTTCTCTTCTTGAAATTTTTGCCAATGGTAAAGGCGGTGTAGTAGGCTCCATAGGAGCTTTGCTAAAAAATTATTTGGGGCTTTGGCCTACTTTAATTATATATATAGCTGTTTTAATCTCGGGATTTTTATTAGTTTTAAATATTCCTCTTAGATTTTCAAGGAAGGAGAAAGAAGAAGAGGAAGAGAAAGAAGAGGCAGAAATTTCTTCTTTTCCAGAATCAGTAGAAAAAGAAGTAGTCCCTAAATCAGAAGAAATAACCGAAGAGGTCTTTGATAAACAACGCAAAGACAAAGAAGCTAAATCAGAAAAGAAAATGCGCGCTTTTATAATGTCAAAAAGTCATTATAAATTCCCGTCATCAGGATTATTAGAAACTGAAGGTATTCGTCCCCGCGTCGGTGATATTAGGGCCAATGCCAATATTATTAAAAGGACTCTTCAAAATTTTGGAATTGATGTAGAAATGGGAGAAGTGAATGTGGGGCCAACAGTTACCCAATATACTTTTAAGCCGGCTGAGGGTGTAAAACTTTCCAGTATTACCGCGCTTCAAAATGATTTAGCTTTAGCTTTAGCTGCTCATCCATTACGAATAGAAGCCCCTATTCCCGGAAGATCATTGGTTGGAGTGGAAGTCCCGAATAAATCTATTTCATTAGTTCGTTTGGGGAGTTTGTTAAAAGAAAGTGATTTTCAAAAAACCGCTTCGTCATTATCTTTTGCGCTTGGCAGAAATGTAAAAGGTGAAGCATTATTGGCGGATTTGAGCAAAATGCCGCATCTTTTAATAGCTGGGTCCACAGGTTCGGGAAAGTCTGTATGTATTCATAGCATCCTCTCGTCCTTTCTTTTTAAAAATTCTCCAGAAACATTAAGGTTGATTTTAGTAGATCCCAAAAGAGTTGAACTTTCTCATTATAACGATATACCGCATCTTTTGACGCCAGTTATTACTGATTATAAAAAAGTGCTTCCAGCGCTTCGTTGGGCTACAAATGAAATGGAAAGAAGATATAATTTGCTTTCTGAATATAAAAGCCGCGATATTGAAGGATATAATTTAAAAGTATTAGCAAAGAAAGAAATGCCATTACCATATATCGTAATAATTATTGATGAATTAGCTGATTTAATGGCGCGCTATGGGCGTGACTTAGAGGGTTTAATAATTAAAATTGCGCAAATGGCTCGGGCCACAGGAATTCATCTTATTGTTTCCACGCAAAGACCGTCAGTAGAAGTAATTACCGGATTAATTAAAGCAAATATTACAGCGCGAATTGCCTTTCAGGTAGCTTCACAAGTAGATTCTCGGACCATTTTAGATATGGGTGGAGCAGAAAAACTCTTAGGCAGTGGAGATATGCTTTATCTTGCTCCTGATGTTTCCAAACCACGAAGAATTCAAAGCGCTTATGTTTCAGAAGAAGAAGTTAATAAATTAGTAACATTTATCGTTGAAGAGTCAGGGTTTGGAAAAGAAGAAAATGGTTTATCTGATGATTTGCAGGGATTTATGGAAGGATCGCCAGCTCCAGGAAACATTAGTTTTGAAGGATTAGACGAAGCAGAAGAAGATGAATTGTATTCAGACGCTTATGATATAGTGGTACAGGCTGAAAAAGCGTCAGCTTCATTATTGCAAAGAAGATTACGTATTGGTTATGCAAGAGCAGCCAGGCTTTTAGATATTTTGGAAGAAAAGGGAGTGGTTGGGCCTGTTAATGGCGCTAAACCAAGAGAGGTATTTGTAAAGGCAAAGAAAGAAAATTATGAATGATAATAATAAACAAAGCTTATTGTGCGGCGCTTTTTTAAAAAAAATGCGTCAGGAAAAAGGATGGTCTTTAGAAAAAGTTTCTGAAGAAACAAAGATTTTATTATCCATACTTAAAGATTTAGAGGATGATAAATATGAGAATTTACCACCACCTGTTTACTTAAAAGGCATGATAAAACAATATGCTAATTTTTTGAAATTAGATAAGCAAAAAGTTCTTGGGCTTTATCAAAAAAGTAATGGGAGAAATTTATCTTCTGGCAGATATGACTTACTCCCTAAAAATAGATTTTTAACTTATCAATCAAAACTTACTTCTTTTTTTAAAAATATTTGTCCAAAAATATTAAAATATCTTTTTTTTGGGTTTGTTTTGTTTTATTTTATCTATGAAGCTAGTTTTTTTATCCTTCCCGCTAAGATTATTCTTTATTCACCAGACCGTGATTTTACCACAAATCAAGCGGAACTGGTGATTTCCGGAAAAGTAATTCGTGGGAAAAGATTTTTCATTAAAGATCAAGAGATTTCTTTTGAAGGAGATAGTTTATTTAATGAAAGAATTATTCTTTCGCCAGGCACTAATAATATTCAATTTAGGGCAGTAAATATTTTAGGATACGAGACTGTTTTAGTTCGACAAATAATTTATACTGTCATTGAATAATTAAATTTGGGTTGCGATATTTTTTTAAAACTGTTAATATAGATTATAATAATTAAAATGGCAACATTTAAATTTCAAGGTTCTGCGAACAGAGTGAGCAGGTTCTTTAAATACGGTTCTAATTTATGGTTAAATCTTTAAACAAAGAGAAAAAAGGTGAATCTAGCCCCTCTAAAAAAGAAGGAGATGCTTTGGATCAAATAATGAATGATCTCCAAGAAAGATTTGGTGAAGGCACGATAATGAGGTTAGGCGGGATTAGGAAAGTTGATGTAGATATTATCCCTACAGGCTCTCCGTCATTAAATTTGGCTTTGGGAGTAGGTGGTATTCCACGAGGAAGAATTATTGAGATCTATGGTGCTGAATCTTCTGGAAAAACCACTTTGGTTCTTCATATTGTCGCTGAAATTCAAAAAAAGGGAGGAAAAGCGGCTTTTGTTGATTCAGAACATGCTCTTGATCCAGAATATGCTAGTAAAATTGGTGTAAAAACAAAAGAATTATTAATATCTCAACCTGATAATGGAGAACAAGCATTGGATATAGTAGAAGCTTTAGTTCGTTCAGGGGCGATAGATTTAATTATTGTTGATTCAGTGGCGGCATTAACCCCAAAAGCTGAAATAGAAGGGGAAATGGGTGACCAGCAAATTGGATTACAAGCTCGATTAATGAGCAGAGCTTTGAGAAAATTAGCCGCAATAGCGCATAAAACAAATACGGCAATTATTTTTACCAATCAAACAAGAATGCAAATTGGAATGATGATGTTTGGCAATCCCGTTACTACTCCCGGAGGAAAAGCATTGAAGTTTTATTCCTCAGTCAGAATAGAATTAAAAAGAAGAGCTCAAATCAAAAAAGGAGATGAAATAATAGGCTCACGCATAAAAGCAAAGGTGGTAAAAAATAAAGTGGCCGCGCCTTTCAGGGAAACAGAATTTGATATTCTTTATAATGAAGGCATCTCTTATAGCGGCGATTTATTAAATATGGGAATTAAAGAAAGTGTTGTTACAAAAAGAGGAATAACTTACTTTTTTGATCAGATAAAATTGGGAGCAGGATTTGAAGCAGCAAGAACCTTTTTAAAAGAAAATCCCAAGGTTGCAAAAGAACTATTGAAACAAATTACAAAAAAATAGATTTATGGAACAAAAAAATAATAATTATGAATTATCTTTTTGGTTTTCGTCTCAGTTGGAAGAGAAAGCAATTGAGCAAAAATTTGATAATTTATTGAAACAACTAGAAAAATCAGGTGCTTCGATAATTTTCAGTCAGTCGCCTCAATTAAAACAATTGGCTTATCCTATCAAAAAAGAAAGGAATGCTTATTTTGGGTATATTCAATTTGGATTTTCTAAAGATTCTTTAGCTCATCTGGAAGAAGAACTTAAATTGAACAATGATATCATCCGTTTTATGATTTTAAATATGAAACCTAAAGAAGAACAAAAAGCTCCACGTCCTGCCTTTAGAAAATCTGCTTTTAAGGGAGAAAGAAAAGAAAAAAAAGTGAAAGAGCACTCGGCCGCTAAATCTATAGAAGGCAAGGAAGAAAAAGTCATTAGTCTCGAAGAATTAGATAAAAAACTTAGCGAAATTCTTAAAGAAGAAAAAAAATAGAGGGTCAGAACGGTGGGAAGAAACTTTAACCACAATAAAATCATGAATTTAAACAAAATATTCATTATAGGTAATCTTACTAGGGATGTGACACTTCACAACACGCCTTCCGGTAAATCAGTTGCTAATTTTGGAGTAGCTACTAATAGAATGTGGGTAAATGCAAATGGGGAAAAACAACAGGAAGTGGAATTTCATAATGTGGTAGTCTGGGGGAAAATGGCAGAGTTATGTAATCAGTACCTTGCTAAAGGCCGCTTAGTATTTGTAGAAGGAAGAATTAGGTCAAGGAGTTGGGTTGATGCAAATGAACAAAAAAGGACAACAACTGAAATTATTTCTGAAAATATTAGTTTTGGCCCTCGAAAGATGCAAGAAGGTGAAGAATTAAAAATGCCGCCAGAAAAGGCGGATTCAAAGACGAAAGACCTTCCTGTCTTAGAGGAAGATTCAGAAGAAGTTATTCCTGATGATATTCCTTTTTAATATCTTTAATTATTTCATCTAAGTTTCCACCGAGAATTTGTTCGATATTATGCCATGATTTTTTAATACGATGGTCAGTAATACGATCTTGTGGAAAATTATAAGTTCTAATTTTTTCTGATCTCTCGGCGCGACCTATTTGGTCGCGTCTTTCTTTTTCTTCTTTTCCAGTCACTTCCTCTTGCGTTTTAATAAGAACCTTATTTTTTAGAAGCTCTAGTGCTTTTTCTCTATTTCCCTTTTGTTTTCTTCCGCTTTGGCACACGACTGTTAATCCTGTAGGTTTATGGACAAGACGCACTGCCGACTCTACTTTTTGGACATTTTGTCCTCCTGGTCCTGAAGAGCGGAAAAATGTTTCTTCTAAATCTTCTGTTTTAATTTCTATTTCCACATTTTTTATTTGAGGAAGAATTGCTACTGTTGCTGTAGAAGTGTGAATACGTCCGGATTTTTCAGTAGCTGGTATTCTTTGAACCCGATGCACACCAGCTTCGTATTGTAAGTCATTAAAAGCTTCTTTATCATTTATTTCCATTGCCCCTTCTTTTAAGCCATCTAACGCTGTTTTATTCATATTAATAATTTTAACTGGCCACCCTTTGATTTCAGCGTATCGGTTATACATTCGGAATAAATCATGCGCGAATAATGCTGCTTCTCCGCCTCCAGTTCCAGCTCTAATTTCTACTATAATGCCTTTAATTTTAGACGCTCCGTTATCTTCTTCTATCTTTTTTGCTTTTTCTGCTAAAATTTTTTCTTTTATTTCTTTATTCTTTTTTAAATCTTCTTCTGCCAGAGATAAAAGTTCATCGTCAGTTGCTTCGGCTAAAATTTCTTCAGCTTCCTTAATCTTTTTTTCTGTTTTTGTTAGTGTTTTAAGAAAATTTATTTCTCCTTCAATTTTTTTTAGTTGGCGAGACGCTTTTTCAAAATTCTTTTTATTTGAAAGAAACTCAGGGTTGCTGAGTTTCTTAAAAAGATCTTCTTTTTCTTTTTCTAATTTTTCCAGTTCCATTTATTTTTTGTTTTTGTCACCTAGAGGGTTTTTGTCTTTTTATTTGTTTTTTTCCTTCTTTTTCCAGCTTTATTTAGAATAGGTTTTTTACTTTTGATTCCTTTTGTTTTCTCAAGTCGATTTTTAAATTTTTGAACACGACCAGCAGTATCTACTAATTTTTTCTGTCCAGTATAAAAAGGATGGCAGCGTGAGCAAATTTCAATTTCTGCTTTATCAACGGTAGAGCCAACATCAAATTTAGCCCCGCAAGCGCAGGTTACAATTGCTTTTGTATTGTATTTTGGATGTACGTCTTTTTTCATAATTTTCTATAGTAGGAAAATTGTAGCAAAAAAAACTTAAAAAAGCAATAAAAACATAGGAGAAGCTTGACTTTAGTTTGTATAATGTGATAATATAATAAATGTTCTCACATTTGAGGAAAGGTCCCACTGCAACACTACGGCTGAAAAGCCGTAGTGTTTTTTAAAACTTCTTGATTCTTGCTATCTTTTATGGTAAATTAGAAAAACACAATAATATGGAAGAAGAAAAACAACAATTAACTGAAGGAGTTGAGATGGAAAAAGTGGGATTGCATTATGGCCATAAAAAGACCTATAATCATCCACAAGCTGGATATTTTACTCTTAAATCCAATACAGAGTTATCTTTTATTGATTTAGACGAGACAGTAAAGGCATTAGAGGCGGCTTTGGGTTTTATTAAGAAAATAATTAAAAAAAGTGGTACAATTCTTTTTGTTGGAGCTATACCAGGGGCAAAAAATGGAATTGAGGAATTAGCAAAAAAACATGACTTTCCTTATGTTACTAACCGTTGGTTAGGTGGAACTTTAACGAATTTTAAAACATTAAATGACAGGATTAAATACTTGAAAGAATTGGAAGAAAAAAAGAAATCAGGTGAATGGCAAAAATATACTAAGCATGAGAGAAAAAATTTAGAGGATGAGATGAATAAATTAGAAGCAAAATTTGTTGGTTTAAAAAATACATCCAAGTTGCCTGACGCTTTATTTGTTGTAGATCCTAAAATTCATGATACTGCGGTGAAAGAAGCACGTATAATAAAGATCCCGATTGTGGCAATATTAGACACTGATGATGATCCAACTTCTATCAATTATCCAATTCCTGCTAATGATAGCGCAAAATCTTCTATTGATTATATTTTGAATAAAGTAGACCAAGCCATAGACCAGGCGAAGAAAGATAATTAACAAATAACATATAACAAATAACGATGGTATCAATTGATGATGTTCAAAAATTAAGAAAACAAACATTTGCTCCTGCAATAGATTGTAAAAAAGCCCTGGAAGAAACAAAGGGGGACATTACTAAAGCGAGTGAGATATTAAGGAAAAAAGGGCAATTACGGGCTGAGAAAAAGCAGGATAATAATACAAAAGCTGGGGTAATTGAAGCATATATTCATGCGAATAATCAATTTGGCGCTTTAGTAGAGTTGCGTTGCGAAACTAGTTTTGTGGCCAATAACCCTGATTTTAAAAAACTGGCTTACGATTTAGCAATGCACATAACAGCTTTAGATCCACAATATGCTTCCTCTGAAGAAATTCCAAAAGAAATAATTGAAGAGAAGAAGAAAGAATATATTAAAGAATTTAAAAAAAGCAATAAACCACCGGAAATCATAAAAAAGATAATTGATGGTAAGTTTGAGAAGGAGTTTCAAGAAGTTTGCTTAAATAAACAGATTTTTATCAAAGACGAAACTAAAAATATTGATCAGCTAATTCAGGAAGCTGTCGCCAAATTTGGCGAGAATATAGAAGTTAGTCGTTTTATTCGTTTTAAAATTTAATATGTTTAATATTCTTCCCCCCCTTTTAATTATTCTAGGTATAGTTGGTTTAATTTTTATATTTAAAGGCAAAAAAGGCGAAGAAGACGAAAAAATTATAGAAGAATTAGAAGAAGAGGAAATAATAAAAGGAAGAGAGAAATTTTCAGAAAGATTTCACAGGGTTTTTAATAAAGAGAATTATCAGAAAGCTTGTAACCAGTTTTTTCTTTTCATAGAAAAATCCTTAGTTCGTTCACGGATAATAATTTTAAGAATTGATAGAATAATTTTTAAAAATTTATCAAGCATCAGGAAAAGGAAAGATAATGATGATGTGAAAAACGGAAAAAATGGCATTATTAAATCTTTTGACAAAGAAAAGTTAGATCAAAGTGATATAGATGTCTCACATATTCTAGATACAAAAGATGAAGAAAAAAAATTATTGAAAAAGCTTCGAAAAAATCCTGATGATGTAGCTACCCTTAAAAACTTAGCTCGTATTTATCTCTGGCAGGAAGATTTTTCTTCTGCTCGTTGGACTTTACTTTGCGCTTATAGAATAGATAAAGAAGATAATGTAGTTCATGGTTTATTAGTGGAATTGTACGAAAAAAAGCCGAGGTAGCTCAATGGTAGAGCAACGGTTTTGTAAACCGTAGGTTGGGGGTTC
>CAYTXM010000002.1:0-37183 GCA_964441595.1 uncultured Candidatus Saccharibacteria bacterium
TTCTTAAAACCTCAACTTCATGCTTAACCACTTTTTTCAATTCTTTTAAAGCGTTTGAGGTTCTGTTTTCCTGAATAAACCCAACAGTAGTATCCATAAACACTGCAGCCCAAATAACAATAGCATCAGCAAATTCTCTTAAAAACAAGGTAACAATTCCAGCGGCTATTAGAATATAAACAAAGGAGTTATGAAACTGCTCCAAATATATTTTTAATTTTGATAATGGCTTTTCTTCAGGAAGCTTGTTTTTGCCAAATTCTTTTTGACGAATTTTTATTTCTTCATCAGATAATCCTTGTTTTAAATCTGAATTCAACACTTGCAATGCTTCTTGCCAAGAAAGACTGTGCCACATTCTGTTCATTAATATTATTTTACTATCATTTTGTAGCATTCACAAACAAAATTTTAGATTGGGCAGTAAATAAGAACATGATATACTTAATATAATGTATAAGCCTCAAGATCATTATTTTAAAAAAGCAAAAAAAGAAGGCTATCCAGCCCGTTCAGTTTATAAATTAAAAGAAATTGACGAAAGATTTCATATTTTTAAGCCAGGAAATCTAGTTCTAGATCTTGGCTGTTTTCCTGGGTCTTGGCTGCTTTATGTTGAAAAAATTATTCAACCTAATGGAAAAGTTATAGGAGTGGATTTGAAGCCAATTACTGTTTCTAGTTCAGCTATTTTCCTTCAAAAAGACATCTTTGAATTAAAAACCGAAGAGATCCAAAATTTACTTAAAAAAAATAATCTTCCAGATAAATTTGATGTGATTATTTCTGATCTTGCACCAGCTACTTCTGGAATTAAAGATGTTGATTGTGAACGTTCTCTTCAATTAATAAAAAAAGCATTTTCTTTTATTCCTCCTTTATTAAAAAAAGAAGGCTCTTTTGTTTGTAAAGCCTTTGAAAGTAATGATGTTCATTTCTTAGCTAAAAAAGTATCTTCCCTTTTTAAATTCTTTAAAATGTTCAGACCAAAAGCAACACGCAAGAGAAGTAAAGAAGTATTCGTTGTTTTGTTGGGCTGGCGGGGAATTAGGAATTAGAAATTTTTATTGCTTCTACAGGGCAAGAATCAATTACTTTTTTAATACAATCTTTGTGTTTTTTAAAATCAACTTTTTCTTTCACTTTTGATTTTCCGTCTTTTAATTCAAAAACCTCGGGGCAAAGGCGAATACATACTTTGCAACCGAGGCATTTTTGTTTGTCAACTTTTATTTTCATAAAAAATTAAATAATCGTCTTAGAAAGACGCTTACGACATTTAGTACAAGCTTTTACTCTTTTACCGTCTGGCATTCTAAACCATTGCAGATTAGGATACTGGCGATGCTTAGCAACTGGATTATAAGCTGACTTCACTTTTTTGTATTTTGTAGCGATTTGATATGTTTTACCGCAAATTGAGCAAACTCGTGACATAATAGTAATAATTAACAATTAATAACTAAAAAATAACAGAAGATGAGAAGATGTTGTTGAGAGTGTAAATAGCGGGTCCTACCCGCAATTAAGGTCGAATCAGCTAGTAGTAAAGTGGGTGCTCGCGCTTTTGACCAACAGGACGAAAGACATTGAGCTCCCTAATAAAACCAACTTGTCCTGAATCGTTCCTTAATCCGGCAAGACCCAATGTATTCTAGCACAAATATTTAAGATTTTAAAGTCTTAATGTGGAGATCTTTTAATTGCTTCTCGTCCACTTCTGCCGGCGCATTCATCATTAAATCCCTGCCATCCCCAGTTTTAGGAAAGGCAATTACTTCCCTAATACTTGGTTCATTTTCTAAAATCATTACAATTCTATCAAGTCCTAATGCAATACCTCCATGAGGAGGAACTCCATATTCAAACGCTCCTATTAAATGGCCAAATTTTTCTGTAATGTCTTCTTTTTTATGGCCTAATATTTCAAAAATAGCTTCTAATAATTTTGATTCATGAATCCTTAAAGAACCGCCTCCAATCTCATAACCATTTAAAACAAAATCATATTGGTCGGCAAATGGCTTGCCTGGATCTTTTTTTATTCTTTCAATCAATTGTTCTGCTGTTTCATCTTTTTCTAATTTAGGCCTTGTAAATGGATGATGAACAGCTCCCCATTTTTTCTCTTCTTTTTTTAATTCAAAAAGAGGAAAATCAACAACAAAAGCAAAGGCCAATTCATTTGGATCGTTTTTATCTTTTCTCAAATCAGGTTTATCTGATTTATATTTTTCCATTGCGTCTTTATAACTAATACGCGGGAAGGGAAATTCTTGAATTTTTTTATCGGGATAAATTTTTTCAACTAATTGTTTAAACAAATTCTCTATTAAGCTCAAAATATCTTCCTGCGTTGGAAAATCCATTTCCAAATCTAATTGGGTAAATTCAGGTTGTCTGTCGCCGCGCGTGTCTTCGTCCCGAAAACAACGGGCAATTTGGAAATATCTTTCAACACCAGCCACCATTAAAAGCTGCTTATATTGCTGGGGACTTTGCGGTAGAGCGTAAAATTTTCCAGGATCTAAACGGGAAGGAACAATATAATCACGAGCTCCTTCTGGAGTAGATTTAGTTAAAATAGGCGTTTCCACTTCTAAAAAACCGTCATCTGAAAGAAAATCGCGAATAAACTTGATTATTTTATGCCTAAAAACAATATTTTTACTCAAACGCTCGCGACGCAAATCCAAATATCTATATTTCAAGCGTACCTCTTCCTTAACATCCTTACCATCAGTTGATAAATCAAATGGCGGAGTTAAAGCTTGACTTAATATTTTTAATTCAGTCGCTTCAATCTCTATAGAACCTGTTGGCATTTTAGGATTTTCCATTGATTTGGGACGGGCTTTGACAATGCCTTTTATCTCTACAACCCATTCTGCGCGAAGGTTGCCACTTAATTTATAAGTTTCTTTTTTATCTGGAGAAAAAACAACTTGTACTTTTCCTGTTTTGTCGCGTAAATCAATAAAAATAATCTTCCCGTGGTCTCTACGGGAATCTACCCAGCCATAAAGGGTTATTTCTTTATTAATATGTTGTGGAATATCTTTTATCCAAAGGCGCATAATGTTTTTATTGTATAATAAAAAGTAATATTAGGCAACTATTTGACTTTAAAACTGATTGTACCGTCTAAATCAACACGGAAGATTTGAGCGCCAATGTTTTTTAAACGCTCAAGCGTGTCAGGATGAGGATGCCCATAACTATTTTCCCCTACTTCAATAATCGCTATCTGAGGTTTAAATTTTTCTAAAAACTGCGTAGAAGACGAATAGCGGGAACCATGATGGGGCACTTTTAATATCCGAGAATTATTATCGGGACAAGAAAGTAAAGGCAATATTTTCTTTTCTTGGGCAAAGCCAATATCCCCGGTAAAAAGAAAACAATTTTGTCCTAAAAATAATATGTCAACCGAACTAAATTTATTAGGATCTTGCTTAGAAGAAACCATTGTATCTGGATAAAGAAATAAAAGATTATCTTGATTTTCCCAGCTTATATTTACACCAGCTATTCCTTTAATTATTAATATTCTTCTTTTATTTAATTCTTTGAGTAGTTTTTGAAATAAAGAATTGGAATAAGATAAATTATTAAACATTACAGCTCTAACTTTATATCTCTCTAATATATCAAACAAACCATTAAAATGGTCTTTATTAGGATGAGAAAGTATAAATAAATCAATTGTTCTATCATAAAAGGGCAGTAATTTATCCAATTCAGGAAGAATCTTCGCGCCAGGACCAGCATCAATTAAAATATTACCTCCTGGTATTTGAACAAATTCAGCATCACCTTGTCCAACAGATAAAAAACTGACCTCGCCCTTGGGTGTATAAAGAAAATCAAAAATAATGCAATAAGTGAAAATATTGGCGCAAATGAGTATTAATAAAAAATATTTAAAAGGTTTTTTCATTGTTTTTTATAAATATATGAAAAAAGAAATATATAATAAGGAATGATGAGCCAATGTAATATTGAAGGAATATAAATTTGCGACCAAGATAAAAAAGAAAATAATGAAATAATTTTTAAAAAATAAGCAAGAATTAAATTAAGCAAAGATCCGAGAAAAAGCCCTATTGGATAAAACAATAAAGAGGAGATCGCTACTGTCGCTCCGCCTGCCATTACCAAAGGAACTAAAGGAAGAATTAAAAAATTTGTAATTGGAGCAACTAGAGAAAAAACCTGCATTTTAAATATTACCCAAGGAATAACAAATGTTAAAGCTGAAAATGTAGAAAGGACTGTTTCTCTAATAATCTGCCCTTTCTTATTAAAAAAATCCCGTTGCCAAAATTCACTTTCTTTCCATATAGGATAAAGAAAAATTATCCCCGCAGTGGCTAAAAACGAAAGTTGAAAACCCAAGTCCCAAAAAAGAACCAGAGGATTTAACCAGATCATTATCACAGCAGCTAAAAGCAAAGCATTAAAAGAATTGTAAAGACGAAAACTAAAACGGGATAAAATCAATAAAAATGCCATAATGGCAGCTCTAATAATAGACGGCGTTAAACCTGCCATAAAAGCAAACCCCAGTATAAATAAAAAAGAAACAACAAAATTAACAGAATTACTTAGATATAAAACATCCAGGAATCCAGAAAGCGCTTTTACTATTATTGATAAATGAAGACCAGACGCAACAATAACATGAGACAAACCGCACTTTCTTATTTGCTCTTCTAAAACAGAAGTTAAATTATTTTTAGCGCCAAACATTAAACTAATAAGAAGGCTGGATTTAGGTTCAGGAATTATTTTTTGTAAAGATGATGTAATTTTGTTTTTTACGAATAAAGCTGCCTTTCTTAAAGAAAATTTAGCTGGGAAAAAAAGTTCAATTGAAGGATAGCTCATTTTTCCAGAAACAATTATTGAACTGTATGAACGAAAATCAGAAAAAGGATTAACTTTGCCTTTAATATTAATAATATCTCCATAATGATAACGGGGATATCTATCTGTATAAACAACAATTTTTGGGATAATAATTCTTTGATAATTTTCTTTTAAAACAGGTTCGGCGATAATTGGAGCTTTTATTTCTATTTGCGCCTCCTCAAAAATCGCGGTATTTTTTAATTCCTTAAAAACAGCAAAATATCGATATGTGCCTAAAAATAAACTTAATAAAACTAAAATTAAAACAATAAATTCTTTTTTCCTTTTAATAAAATAAGCGCAAATTAAAAAAGTAAAAAAACAAATTACCTGCAAGAAAAAAGATGGATTAACAAAGTAAGATAAAACTACACCAATTAAAAAAGACGCCCCGCATTGGCGAAATATTTTTGAAGAGGAGAGCGTCATCTTATATTACACTTGGGAAAATACGGTTTTATTTTTTTTAATAGTTGCTTTGTCCTGTGCTCTGTCCACGGTTGAGCATTTTTGAATTTTTCATCCAAAACTTTGCCTTTCTGAAAACGCTGAAGATAATAATGAGGAGCGGATTTTATCCATTCAACAATAGCTAAAATATCCTTCTCATCTAAAATATCAGAAACCAAGGTTGTTCTAAATTCGTAATAAACTTTATCTTTCTTTAATAATTCTATACTTTTATCAATTTTTTCTATAATCTTCTCATCTTCGCTAAAAATTTCATACTTTTCTTTTGGTGCTTTTATATCCATCGCAACATAATCTATCAACTGTTTTTCAATTAAATTATTTAAAACATCCGGATAGGAACCGTTTGTATCTAATTTTATTAGAAATCCCAATTTCTTTACCTTTTTTATGAAATCAACTAAATCAGGCTGAATAGTAGGCTCCCCTCCAGTAATACATAATCCCTCTAATAATTTATGGCGTTCTTTTAAAAAATCAAGAACTTCCTTTTCTGTAATTTTTGGCTGTTTTTTTATCAATTCTGGCAAAACTAATTCTGGATTATGGCAATATGGACAACGAAAATTACAACCAGCAGTAAAAACAGTAGCTGCTACTTTTCCCGGATAATCAACTAAAGTTGTCCTTTGTAAACCGCCAAACAACATAATTTATATTTTAAAAGTGGAACGTTCTCCAAATTCTTCTTGTTTTCCTTTATGCCATTGCTGTACAGGGCGTAAATATCCGACAATTCTGGAATAAACCTCGCAAGGTTGCTCTATTGTGCATTTTGGACAAGTAAAATGTTCCCCTGCTATATATCCATGAATAGGACAAACAGAAAAAGTAGGTGTAAGAGTAAAATATGGCAAACGGAATTTTTCAAAAACAATTTTAATTAAAGATTTTACTGACTCAGAATCAGAAACTGCTTCACCCAAAAAAGCATGGAAGACTGTGCCACCAGTATATTTTGTCTGTAATTGATCTTGTAATTTTAAAGCTTCAAATAAATCATCTGTATAATTTACAGGCAATTGGGTTGAATTGGTATAATATGGTTCTTTTTCCCCAGCAGTAATAATATCAGGATATTTTTTCTTGTCTTGTAACGCTAGGCGATAAGATGTCCCTTCAGCGGGAGTTGCTTCCAAATTATACAGATTTCCAGTTTCTTGCTGATATTCCACCAATCTATTCCTCATAAAATCCAATATCTCTACAGCAAACTTGACTCCTTTTTTATTACCTATATTTATTCCCAAAAAATTAAGAAGCGCTTCATTCATTCCAATTAATCCAATTGTAGAAAAATGATTACCCCAATAACAACCTCTCATTTTTTTTACTCCATCTAAATAATGTTGCGCATAAGGATAAAGTCCCTTGTCTGTCCAATCTTCCAAAACTTTTCTTTTTATTTCTAAACTAACTTTTGCTAAATCCATTAAATCAGCTAATCTTTGAAAAAATTCTTTTTTTGTTTTTGATAAATAAGCCAAGCGAGGCATATTAATGGTTATTACGCCAATACTCCCTGTGAGCGGCGCTGCTCCAAATAATCCCCCTCCTCTTTTATAAAGCTCCCTATTATCCAACCTAAGCCGGCAGCACATTGAACGTGCATCATCTGGACTCATATCAGAATTAATAAAATTTGAAAAATAGGGGATACCATATTTTGCCGTCATTTTCCAAATTCCATCATAGGCCGGATTATTCCAGTCAAAATCTTTTGTAATATTGTACGTAGGAATAGGAAAAGTAAAAACTCTACCACTAGCGTCACCATCCGCATAAACCTCACAAAGCGCTTGATTAAGCATATCCATTTCCCCTTGAAATTCTTTGTAAGTTTCTTTTTGAGACTGCCCGCCAATTATTATAGGTAAGTCTTTAAAATGATTTGGAACTTTTAAATCTAATGTAATATTTTCGAAAGGCGTCTGGAAACCGACTCTAGTAGGAACATTGCAATTGAAAAGAAATTCCTGCAAAGATTGTTTTACTTCTTTATAAGTTAAATTATCATAACGAATAAAAGGTGCTAATAAAGTATCAAAATTAGAAAAAGCCTGAGCGCCAGCCCCTTCTCCTTGTAAAGTATAGAAAAAATTAACTATCTGCCCTAAGGCTGGACGAAAATGTTTTGCAGGTTTTGATTGGATTTTTCCAAAAACTCCACCAAATCCTTTTAAAAGTAAATCATATAAATCCCAGCCACAACAATAAGTGGCTAAAATATCTAAATTATGAATATGGAAATCGCCTGCTTCAGCTGCTTCCCTAACTTCTGGCGGATAAATCCTTCTTAGCCAGTATTTTTTTGCCACATAAGCGGAAACGTAATGATTTAATCCCTGTAAAGAAAAGGCCATGTTACTATTTTCTTTTACCTCCCAATCTTTCTCTTTCAAATATTCATCCACTAAACTTATTGCTTCTCCGGTAACTATACGGCTTTCTCTTATTTCCTTACGCTGCTCACGATATAAAATATAAGCTTTCGTTGTCTCTACTAAATTTTCTAAAATTAAAACTTCTTCAACAACATCTTGAATTTGCTCTACGTTAGGAATTTCTTCTTTTTTGAATCTTCTGTTTAAAATTTTTATCACGCGAGTGCATAATTGCCGTGATAAAACTTTACCACCTTCGTCAGTGGCTGTTAAAGCTTTATAAATAACTTCTTCAATCTTCTTTTTATCAAAAAGAACAATATTCTCTGCTCTTTTCTTCACTTGTTTTATATGATTATGAAATTTTCTTTTTGGGGACATATTATTAAAATTTAGAATGAAAAAATAAAAGTTAAACTGAGAAATTCTTCGCTTTCGCTCAGAATAACAAAATTATTATTTAATTATTTTGATTCTTCTTCGTCGTCTTTTTTGTTTTTTCTTCGGAGAAAAGATGGAATTTCAAATTCTTTTGCTTCTTTATCTTTTTCTTTCTCTTCTTTTTCTTCGTCGTTCACAGGAATTTTTATTTCTAATGGCAAAACGCGACTAGTTTCTCTAAATTCTTCTCCAAAACCTCCAGCTACAACCGTGACTTTCATTTCTCCTTTTCTAAGATCACTATCAAAACTGGCGCCGAAAACCACTTGCGCGTCTTTTGCTATGGATTCAGTAATAATCCGGGCTGCGTCATGAATTTCTACTAATGACATATCTCTCCCACCAGCGACATTAAACAAAACTCGTCTCGCTCCGTCTATGGCAATATCCAATAAAGGCGAGGAAATAGCTAATTGGGCAGCTTGCTTTGCCCGTTCCGGACCTTTTGATTTTCCTATTCCCAATAAAGTGCTCCCCGCTTCAGTTAAAATCGTTCTTAAATTCGCAAAATCTAGATTGATTAAACCAGGATAAGCAATTAAATTAACCATACCTTCCACTCCTTGTTTTAAAACATCGTCAACCTTGATAAAAGCATCAAGAATTGGCGTTTTTTCATCAATAATATTAAAAATTCTATCATTAGGAATTGTTACTAAAGCATCCACTTCATTGAAAAGTTTACTCCATCCATCTTCAGCAATTTCTAATCTTCTTTCCCCCTCAAAAACAAATGGTCTTGTTACTACAGCTATGACCAAAGCTCCTGATTGTTTTGCCAAATTTGCAACAATAGGCGAAGCGCCAGTACCAGTTCCTCCTCCCAAACCGCATGTAAGAAAAACCATATCAGCGCCTTGAACCACTTGATTTATTTCCTCAATATTTTCCTCTGCAGCTTCTCTTCCTCTTGTTGGGTCCATTCCTGCTCCTAATCCGCGGCAAACATCCTTTCCAATCTGTAATTTAATATCTGCCTTTGTGTTGTGTAAACCCTGAATATCAGTATTAATGGTAATAAATTCCACTTTATCAACTTTTTTCTCTTTCATCCTTGTTACTACATTTCCACCTGCTCCTCCTACACCAATGATTTTTACACTAATATTTTTAGTTAAAAAATTCTTTTTCTCTTCTTTTTTCTTTGCTCTTTTCTTTTTCGGCTTAATCCCTTGCTTTGGTTTATGAACCAACTTTTGTTTTGGTTTTTGCTTTAGTTTTTGTCTTGGTCCTTTCTTTAATAATTTCTTAGATAGCTTTCTATTTTGTTTTTTTGTTTTTTGTTTTTTCATAAAATTAAATAATAATGGCAGAGAAATAGAAGACAAGGAAGGTGTTGTTGAGATCCTTCGCTATTGCTCAGGATGACAGCTATGCTGTCATTTTAAAGTTTTAAAAAATCTTTAATCCTTTTAATAACCTTGTTCTCTACAGGAAAGGAACCATTTTCTTCTTGAAATTTCAAATTCAGTAATCCCAACACAGGAAGAAAAGATAAATCAGGATTTTCTCTGTACCATTCAATGTCTGGATTAGCCAATCTTACAGGGAGATTGAATTTTTCTTTTGCTAACTCAACAATAAACGGCATGTTGGCCCCACCACCATAAAGAACAACGCCGCCAGGAAGTTTTCCAAAGCGATCGATTTCTTTTAATCTTTTTATTACTAAATCAAAAATTTCCGATAAACGAGCTTCAATAATTTCCGCTAAAAATCTTTTACTCACTTTTTCACTAGATTCAGTTTCTTCCAGATAAACATTCAGGTCTATATTCTCATTCTTACCTATTTTCTTTTTCATTGCCACGCCTTCGTTTACTTTTATTTTTTCAGCAATATCAACATAAGTTTTTAGACCTACTGCAATATCATTTGTAATATTATCTCCTCCCATGGGAAATACCTGTAAATCTAAAATTTCATCATTTTCATAAATACAAGCGCTAGTAGTTCCAGCGCCTAAGTCTAAAGCTATTGCTCCTAAATCTTTATCCTGATCAGTAAGAACAATTTCCGCTCCCGCAAATGGTAAAATAATTTTTGAATCAAGTCTTAAACCAATTATTTCTCCTAAACGATTAATATAGCTAATATTAGGACTAAAAGCGTCAATTAAAAGGCATTCTGTCTCAATTTTTAATCCTTTCATCCCTACTGGATCTCTTACTTTTGCCACTCCGTCAACAATATAACTTCTAGAAACAGTTTGAATTAATGTCCTATTAGATGGAAGAGCAAAAGCTTGAGCAGCTTTATCTGCCCTTTCCTTGTCTTCATTAGTAATTTCCTGATCTGGCCGCGAAACTACGGACACTCCTTTAGAGAGACTGGTTTTTATATTAGGGCCTCCTATACCTATAATAGATTCTTTAAAATGAACATTTTTTAACATTCCTTCAATTTCTGCTATCAAATTATCTAATTCTTCGGCTATTCCTTCTATGTCCACAATTTCTCCTTTTTTAATACCGCGGGATTTTCTATGAGCAGGCAAAACAACACTCCAATTGCCAGAGTCTTCTTTTCCAACTAAAGCTTTAATATTAGAAGTGCCTAAATCTATTGCTAAAATATGAGAACGCATATTTGTTGTTTGCCAATTATTAATTATTCGTTAATTGCTCGTAAAATTTTATTTTTGAGTAAAGTGAGAAAACAAAATTCTGGGAACCAGAGTGAGCAAAATTTTATTTTCTAAATGTTCCATTTTTAACCTATCTTTCTTTTTATCATGAGTATATCCATAAAGATGCAATAAGCTATGAATTACTAATTTCTGATAAAAAGAATCAAGGGATAGATTAAATCTTTTAACTTGTTTTTTTATTTCTTCAGGACAAAGAAAAATATCCCCAAGCATTTCCTCGTCAAAAGAGAAAGAAAGAACAGTAGTCTCTTTATTTTTTCCTCGCCAATAATTATTTAATCGGCGAATACTTTGAGAATCAACAAAAATTAAGGATAGAGCTATCTTTCTTCTTTCTTTTAAAACAATCAAGGATTTCTCAATAATGCCGCAAAAGAATCTTTTAGAAGGAATATTTTGCTTATCTAAATTATATATTAAAACTTCAGGTTTGAAAACCATTGTTTTATATTAAAGAATCCCCTTTTTTCTTTTAATAGCTACTTCTTTAAGAACTTTTATTTTATGAAGAGCTGATAATTTTTCACTTCTTTTAGTCGGCTTGGAATGATAATACTTCCTTTTTCGGGCCTCCAAAAGCACACCGCTTCTTTTTATAACTTTAAACGCTCGGCCGAGAAATGAATTCAGATTTTCTCCTTGCCTCCTTTTTACTGTAATAGGCATATCTTAAATAATTTTTAATTTTTAATTTTTTTGTTTTTTGTTTTTTGTTTTTTAAGTCGCTTCTTAACTTCACTGGTTATTTTTTCCAAAGGGATTAATTCTTGAAGGCCTGAATCCATATCTTTCAAAATTATCATACCATTTAAAACCTCTTCCTGTCCAAGTATTAGAACATAATCCACATTCAATTTATTGGCAGCTGTTAATTGGGCTCTTAAACTTTCTTTTCCTAAACTTTCTCCAAGAAAAATATTTTCTTTGCGAAATTGCTCCAAAAGCTTAAAAGATTTCCTCTTTGCAGCATCCCCGATTTGCACCAAAAACACTTTTGGTTTTGATACAACTAGTTCTTTGCCTTTTTTTATTAATTCGTTCATTAATCTCTCGACGCCAAAAGCAACACCAACAGCAGGCCTATGCGCTCCGCCTAAAGATTCTACCAACTTATCATATCTTCCGCCACCAGCTAAGGCAATGCTTTTTGTTTCGCTGCTAAGAGAAAATTCAAAAACAGTTCTTGTGTAATAATCCAATCCTCGAACTAAAGTTTTGTCCAGTGTATAAGAAATGCCTAAATAATCTAATAATTCTAAAAGGTCTTTAAAATGGTTATGACATTCTTGGCAAAGATAATCCAAAGAAGTTGGAGCGCCATTTTTTATAGATAAGCATTTCTCATTTTTACAATCTAAGACTCTCAAAGGATTTTCTTTTATGCGTCTGCGGCAATCAGAACAAATTTGTTCGATATGTTGCTTATAATATTTTTTTAATTCTTTTATATAAACATGTCGGCATTCAGAGCAACCAATACTATTAAGAGACAAACAAATATCCTTTTGTTTAAATCCCAAACTTTCCAAAAAAACTTTTGAGGCAATAATTATTTCTGCATCAACAGCTGGAGAACTCTCCCCAATTATTTCCGCTCCTAATTGATAAAACTGGCGGTAACGACCAGATTGCGGCTTTTCATGACGAAAGAAAGGACCAAAATAATAAAGCTTAACTGGCTGAGGTAAATTAGACATACCTTTTTCTATATATGCTCTTACTACTGAAGCTGTTCCTTCTGGACGAAGAGTCAATAATTCCTTATTTTCTTTGTTTTTCAGAATATACATCTCCTTATCTATAATATCTGTCTTTTCCCCTATTCCTTTAATAAATAGCCCTGCCTTTTCTAATATAGGGGTCTCTATTCTTTGAAAATTATAAAACCCAAAAACCTTTTTAGCATTAGATAAAATATAATCGTAATAAAGCCAATCTCTTGCTGAAATATCTTTCATTCCACGGAGCGTCTGAAAAGATTTTTTCTTATAAACCATAAGCCATTATTCTTTGTGAAGGCCAAAGCCGAAGCCAAACCCGACCAACTATTAATTCTTTATCTAATGGCCCCCAATTACGTGAATCATAAGAAGCTAAACGATTATCGCCTAAAACAAAAAGTTCGTTTTCTCCAAGAGTTAATTGAATATTACCAGAGGTGTTTGAGGTTTCAGGCAAAAAGTTTTCTTCCAAAGAAATCTGAGTACCAGAAGTATCAAGCACAGCTATATTACTATCTTCTATCATTATTGTTTCTGAAGGCAACCCTATAACCCTTTTAATATAATATTGATTCGGATGATTAGGGGCTTTAAAAACTATAACTTCATATCTTGCTGGTTGACGAAAACGATAAGACAATTCATCGATAATAAGGTAATCTTGAGTGTAGAAATTTGGCTCCATACTGCTACCATGAACTATAAAAGGTTGAATTAAAAAATATCTTATAGGAGCGACTATAAGAATAGCGATAAAAATCATTTCTATATTTTCTCGAACAATTTTCTTCCACATATTGATAAAAACTCTTGCTGATAATACCATAATTGAACCATCAAAGCAAATATGTTAGATTATAGAAGCATGGTATTAATTAACAAAAAAATTATTACATTTGGATTAATTATTGGCGGAATTATATTTCTGTTCTTTTTATTTTATGGATTAAACGATTCAAAAAAATACTCCTTTTCTTATAACAATGATTTAAATACATCCTCAAAAGAAAATTTTCAAAAAGCAGAAAATTCACCAATTAATATCCTGTTTTTAGGAATCGTAGGGGAAGGATCTCGAGGCGCTTTTCTTACTGATACTATTTTTGTCACCAGTATTCTTCCTTCAAAAAAACAAATTTCGATGATTTCCATGCCACGGGACCTATGGGTAAAAATTCCAAACGGTTCTACTGGGGTTAAAATTAATTCTCTTTATGAATTAGAAAATAAAGGAAAGAGATTCTCAGAAGCAACTTCTTATGGATTAATAAAAGAAAAAGTAGAAAATATCACAGGATTACCTATGGACTATATTGTTATTCTTGATTTAAAAGGGTTTGAAAAATTAATTGATGCTTTAGGAGGAATAGATATTTGGCTAGAAAAAGATATAATAGATCCAAGCTTGGTAAACCCTCATAACCCTTCGGAAATTTTTCACCTTTCTGCTGGCTGGCGCCATTTAGATGGAGCGTTAATCATAAAATTTATCCGAACACGTTATGCCCCTAACGGAGATTTCTATAGAATTGAACATCAACAACAAATAATTGCCGCGTTAAAAGATAAACTTACTAAATTAGCCGATGTTTGGAATTTGATTAGTTGGTTAAAAATTTGGCAATCTTTAAACGGACATGTTATTACTAATCTGGATTTTAATATCATATGGCAGATATTTCCTATCGTAAGAAATATATCATCCAGTGAAATCAAATATCTTAGCATAACAAACAAACCGCCTGATGAATTGTTAATCACCTCTTCTATATATAACGATTGGGCAAAAAAAAATATATATATTCTAATACCAAAAAAAGGATTTGAAAATTATGAAGAAATAACTAATTATATTAAAGAGAAAATCTATGAATAAAAATTATCTTCTTATTGGCTTAGGAAATCCTGATAAAAAATACGAAAAAAACCGACATAATATCGGCTCTGATTTTGTTATGTTTTTAGAAAAAGAGTGGCGAGGTTCTGGCTGGGAAAAAAACAAAAAGCGCTTTGCTGAAATAAGTTATGTTGATTTAAAAAATAAAAGAATTATCTTGGCAAAACCATTGGTATTTATGAATAATTCGGGAAAGAGTATACTCCAGCTTAAAAAATTCTATAATGTACCGCTAAAAAATATATTTGTTGCGCAAGATGACGCTGATATAAGTCTGGGGAATTTTAAAATAAGCTATAATCGTGGCTCAGCAGGACACAATGGCATTAAATCTATTATTAATTACCTCAAATCAAAAGCTTTTTATAGAATACGAATAGGCATTAGGCCTTTTTCCAAAAAAAGAGAAAAAGCTGATAAATTGGTCCTCAAAAATTTTACTCTGCAAGAAAATAAAATTTTAGAAGAGCTTTTTCCAATTATATTGGAAAAGATAAATGACACAATAGAAAACTAAAATACTAAGTATTCCTAGCGCTAAAGTACTCATGGAAAGATAGCTTAGAAGCAGAAAAAATTCTAAATTGACGAGAATCAAAACCAAAAATGATAGTAGAAAATCTGATTGTAAAGTCCCGGTAGAAAAAAAATAAAAATAAGAAAAACCTATCAATCCTAAAGTGTAAACTAAAAATCCAATCCAAAAAGGATAATTAAGAAAAAAATAAAGGCCGTAAGAAATAATTATCCAAAACGAAAAAAGATAATAAAATAAAATTTCCTGCCAATACTTTTCTTTAGGCAACGGAACAAACAGTTTCTTCCAAAAAAGACCTAAAAATATTAAAATAAAACCAATTACCCAAAGAGGTTTTACAAAAAAAACTAAAATATTGGCTTCAAGAGAGACTAAAAAAAGAAATATAAAATTAAACCAGGAAAGACCTAAAAATGTTTTCCATAAGAAAATTAATAGAAAACAAATAAAAAAAGCTTGAAAAAAAGGCAAGGAAAAAAGAGTGCTGCCAATCAGACAAATACTGTAAACCAAAAAAAAGAGAAACTTTCTAATCCCGATTAAAGAAAAAAAATCTTTTAACTTTTGCATAAATTCAAAGTATTTTTCTCTAAGGAAACAATAATTTTGTCTCCTTCTTTTATTTTACCTTTAATAATTTCATCAGCTAAAGGATCAAGAGCTTCTTTTTCAATAAGCCTTTTTAATGGTCGCGCGCCATAATCAGGATTATATCCTTTTTGAGCTAAATATTTTTTTGCCTCTTTCTTTAATTTTAAAACAATCCCCTTATTAACCAACCGACGATTAATTATACTTATTTGCAAATCTACAATCTTTTCTATACTTTGAATGCTTAAAGGATTAAAAATAACAATTTCATCAACGCGATTAAGAAATTCTGGACGGAATTTTTCCCTTAAAGCGTCATGAATTTTAGCTTTTAATTCCTCCCTTTGTTGTTCTGCCTTATTCTTTTTGTTAATAACAAATCCCAATGAAGCCATTTCTTGTAAATATTCCCCGCCTAAATTAGAAGTCATTATAATAATGGTGTTCTTAAAATTCACTGCCCGTCCTTTGCCATCAGTAAGACGACCATTATCTAATATCTGAAGAAGAATATTAAACACCTCTGGATGGGCTTTTTCTATTTCATCAAATAAAATCAAACTATATGGGCGATGTTTTATTGCTTCTGTTAATTGACCTCCTTTTTCATAACCAACATACCCGGGAGGGGAACCAATTAAACGAGCAACACTATGTTTTTCCATATACTCGGACATGTCTATGCGAATCATTGCCTTTTCATTAGAAAACATAAATTCTGCCAAAGCTCTGGCAAGTTCTGTTTTTCCCACTCCTGTTGGCCCTAAAAACATAAAAGAACCGATTGGTCTGTCTTCCTCGGATATTCCCGCGCGAGCTCTCCTAATAGCTCTGCTTACCGCAAAAATAGCTTCCTTTTGCCCAACAACTCTTTTATTTAAATCTTTTTCCATTCTTACTAATTTTTTGCTTTCCTCTTCAAGCATTCTTGTTACAGGAATTCCAGTCCATTTAGAAACTATACGGGCAATGTCTTCAGATGTTACCTCATCTTTTAAAAATCTTTCTTCTTCGGAAATTTTACTTAAAGTTTTTCCATTAGATTTCAATGTTTTTCTTAATTGAGGAATTTTGCCATAAATTATTTCCGCAACTTTATCTAACTGCCCTGTTCTTTCAAGTTCTTGCGCATTTTTTTCCAATTGTTCAATTTCTTTTTTAATGGCGCTGACTTCGTTAAATATTCCTTTTTCATTCTGCCATTTCTTCTTTATCTCATTATATTCTTGCTTTAGTTTTTTTAACTCGGCTTCAATCTTTCTTCTGTTTTGTGTTATTTTTTTACCTTCTCTTTTTTCTTTTTTATGCGCTTCTTTCTGCAACTCCAAAGATTTTATTTTTGCCCCTAATTCAGAAATGGGCAAAGGGACACTGCCGATTTCCAAACTCATTGATGAAGCTGCTTCATCAATTAAATCTATAGCTTTATCAGGCAAAAAACGGGACATAATATAGCGACTTGATAATTGTACCGCCATTATGATTGCTTCATCAGATATTTTTAATCCATGATGAGCTTCATACTTTGATTTTAATCCCCGTAAAATTTCAACTGCTTCTTCAATTGTAGGTTCTTCCACTAGTACTGGTTGAAACCGCCTTTCTAAAGCTGGATCTTTTTCAATATATTCACGATAATCTTTAAAAGTTGCTGCTCCAATAGCCCGTAATTCACCTCTGGCTAATGGGGGTTTTAATAAATTAGAAGCGTCAATAGCTCCTTCAGCCGCTCCTGCCCCCACCAATGTATGAATTTCATCAATAAAAATAATAATATTACCGGCCTTTTTTATTTCCTTAAGAAGATTTTTTAATCGTTCTTCAAACTCTCCCCTAAAACGAGTTCCTGCTATGAGGGCTCCTAAATCGAGTGATATAATTTTTTTATTAATCAAACTTTCTGGAACTTCAGAAGAAGCAATGCGTTGAGCCAATCCCTCTACAATAGCGGTCTTCCCAACCCCTGCTTCACCCATTAATATTGGGTTGTTTTTTGTCCTGCGTGATAATATCTGCATAACCCGCCGTAATTCTTCTTCTCTTCCTATTACTGGATCTAATTTATTCTCTTTTGCTAATTGAGTAAGGTCTTGCGTATATTTTTCTATAGCGCTAACGCCAACTTCTTGAAATTCATCGGTAATTTTTTCACCATTTGTATAATTACGAAGCGCTTCTAAATATTCTTCCTTGTTGATGTTAAATTCGTTTATTAACGCTCGCGCGGAATTTTTAGAAGCAAGTATGCCATAAAATAAATATTCTGGAGAAATAAATTCATTTTTTCCCTCCATCGCTTTTTTAGCCGTAACTTCTATAATTTGCAACATTTCCTGAGAAAGATACATCGGGCCAAAACCCTTACCAACAGAAAAAATGCGAGGTAATTTAATAATTTCCTCTAATATCTTCTTTAAAAAATTTTCTACATTAACTTTTAATTCTTTTTCTAATATCCCTCTTGGGCCAGAATCTTCTTCATCCAATAAAACATATAAAAGATGGGAGGCACGCATCTCTCCCTGATTTCTTTCCATAGCCATTTGCTGAGCTCTTTCAATGGCTGCCTGAGCTTTTGCTGTAAATCTTCCTAAAGGCATTGTAATAAATTAAATATTAAAAATTATCTGTAAAATACAGTATATAGTATATAATAATTTGCGCTATTTTCCAAAACGACGACTGCGCCTCTGAAACTCTTTAATAGCCAAATCAAATTGTTTTTTAGTAAAATCCGGCCAACAAATTTTCGGAAAATATAGTTCTGCATAAGTGCCTTGAAAAGGTAAAAAATTAGATAAACGCATTTCTCCTGAAGTTCTAATAATAAAATCCGCGTCTGGTAATCCCGCAGTGTCTAAATGGTGCATTATTACTTTCTCGTTTATCTTTTCAGAACATATCTTCTTTTTTATAATTTTTCTTATAGCTCTTACCATTTCGTCCCTGCCTCCATAATTAAGAGCAATATTTAAAACCATCTTTTTATTATCCTTGGTCAATTTCTGCGCTTCTTTTATTTCTTTTTGAAGGTCTTTTGGTAATTCTTTTAATCCGCCAATGTGGCGAAATTGAATTCCTTTTTTCTTAAAATCATAGGCATATTTTCTGGAGAATTTAATAAACAAATCCATCAAATAATCCACTTCTTTTTTTGACCTATCCCAATTTTCTGTAGAAAAACCATATAAAGTCAATGTTTTGATACCTCGTTTAGCAGCATAATCAATAATCTCCACCACCCTTTCTATACCTTTTTTATGACCTAAAAAAGCAGGAAGTTTTTTCTTCCTGGCCCAACGACGATTGCCGTCTATCATAATACCAATATGCTTAGGTAAAAATTCTTTTTTCATTTTCTCTATAATATTACTCCCTAAAGCCTGTACCAGCAGGAATCAATCTGCCAATAATAACATTTTCTTTGAGTCCTTTTAGATAATCTTTCTTTCCTTCAACGGCAGCTCTAATTAATACTCTTGATGTTTCCTGGAAAGACGCAGCTGAAAGCAAACTGTCAGAACTTAACGCAACATTTTTAATTCCCATAAGTATTTCGCCTGCCTTAGGTACTTCTTTCTTCAAGCTTTTTAATCTATCCACTTCTTCTTGAAAAGATCTTTTAGACACAACTTCACCTGGAATAAACTCGCTATCACCGCTATATGTAACCTTTGATTGAGAAAACATTTGTTTAATAATTATCTCAAAATGCTTATCATTAATATTTTCACCGGCAATATCATACACTTTCTTTATCTCCGCCAATATATATTCCTGACAAGCATCTTTCCCTGAAACCTTGAAAAGCTTTTTAAGATTAATATGCCCTTCACAAAGCTGATTACCTTTTTTTATCTCTTCCCCGTTTTTAACCCACAAAGTTACTGCTTCGGGAACAACATATTCAAGCACACGAGCTTTTTTATCGTTTGGTTTTATTCTGATAAACTTTTGATGGTTTATTTTTTTTATTTCAATAACTTCTCCATCTGCTTCGCTTATAGGCGCCTCACCTTTAGGTATTCTTGCTTCAAAGATTTCTTCTACTCTTGGCAGACCTTGGGTAATATCAATGGCTTGAGCTACTCCTCCTGTATGGAATGTTCTTAAAGTTAATTGGGTTCCTGGCTCTCCAATTGACTGCGCAGCCACAACACCGACTGCTTCTCCTAAATCAATGGGTTTTCTCCATGCTAAATCAAGCCCATAGCATTTCTGACAAATTCCATTTAGACTTTCACAAGTAATTGGAGAACGAATTAATATTTCTTCAGCAGAAGAATCTACTATTTTTTTATCTAATATTTTATCTATTAACTCTCCTTTTTTAGCTATAATTTTTCCTTTTTTATCAACAACATTATCGCCTAAAATTCTTCCAAAAATCTTCTTTGATAAATCCGAGTTTTGTTCTTTAACTTTTTTTCTACTAATAACCAAACTTTTTTTTGTTTTACAATCTTTTTCTCTAATGAGAACATCTTGGGCAACATCTACTAATCTTCTGGTAAGATACCCTGCAAAAGAGGTCTTTAAAGCAGTATCAGCTAACCCCTTTCTTCCGCCATGCGAAGCGGCAAAATATTCCAAAACATTAAACCCTTCCTGATGGCAAGACAAAATAGGCATTTCAATCAATTCTCCAAGAGGATTAACCACTAATCCTTTCATGCCCATAATTTGCGCGGCTACTGCCCAGTTTCCTTTTGCTCCTGAATCAAAAAACATATAAACAGAATCATCGGGATTTAAAATCTTTAAGACTAGCCCGGATATTTGATCAACAGCATGTCTCCATTGTGTCTCTGTTAAAATTTTCTTCTCCTGCTTAGTTAAAAGCCCTTCTTCGTATTGAGTGGTAATTTCTTCAACTTTTTTAGATGTTTCCTCTAAAATCTCTTTCTTCTTTGATGGTACCCTGATATCAGTAAGCCCCCAAGACACACCTGATAAAGTCGAATAATCAAAACCTAACTTTTTTATACTATTTAAAATTTCAGCGCTTTTATTAAAATCATTGAAATAATGAATAATATCTTTAGTAATACCTTTTATGTCCTTGCTCTTTAATTGTTTATTTATAAACGAAAAGTCTTCTGGCAAAATTTCGTTAAAAATAATTCTCCCTACGGTAGTACTAATTAATTTATTGCTTTCTTTTGAAACACGCACTTTTATTTTTTCCTGAAGCCCAATTTTTTTATATTCATAAGCTAATAATGCGTCATTCTCATCACTAAAAATTCTCTCATCTTTTTCATCAGCTGCTTCCATTGTTAACCAATAAATACCCGCCACCATTTCATGACGAGGTAACATAGCAGGTTCTCCATTGGATGGCTTCAGTAATCCTAAGGTTGACAACATTCTATTTTCACTTTCCCTCTGGGCTTCTTCGGACAAAGGAACATGAACCGCCATTTGATCTCCATCAAAATCAGCGTTAAAAGGCGGAGTTACTAAAGCGGGAATTTGAATGGCTAATCCTTCAATTAATTTTGGTCGAAAAGCTTCAATACTTAAACGATGAAGCGTAGGTGCTCTATTTAAAAGAACATATTTATTCTTCACTATGTTTTCTAAAATCTCCCATATAACATCGGATCCTTCTTCAATCAAATGGTTTGCTGCGCGGGGATTAAAAACAATTTCTCTTTTTATTAACTCCCCAGCCACAAATGGCTTGAATAATTCCAACGCCATTTTCTTTGGCAATCCACATTCGTGAATTTTCAGTTCAGGACCAATAACAATTACTGAACGGCCTGAATAATCCACTCTTTTCCCTAAAAGATTTTGACGAAAACGCCCTTGTTTACCTTGTAAAATATCAGCTAAAGAACGCAACGGACGATGTTGGGCTGAGTGCATAGGAGTAGCGCCAGAACCTTTTCTTATAGAATTATCAATTAAAGCGTCCACTGCTTCTTGCAGCATTCTTTTTTCATTTTTTATAATAACTTCAGGTGCTCTAAGTTCTAATAATTTTTTTAAACGATTATTGCGATTAATAACACGCCGGTAAAGATCATTTAAATCTGATGTAGCAAATTTTCCTCCATCCAATTCAACCATTGGACGCAAATCAGGAGGAAGTACAGGAAGCACAGTTAAAAACATCCACTCTGGACGTGTCTTTGATTTTAAAAATCCTTTCGCCAATTTAAGGCGATTAAGAACTTTTTTATCAACATTCTTTAAGTGGGACTTTTTATCAATTTCTTTTTCTAACTCACTAACCAACTTCTTAAGATCTATTTGTTCCAAGAATTTTCTTACTGGCTCACTTCCTGTTTCTGCTGTAAAAACTTCACCATATTTTTTTGAAAGGTTTAAATAATCAATTTCAGAAAAAATAGCTTTTGGTTTTATCACATCTAGTCCTATTCGCGCCTGACTGCGTGATTTTGTTAAATCCCTTTTTTTGTCTTTAGGCCATGTTTTTGATTTAACTTTATATTCAACTTCTATTTCATCTAAAGCTCTTTTTTTTGCAGCTTCGTCTACAGAGGTAACAATATAGCTATTATAATAAATAACTCTTTCTAAAGCAGCCATTGGAACATCAAGCGCCAAAGCAATTCGTGAAGGGATGCTACGCAAAAACCAAATATGAACCACCGGCGTAGCTAATTTAATATGACCCATTCTTTCTCTTCGAATAAAAGAACGAGTTATTTCCACTCCGCAACGATCACAAACAATTCCTTTGTAGTGAGCGCCTTTATACTTTCCGCAAGGACATTCGTAATCCTTTACAGGCCCAAATATTTGCTCGGAAAAAAGACCTTCTTTCTCTGGTTTTTGAGTTCGATAATTGATTGTTTCAGCTTTAGTAATTTCTCCATACGACTTATTCCCTTCTATATATGACCAAGATAAAATCTCCTCTGGAGAGGCAATTTTTAAACCAAGAGCTTCAAAATTACTAACCTTTTTTTCTATGTCTTTCATCGTAAACTACTTAATTACTAATTATTTAGTTATCTTGACTTTTTTCTTCTTCACTTTTCGCTCCAATTAAATTCACTGATAAAGATAATGATTGTAATTCTTTAAGAATTACGTTAAAAGCAGCCGGAATATTCGGGTTTTTGATTTTCTCTCCGGTAATTATGGCTTCATAAGCTGACCCCCTGCCAAATACATCGTCAGATTTTATTGTAATCATTTCCTGAAGCGAATATGCTGCTCCATATCCTTCTAATGCCCAAACTTCCATTTCACCAAATCTCTGGCCCCCAAGATGAGCTCTGCCACCTAAAGGTTGCTGAGTGATTAAAGAATACGGACCAATTGATCTCATATGGACTTTGTCTTTTACCATATGCTCTAACTTCATTATATACATTATTCCTACTGCCACGTTTTTATGAAATTTTTCGCCAGTTTTACCATTATATAAAGGAATCTTTCCATCTTCTGGCAGTCCAGCTTTTACAAGTTCTTTTTTTACATCTTCTTCAGTGGCTCCATCCAAAGATGGAGTAACAGCCCTATATCCTAATTTCCGAGCTGCCAAACCTAAATGATTTTCAAAAACCTGCCCTAAATTCATTCTACTGCCAATTCCTAAAGGATTTAGAACAACATCAACTGGGGTTCCATCTTCTAAATAAGGCATATCTTCTTCAGGAACAATAACAGATATCACCCCTTTATTTCCGTGTCGTCCAGATAATTTATCTCCCGCCATAGTTTTTCTTAGCTCTGCAATTTCCACGCTTATACTTTTTATAACACCAACATTTAATTTATCTCCTTCTTTACGAGAAAGAATTTTTGTTTTAACAACTCTACCTTGTCGAGATGGCTGAAGAGTTAAAGACGTATCTTTTATATCTTTCATCTGCTCTCCAAAAATAGCTTGTAGCAATCTTTCTTCAGGAGTTAATTCCGCTTTTCCTTTTGGTGAAATCTTCCCAACCAAAATATCTCCCCCTTTTACCTCAGCCCCTATCATTACTATCCCATCTTCATCTAAATTCTTTAATTTATTTTCAGAAACATTAGGTATATCACGAGTAGTACTTTCCTGACCTAATTTAGTTTCCACCACATCACAAGTAAATTCTTCTAAATAAACGGAAGTAAAATAATCATTTTTTAAAACTCGTTCTGAAAGAACAATCGCATCTTCATAATTAGCTCCAAAAAATGGCATAAAAGCAACTAATAAATTTTGCCCTAAAGCTAAAACTCCATTTTCTGTAGCTGCTCCATCTGCCAATAAGGTTCCTTTTTTTACAATATCTCCTTTATTTACAACTGGTTTTTGCATCAACCAACTATTCTTATTGCTACGACCAAAATTAATTAATTCGTAAGTTTTATTTTTCTTTTCATTTGTTTTTACAACAATATGATTTGCATCCACTTCAATAACTTCTCCATAAATATCACTAATCAAACATTGGCCAGATTCAAAAGCGATTTTTTCCTCCATACCAGTGCCAACTAACGGAGCTTTTGGCCTCAAGCAGGGAACACCCTGCCTTTGCATATTTGCTCCCATTAGAGCTCTATTAGATTCGTCATGCTCCAAAAATGGTATTAAGCTGACAGCAACAGAAATAATTTGCTGGCAAGAAACATCAATTAATTCAACTTCTTTGTTATGAATTAAAGTTGGTTCTCCATTCACCCTTGCCCCTACTAATTCTTCTTTTATTTTTCCATTTTCATCAACATTAACAGTACCGTGGGCAATTTTATACTTTAATTCATCAAAAGCGTTAAACCAGATTATTTCGTTAGTAAGTTTTGAATTCTTTACTTTAATATAAGGTGTTTCAATAAAACCAAATTCATTTAATCGCGCGTAAAGAGATAAAGAAAGAACCAGACCGATATTTTGCCCTTCAGGAGTCTGGATAGGGCACAAGCGTCCGTAATGACTGGTGTGAATATCTCTAACTTCCAATCCCGCTCTTTCTCTTACTAATCCGCCTGGACCCATACAAGTAATTTTTCTTTTATGCTCTAATTCTGAAAGCATATTCATTTGTTCCATAAACTGACAAAGTTGGGAAACATTAAAAAATTCCCGCAGCACAGCTACTAATTGTCGGGGATTTATTAATTGGGCAGGAACTAATGTTTCAGGATCCAAAGTCGCCATTCTATCTTGTATTGTCCGACGCATACGCATTAATCCAACCCTAAATCTCTCTGTTAAAATTTCCCCAACCGCTTTTACCCTCCTATTTCCTAAATGATCAATATCATCATCAATAGCTTCCAGGTCATTATTTAATTTAATAATTTCTTTAACAATCGCCACTAAATCATTTAACGTTAAACTCCTTTCATCAAAGGAAGTATCAAGTTCAAGCCGTTGATTAAATTTATACCTTCCAACTTTAGCTAAATCATACCTATCAGATCGGAAAAACATATTATTAATTAAATCATAAGCATTATCAAAAGTGGCTAACTCTCCGGGCCGTAAGTGGTGATAAATTTCAACGTAACCTTCTTCCTGGTTAGTAGACGTATCTTTCTTTAAAGTACTTTCAATATATTTAACAGAAGATTTTTTTTCTTCAGCTTTAAACGCTTTTTTTATATCATCATTTGTCTTTAAACCAAAAATCCTAAGCAAGGCGCTTATTGGCACTTTCCTTTTTCTGTCTATTTTTACGCTAATAACTCCATCGTTATCAGTTTCAAATTCTAACCAAGCCCCGTGATAAGGAATAAGTTTTGCACCAAATAACCTTCGCCCCCTAAAATTCACAGAAGAAAAATATACTCCTGGAGAACGATTGATTTGGGAAATAACAACTTTTTCTACACCATTAATAATAAAGGTTCCCCGTAAAGTCATGAGGGGAATTTCACCAAAATAAACTTCTTGTTTTCTTTCAACGCCTGTCTTTTTATGGATTAAACGTAATTTTACACGAATAGTAGCTTCGTAATTTAATCCTTTTTCTTTAGCTTCAATTTCTGATATTTTTGGAGGTTCAAAATAATAATTTTCAAAAGCCAATTCTAAATCTTTACCCGTATAATCTCCTATTGGTAATAATTCTTTAAAAACCTCTTGTATCCCCTTTTCTAAAAACCACTGGAAAGAATCAGTTTGAAATTGAGTTAATCGTGGAGGCTTTAAAATGCCCCGAGAATGACGGGCAAAAGATTTTATTGTCGGTTGATTAGACATCTAATAATAAAAAAGTTCCTAATTATAATAGGTTTTAAAATTTTAGTGCGGATAAAATAGATTGAGATATTCTTTGCGAAGTAATACTTTTTTCTTTGGAAAAATCAACTTTCCAATCTTTAATATTTGCAATCTTTATTTTATTCTTTTTTAAAAATTTGTCAAGCGTTTTAAGTAATTCATCACTTTTTTCCGCTTGAATGTGATATCTTTGTTTTTCAATTGTATTAAAAGAAAGAAAAATCATATCTTTTTTAAATGTTCGCGCCTCCATTCTTTAATTTTTTTGTGATTTCCTGAAAGCAAAATGCGAGGAACTCGCCAACTTATTTTCTTTTTCCCTTTGTCTGAATAAAAAATTTCCGGTCTTGTGTATTGAGGATACTCGCCTTTTCCCTCAAAATCTGTACTAAATGATTCTTCTAAAAGCGATTCTTTTTTAATAACTCCCGGAATAAAACGACTAACAGCATCAACTAAAATCATAGCTGGTAATTCTCCGCCTGTTAAAATATATTCACCAATAGATATTTCCTCATCAGAAATATACTTGGTAACCCTTTCATCAACCCCTTCGTAACGCGGACAAATAAGTATTAATTGGTCGTATTTAGATAATTGTTTTACTTTTTTTTGCGTTAATTTTTTTCCTTTTGCGGAAAAAAGAATAATACGGCGTTTTTTAATTGTTCTCTTTTTTAAATCTTTTATAGCTTTAAAAATCGGCTCCACTTTAAAAATCATTCCCATACCCCCGCCATAAGGACAGCCATCAGTTGTTTGGTGTTTGTCTGATGTCCATTTTCGCAGATTATGAATATTAATCTTTATAAGCTTTTTCTTCTGCGCTTTTTTCAAAATAGAAGCATTAGCATATGAATCAAACATTTCAGGAAAAATTGTAAGTATATCAAACTGCATAATAGTAAAGATAAAAAGGTAAGAAAATGTTGTTTAGAAAACAATAGCGTATAAAAAATCGCAGTACCATTATAATACCGCGATTTTTGTTTTTTTTCAATCACGCCTAAGCGTAATTTAGAGTTTTAAGTCCTCAACAATATCATCTGCAGCTTTCTCTGCTTCTTTTGATGAATCATCGCTATCCTCTCGGCTTACTCTTGAAGAACCTTCCGGCTCTTCAATCTTGAGGTTAACTCGGGCTTTATTTTTTGCTCCAGCTACTTTCAAAATAGTCCTCAATGCTTTGGCCATTGAACCCTGTCGGCCTATAATTTGAGCCATGTCATTAGGATCTACTTTTAAAGAAAGGAGTACGCCCATTTCATCCACTTTTCGCTCTACCTTAACTGCATCTGGATTGCTTGCAATGCTCTTCACTATGAATTCGAGCAATTGTTGGTCTACATGTGTATCTGCCATGATTTCAGAATTAATATTTTCTTAATTTAATAACTAAAGTAGCTATCGACCGCTCTGTTAGCCACTGAATGATTTAATAATAAATTAGCAAAATCGAAAAGTCAAGTAATTAATAAGAACCTTTTCGCTTCGCTTCAGAACCTTGTTTCTCGCTTTGCTCGAAATAAATTATTCTTCTGCTAAAGCTTCTGCTTCTTCTAGTTTTAATGAAAGGAGCTGAGAACTATCATTTCCCGATAAGGTTACCCCATAAATTATTTGGACAGCATTCATAGTCATTCTGTTATGAGTAATGATAATAAATTGGGTATTTTTAGTAAGCGCTTTTAAAATCTCAGAAAAACGAGCACTATTTTCTTCATCTAAAGCCGCGTCAATTTCATCTACAATGACCAGAGGGGAATCAGATTGATTAACCAAGGCAAAAAGAAGACAAGCAGTAATTAAAGTTTTTTCTCCGCCAGAAAGCATATCAATTCCTTTTAATTGCGTTTTTGGAATATTAATTTTAATATCAACCCCCCAAACAACATTATCATTAATTTCTTGTTTTACCTGAACTAATTTAGCTGAACCGCCTTTAAATATAAGTTGAAAATAATTATTAAATTCTTGATTTATTCCATTAATCGCTTTGCTAAATTTCTCTTCTATCTGATTATTTAATTCTCTTATTAAGGAATTAAGATCTTCCACTCCTTTATTCAAATCGCCGGTTTGCTGATTTAAAAAGTCATAGCGATTAGAAACATCTGTATATTCATTTATTATATTCTCATCTTCTGCACCCATTTCTGATAATTCTTTTTTCATTCGCCAAATTTTGTTTTCTAATACAGAAAATTCATCTAAAGCGACTAATTGCGTATTTTTCTCATCCTGATAGAGTTTTTCAATATTCTGAAATTCAAATCCAGCCTCCCCTAATCGCCTTTTGAAATCTTCTATACGCAAACGAAATTTTTCATTTAAAATTTCCTCTCTCTGCAACTCCCTGTACAATTTTTCTTTTTCTTCCCTTTTTGACTCTATTTCTTGAAACTTACTTCTAAAATTCAGGCCTCTTTTGTTTAATTCGTCTTGCAAATTACTTAATTGTTTATTCTTCTCATTTATCTCCATTTCGATCTTCTCCAGATTTTTCTGAATTTCTTCAAGGTTTTCTCCTTTTTCCTCTTTCTGGTTTTCAGGATCAATTAAAGTGTCTATATTCTGAATTATATGCTTTATTTCTTTTTTTATTTCCTCTAAATTAAAAAGATTTAATAGGAGTTGTAATTTCTCTTTAACAGAAAAAATCCTTTTTTCAAGAGATTCTCCTGTAATATTTGATTTACTACTCACTTCCTTTCTTCCTAAAGCCCTCAATTGGATTGATTTTTGGTTTTGAAGATCAATAATCTGTTGGGTAATGTCTTTCATCTTAATCTCCAGGTTTTTATCAAGTTTCTCATTTGATAAACCTATTTCTTTTTCTTTTTCCCTAATCCCACTTTCCAATTCCTCAATATCTTTTTTAATTTTATCAATGTCAATATGTGAATGAGTATTTTCTTGCAAAACTTGATGATAAATATTAACAAAATATTTTTTTTCTATCCCTAACAATTCATCTTTAATTTTTTCTCTCTTTTCCCAACGATTAACTTGCCTTTTTAAAGAGCGTAGATGCGGAAGAATCTCCTGCTGGAGAGCTTGAGCTTTGTCTAAATTAATCAAAGTATTCTCTAGTTTTCTTTTTGCTTCTTCTTTTTTTATTTCTAAATTTTTTAATCCTAAATTTTCTTCTAGCATTATCCTTCTTTCTCGAGAAGAAACTTTCAAAATATCTCCAATAGAGCCCTGATTAATTATAAAAAGCCCTTTTAATCCTAATCTGGCCGCGGCAAGCGTTTCAACGATGTCTTTTAGGCGGCAAGATTGATGATTTAAAAAATAACTATTATTATCTTCTTTATCAATCCTTCGTAAAATACTTAATTCGGAAACCTTTAAAGGAAAATTCTTTTTGTCGTTGTCAAATATCAATTCTACTTCAGCAAATCCAGCAGAAGAATTTTTATTTTTGCCAGAAAAAATTAAATCTCTGCCTTTTTCTGCCCGCAGATTTTTAAAACTTTGTTCTCCAAATGCCCAACGAACAGCATCAACAATATTGGATTTCCCAGAACCATTTGGGCCAACAATAGCTGTAAAAAGAAAGGGGAAATCCAAAACTGTTTTCCCTGAAAAAGATTTAAAATTCTTTAAAATAATACGCTTCAAAAACATAGAAAATACTTTATGCCCATTTCTTTTTAGACAAAGCCTTTTTAGCGGCATTCACCTCTGCTTCCTGTTTAGAATGGCCCTCGCCTTTAGTAATAAGTTCCTTCTTAAAATATACGCCGACTCGAAATTTCTTTAAATGATCTGGTCCCCAACTTTCTAATGTTTTATAAATCGGGGTAACGCTTAAATTCGCTTGGCTTTTTTCTTGTAAGACGCTTTTTGAGTCTTTATATGACTCAGTTCTAAAAATTTTTTCAGTTTTGGATAAAATATGTTTTGTTACAAATTCTTTAGATTTATCAAACCCCTTATCTAAATAAATAGCTCCTATAATCGCTTCTACAGCATTAGCTAAAAAATATGGATGAGTTTTTTCTAGCTCATCTTTTTCTCCTTTGGAAACTAAAATATATTTTTTTAAATTTAATTTATCAGCTACATCTAATAAAGAATCACTATTGATTAAGGCTGCTCTTAAAGCTGTTAAATCTCCTTCTCTTAATTCTAAAAATTCTTTGAATAAATACCTGGCAACAATTAATCCTAAAACTGAATCTCCCAAAAACTCCAATCTTTCATTATGCCCGATTTTCAGCCATTCTTTATTTTCATTCAAAAAAGACCGGTGAGTTAATGCCCGTTTAAATAAATCTAAATCATTAAATTCTAATCCTAGAGTTTTCTGAATTTTATAAAAATCAACTTGAATCATTCTTTTCTTTTTTACAAATAACCTCTTCCATCTCCCGATAAACTGTTCCTAATACTCCATTTACAAAACGACGCGAAGAATCACCACCAAAAGTTTTAGCTAATTCTACACATTCATTAATCGCAACTTTTGGGGGAACTTCTTTTGAATCAGCAAACAATAATTCAAAAATTCCAATTCTTAGAATATTTCTGTCAATGATATTAATTTGACCTAATGGCCATTCAGGAGCTCCAGAAAGAATTAATTTATCTAATTTGGCTTGTTGAGCTAATATACCGTTTAAAAGCTTTTCTGGATATTGTTTATTAGGCAATCCATCGCCTAATAATTTCAAGTTCCTTTGAAATATCTCCATTATATTTTTCTCTTTTTTTGAAAAATCCCATTCATAAAGAGTCTGTAAGACAATGGAGCGGGAAAGATGTCGGGAGCCCATAAGAATAATTTTAAATTTTAAATTTTAAATTCTTAAAGCCTAATCCTTTTTTTCAATTTCTTTTTGCTTTAATTTCTTCTCTTTCTTAGAAAGTCCTTTTAACACATCAATGACTTCCTTCTCTTTGTAATAACCACAATAAGGACAAACACGATGAGGCATTATCATTTCCTTACAATGAGAACATTTAATAAAATTAAGCGGCTTAAGCGCTAAATGAGATCGACGTTTATTAACCCTGGAACGGCTATGATGACGAGCTGGAACACCCATGATAATAAATTGCTAAACTGTTAAATTGTTAGCTGTTAATTGTTAGTTGTTAGTTATTGTTTTGATTTTAAAGATTAACACAAAGAGCTTTAAAGGGCAAATTTAAGTAGTCTTTTCTAAACTAATGTTTATTTTTTTGTTATCTAATGTTATCTCCCCTTTGAAATCAAGCTCTTCAACTTTATCCCAAATAATCTTTTCTATCCGCAACCCTTCTTTTATTTGATTCTCGTTCTTCTTTAATAATTCTATTATTGAATTTTCGCCTTTAAAACAAATGATTATTTTATCAGAAGAAAATAATTTGGATTTTCGACGAAAAATTTGAATTTGCCTAAAACAATCACGGATTATACCTTCTTCTTTAAGTTCTGGCGTAATATTAATATCTATTTCCACTTCCTCTTTCAATTTATTATCAAAGGTAATTTGTTTAACATTCACTTCATCTTTAATTAACTCAAGCAATTCTTTTTTATCTTTCAGTTCACAATTTTTTATTCTTAATTCCTTCAATGGTTGTCTTACTTTTATACCTGCATGGGCTCTTTCTGCTAAAGCCAATGAAACAATTATTCGAACCTTTTCCATGTTTCCTTCCAAAGATTTATCAATTAATTTTTTATTAACTCTGGGATAATCACAAAGATGTACAGATTCTAAATCTTTTTTATCTTTTAAGCTTTGGTAAATTTGTTCGCTAAAAAATGGTATAAATGGAGCTACTATTTTGCTTAAATTAAATAAAACATATTTTAAAACCTGCGACACTTCTTTTTTCTCTTTACTGTCTTTAAATCTCTCCCTGGATCTTCTTAAATACCATGTTGAAAGATCGGCAATAAATCTTTCTATGGGCCTTACAGCTTTTAACAAATCGTATTTCTCCATTTCTTTGCTAACCTCCTCGTTTAAAGAGTTTAATTTAGACAAAATCCATTTATCTAAGATATTATCGACGGTATCAATATCTAATTCCGCGCTTTCTTCGACATATAATTTATAGAACGTATGAACATTCCAAAAAATTATTAAAACTTTTTTTAATACTTCATCAACTCCATCTTCGGAAAAACACAGATCATCAGCTTTAATGGCTGGACTGGTCAAAAGATAAAAACGCATAGCGTCAGCACCGTATTTATCAATAATTTGCATTGGCTCGGGATAATTTTTCAAACGCTTGCTCATTTTTTGGCCATCCTCAGTCAAGATTATGCCATTAACAATATTATTAAGAAAAGCCGGCTTATCAAATAAAGCAGTGGACAAAACCATTAAAGTGTAAAACCATCCTCTCGTTTGGTCTATTCCTTCAGCTACAAATTGAGCTGGAAAATTCTTTTCAAATGATTCTTTATTCTCAAAAGGATAATGAGCTTGAGCATATGGCATTAAACCAGATTCAAACCAACAATCAAAAACTTCCGGAATTCTTTTCATTAAACCGCCACATTTTTCGCATTTAAAACTAATCTCATCAATATAAGGCCTATGAAGGTCTTTTATTTTCTTATTGCTCAATTTTTCCAACTCTTCTATAGAGCCAATTGCTTTAATATTATTACAGGCATTTATATAATCGCCTTTTGCTCCGCTGCATTCCCAAATTGGCAAAGGGGTTCCCCAATAACGAGAGCGTGAAATTGACCAATCTCTTATCCCCTCTAACCACTTGCCGAAACGTCCATGCTTAATATGCTCAGGAACCCAGTTTATCTTCTCATTATTTTTTATAATTTTATCTTTTATGGCAGTAACTTTTACAAACCACGAAGATGTCGCATAATTTAAAAGTGGAGTATCACATCTCCAGCAAAAAGGATAGCTATGAATAATTTTTTCTTGAAATAATAATTTATTTTTTTCTTTTAGCCATTGAACAACTTTTCTATCAGTTTTGGAGATATCGTCTTTTGGCTTCACATCTTCTCCTGCCCATTCTGTAACTTCATCAACAAAACAACCGCTTTCATCAACATGCTGAATAAAAGGAAGATTTTTTAAATATCCAAGCTTCAAATCATCTTCGCCAAAAGCCGGAGCAATATGAACAACACCAGTCCCTTCTTCTGTAGAAACAAAATCAGCGTCATATATTTTCCATCCGTTTTCTGTATTTTCTAAATCATCTTTTTTTGAAAAATAATCAAATAAAGGCTCATATTCCAATCCAACCAAATCTTTACCTTTTATCTGCTCAATAATTTTGTATTCATCTTTAATAATTTCTAATCTATCTTTGGCTAAAATGAAAAATTCTTTATTAATTTGTATTTTTACATAGTCAATGGTTTTTCCTACTGCTAAAGCTACATTACCGGGCAAAGTCCATGGGGTAGTTGTCCATACTAAAATAAAAGTATCTTCTTCATTCTTAAGCTTAAATTTAATCGTGACAGTTAAATCTTCAACATCTTTATACCCCTGAGTAACTTCAAAATTAGAAAGGGTTGTTCCGCAACGGGGGCAAATGTGCATACTTTTATAATCCTTATAAATTAATCCTTTAACCCATAACTGTTTAAATGCCCACCAAACAGATTCCATATAATCAAAATCCATTGTTTTATAAGGATGCTCCATATCAACCCATCGCCCTATCCGTGGAATAATTTTTTTCCATTCGTCAACATAACCCAGGACCCTCTCTTTGCAAGCTTGATTAAATTTATCTATGCCAATGGATTCAATGTCTTTTTTATTTTTTAAACCTAATTCTTGCTCAATCAAGTTTTCAACCGGCAAGCCATGACAATCCCAACCCCAACGCCGTTCTACGCGAAAACCTTTCATCGTCCAATACCGGGGAACAACATCTTTTACTAAAGAAGCAAGAATATGCCCATAATGAGGAGAACCCGTCGCAAAAGGAGGGCCATCAAAAAAAACATAAGATTTCTCTTTCGGTCTTTGCTCTATTGATTTCTCAAAAATTCTATTTTCCTCCCAAAATTTCAAAATCTCTTTTTCTTTTTGAATAAATTCTAAAGTCTTTTTCATATCTCTTTACTTTATCGCAAAATAGACAAAAAATCAAAGTTTCGTGTATAATAAAGATGTAATAAAGATATGACCACTATGAAGCCTCTGGCTACAAACAAAAAAGCGCATTTTAATTACGAGATTTTAGAAAAAATAGAAGCGGGAATTGTACTAACTGGAATGGAAACAAAATCCGTAAAAACAGGAAAAGCTAATTTAGCGGGCAGTTTTGCTATTATCAGAGACAATAAAGCTTTTCTTATAAATTGTTCTATCGCGCCCTTTCAACCAAAAAACATTAATTTTATCTATGACTCTGAAAAAACCAGAAAACTCCTTCTCAATAAAAAAGAAATTGAATATCTAAGAGGCAATATTAAACAAAGAAACTTGACTTTAATACCATTAAGAATGTATAATAAACACGGCTTAATTAAGATTGAATTAGGTCTAGCAAAAGGAAAAAAGAAATTTGATAAAAGAGAGACTATAAAAAAAAGAGAGACTGAAAGAAATATAGATAGAGCTAAGAGAGGAGAATACTAAATGGGGATGACGGGATTCGATAAAAAGAGAGTTTTTAAATAAGCGAGTTGAGGACGCCTTGTATCCTCACTAAAAATCAGGGCGGCATTAATAAATGCTAATCAAACTCCTGCTTACGCCTATGCTTAATCGTTTAGGCTAAGCTATTCCCTTTTAAGGGAAATTCTTTGGGATGATTCTCAATAGCCCCAAAGGATACAAATATTGAGATAGATTGATTTCTGGCTTTTCCGACCAAAAATCAATTGAATCATTTTCGGAGAATTTTAAGAAAAGTCTGTTCATTCTTTCTTTTCTTAAAAGACACGAAGAATGAACTATACTCGTAGAGTTGTTTAAAAAATTCTTTTTAGACGTGGGTTCAACTCCCACCTTCTCCACAGCGTTAAACGTGGCTCCACTAAAAGACCACAAACAATTAATCTTTTTATAAAACTTGATACCAAAAGAAGTTCGACTTATTGATGAAAAAGGGAAACAAATAGGGATTTTTTCTTATGATGAAGCCTCTAAAATAGCCCAAGAGCGTGGTTTAGATTTAGTTGAGATTACAAAAAAAACCACACCTCCGATATATAAATTTGGAGATTCTGGTAAATTAAGGTATAAAAAAGAAAAAGAATACAGAAAAAAAAGATTAAAAGAAAGACAAACTGCTCCGAAATCAATCCGCATTGGGTTTAATGAAGGAGAGCATGATTTAGAAACAAAAATTAAAAAAGCGGAAAAATTTTTAGAAGAAGGAAAAACAGTAACAATTGAAATGAAATTAAGGGGAAGACAAAAAGCTCATTTTGATTTAGCTAAAGAAAAAATAAGTGAATTTTTAGAAAAAATTAAAACTGAGCATAAAGTTATTCAACTATTAAAAAGAGTCCCCCGTGGACTAATTACAGTTTTAAAAAAATGAGAAGAAAATTATTTAAAAAAAGATTAAAAATAACCAAAAACGGAAAGATTTTAAGGCGTTCCGCTAATCTTGGGCATACAAAATCCAAAGATTCTTCGAAGGTAAAAAGGAGAAGAAAGGGACTAATTTCTATGCCAAAACACGCAAAAGCTATTATTAGACAATCGCATTAAGCTAATATTATTATGACAAGAGTAAAAAGAGGCGTCACTGCCAATAAACGAAGAAAAAACTTGCTCAAGCATACCAAGGGCTTTCGATATGGACGAAAAACAAAGTATCGCTTAGCCAAAGAAGCACTTCTTCACGCATGGACACATGCGTTTAGAGACAGGCGATTAAAGAAGAGAAATGCTCGCAGACTCTGGCAAGTCAAAATTAACGCCGCTGTAAGAAAATACGAATTGAGTTACAGCAAATTTATTAAAGCTTTAAAAGATAAAAAAATTGGCTTAGATCGAAAAATCTTAGCCGAATTAGCAGAAAAACAACCTGCAATTTTTAAAAAAATTATTGAGAAGATATCTTAGCTTTAAATTTGTTTTCTTCCAAAGTAAAATGTACTTTGGTATTTGAACCAATCTTTTCTCTTAAAATGGAGCTGGCTAAATTGTCTTTTATGTAATGTCTAATTACTGAATCTAATGGTCTAGCTCCAAATATTGGATTATAACCTAATGCAGCTAATCGCTCAATAACAGAATTATCAAAAGATAATTCTATTTTTTTATTCTTTGATAAAGCTGATGCTAATTCATTTAATTTTAATTTTACTATCTCTTTAAGATGCTCTTGAGTTAATGGCCTAAAAACAACAACTTCATTAAACCTATTCAAAAGTTCTGGCTTAAAGTAATTCGTTAATTTCTTTTTTAGTCTTTCTGACAAATTATCAATGTTAGCATTTTTTTCTATTTCGTTTTTTATAAAATCAGATAAAGCATTAGAAGTCGCAATAATAATCGTGTTAGTAAAATCAATAACTTGCCCAAGGTTATCAGTTAATCTTCCTTCGTCAAATACTGAAAGAAAAATATTTAAAACATCTGAATGCGCTTTTTCAAATTCGTCCAAAAGAATTAAAGAAAAAGGATTATTCTTTACTGATTCAGTCAAAGACCCGCTTATTGTCCCCTCAGGATTGCCAATAAAACGATTGATACTTTTTCTATCTTGATATTCGGCCATGTCAAAACGAATCATAGTTTTTTCGCTTCCAAAATAAATTTTAGCAAGTGTTTTTGCTAATTGAGTCTTACCTACTCCAGTAGGTCCAACAAAAAGGAAAACACCAATTGGTTTTTTAATATTTGCTAAACCAGTCCTATATTGTCTTAAAGCGGCGGATACCAAACTCACCGCTTTTTCCTGATTAATTAATCGCTTATGAATAAGTTTTTCTAAATTCAATAATTTTTCCCTTTCTTGTTCAGAAGAAATTTCTAAAGGCACCTGGGTTTTTAAACTTACTAAATCCACTATGTCCTGCTCTAAAACTATTTTTCCGCCTTTTCTGCGAACTCCTTCAATAGCTTCAGTTAAAAGTGATCCTGCAGAAGACGGCAAAGGGGTTGAAGTCAAAAAACGCTGAGCCAAAGTTACAGCTCTTTTAATTGCTTTGTAACTAATTTTTATTTTGGTTTTTCTTGTTAGCTCCAAAGAACGATATGCTAAAAATCTTATTGATTCTTCGGAAGAAAGCTCTTTTACTTTAATGATTTCAAAATTCTCTTTCACAATCGAATCTTGTTCCAAATGACGTCGATAATCTCCGGGAGTTGTTGCGGCAATTACTGGCACCCACGAAGCATTTATGAGTGATTGAAAAATCTCTAAAGCAGTAAATCCTCCTTTTTGAGCTAATAATTTATAATTATGAAATTGAG
>CAYTXM010000003.1:0-27250 GCA_964441595.1 uncultured Candidatus Saccharibacteria bacterium
CTTATGAAGTTGATATCCAAGAATATGGAGAAATGTCTTATCTTTGTGAAGAAGGTTGGCAAGAAGTAGTAGAAAAAGTTAACTTTGAAAATCCTATAATCTTTTATCAATGTTCTTATTCAAACGAGACAAAGTTTTGTGATATTTTAAGCGAGGATGGCAGAAATTGTATTTTAAAAGAAGATCGAATTGGTTCTCATAAAGAAACAAGATATAAAGATGGATTGCAAAATATAGAATTATCAAACAGTCCTTTATCTATTGAGCAGGGATTTCTTGAAGAATTGTTTGATGGAGGAATTAAGAAGAAGCCAATGCTAGAAGAATTTAAAGTTAAGAAGAGTACAAATCAGCAAGGACATATAATTGAATCTAATCAAACCCAGTATTTTAAAATGGAAATAGAATTTCCTCTAAATTCTTCAGGGGAGTTTTATATTGAAGCAATCGGCGACAAAGAAGGCTATGGACTTTTGGATCCCTGGTGGAATAGCAGCTGGAGTTATAAAAAACAAATAAATTTGTCTGCGGGGTCGGGAGCTGGAACTGATTATCAAATTAAACTCTTAGTAGGAGAATCCAGCGGATCAAGTGGTTATAACTTCCATTTGGAAGGTTACGGAAAGAGTGACTTTGGTGATTTGAGATTTACCGACGACGACGAGTCTACAGAGCTGGATTATTGGATAGAAAGCATTTCGGGCACAACTCCTAATCAGACAGCTACCGTATGGGTGGAAGTAAAAGATAATTTAGATTCTAATGTAAGTATTTATGCTTATTATGGAAACACTATCGCTACTTATAATAATTCCAATGGAGGAAGTAACACTTTTATCTTTTTTGATGATTTTTCCGGAGATTTAAGTAAATGGACTAAGCATAAAGAGCTTGGGACGATTACTCTTACAGGCGGATATGTTGAGTGTGGTGGTGGAATAACTAGTGGTACTTATGGTCATACTGTTCTTGGTTCGAGCGCAACCTATACAGGATTTCAGGATGGGATAATAGAATTTAAACACTACCATGCTGCAAGTGGTATTGGAGAGGTTAGTTATAGAGGAAATTTTGGAAGTAATACAGGATATAAAGGAAGATGGGATGCAAGATCTGGTAGCGAAGCAGTATTTTTAGCACCACCTTATTCTGGTTGGGGTAATATTGGCACTGCAATAACAAAATGGAATACTGCCGATATTTGGTACAAAGGAAAATTAGTCATGTATGGAAATATTATGGAACTTTATGATGATGATGTTTATAAAGATACATTAACAGATACCTCATATACCTCTGCTGGTGAAATTTCACTGCAAAACCATTATGGGAGTTACACAAGATATGATGATGTTAGGGTTAGAAAATACGCTTCAAGTGAGCCAGTATTTAGTTCGGCTGGAAATCAGGAAATTCCAATTATTTCCATTATTGTTTCAGATGGTATTATTTCTTATGGGATACTTGATGTTGGTAATTCTACCAGCACTTTGCCGAGTGGATTAAATGATATTCAAACTGCCACTAATAATGGAGATATTATAGAAAATTTGAATATTAAAGGTTCAAATAGTGCTTGCTGGACTTTAGCAAATACTATTGATTACAATCAATATACTCACGAATTTTCAACTAATAGCGGCAGTAGTTGGACTCCTTTGACAATCAGTTATCAAGCGTTAGCTACTAATGTTGCAATCAATGCAACTACCACTTTTGATTTAAAAATTATTGTTCCAGATGATACTAACTGTTTTGATTCCCAAGATGTTAGTGTTACTGTCCAGGCAGTAGCGCCTTAAAGTATTTTGATTGACAAATAGAATTAGTATATTATAAAATAGTAGTGTATAATAAAATAAATGACAATTTAAAAAAATAAGGTCGAATTAAAATATAAAAAATATATTAAAAATAATCAAACATAAAAACATGAAACACAATCTCATAAATATTTCCATAATAATTTTAGCTGGTGTTTTAATTGGAGCAATGGCATTCTCAGCTGATGAAGCTGGTGTTGCTGCTACAGTAACTGCCAGAGAAATTTCTTTAAGTGTGACTGATGGTGGTGTTACCTATGGCTCTCTAGACCTTGGTACTGCCACTAGTACTTTAGCAGCTGGTTTAGATGATATGCAGACAGTGACTAATACTGGTAGTGTGGCCGAAGATTTTAATATTAAAGGTGTAGATACTACAGATTGGGCATTAGCTGGCAGTATTGGCAGTGAAGAATATAAACACGAATTCTCAACTAGCACAGGAAGTAGTTGGGATGCATTAACTACTGATTATCAAGCCTTAGATGTTGATGTTGCTTCTGCTGCTACTACAAATTTAGATTTGCAAATAACTGTACCTTCTGCTACAACACATTTTACTGAACAAAGTCCTAATGTGACAGTTCAAGCAACACTACATTAATTTAAATGAAAAATTTTGATTATATGAAAAAACAGATATTATTTTATATATCAATAATATTTTTAATTACTCTTATTTCTTTTCCATTATTTAGTTCTGCTAAATTGGGCGTAGGAGTAGGGGCAGGAAAAATTATTATTGATAAACCATTGAAATCAGGAATGATTTATACTTTACCTAATTTGCCAGTTATCAATACTGGAGATGAACTAACTTCTTATATTGTTTCTATCGAATATCTGGAAAAAATTCCAGAATTAAGACCAGAAAGAAAATGGTTTATTTTTAATCCTTCTACATTTGAATTAAAAGCAGGAGAAGTAAAAAATGTTGCCATATCTTTAAATATTCCTTTAAAAGTAAAACCAGGAGATTATTTTGCTTTTCTAGAAGCTCATCCTGTGGTCAAAGCGGAAAGTGGGATTACTCAAGTAGGCATAGCAGCAGCAGCAAAACTTTATTTTACAATTATTCCAGCTAATATTTTACAAGGAATATATTATCGAATTTCTTCTTTAATAATTAAATATTCTCCTTGGTCTTATATTATTCCTCTCATTATTCTTTTATCTGTTATTTTGTCAGTTTTGAGAAAATTTATCAAAGTAGATGTTAAATTCAACAAGAAATAAACAGTGTGAGTCAGAATAAACTTAAGTTATTATTTTTAGTTGTTATTTTTATTGGAATTATAGGGAGTTGTTTAACTCTCTATAATTTTATTTATGCAGCTAATAATACAAACATTAATGCAACTGTTAGGATTACCATTTGTGGTAATAATGTTAAAGAAATTGGTGAGCAATGCGATGGAACTGATTTAGGAGGGAAAAATTGTTTAGATTTTGGTTTTACTGGTGGGACACTACGATGTATACCTTCTTGTGATTTTGATACCTCGAGTTGTACGGTTAGCGGTGGCGGTGGTGGCGGAGGAGGAGGCATTCCTTCATTATCGCCAACAGCAATAAGACTTTCTGGAAAAGCTTATCCCTTAAGCAAGGTCAGTGTTTTAAAAGATGGACAATTAATAATTACTACTATTGCGGGACCTGATGCTAATTTCAGTGTTTCATTAGAAGGATTAACAGTAGGCAACTATATCTTTTCTGTTTATGGCGAAGATGATTTGGGAAATCGCTCTACTTTATTTACTTTTCCTATTTATATTACTGCAGGAGCTACAACAAATATCAGCGGTATTTTTTTATCTCCTACTATTGACGTAGATAAAACTCAAGTGAAAAAAGGCGATAATATAAATATTTTTGGCAAGAGTACCCCAGATTCAAATATTAGTATTGTGATTAATTCTGACCAAGAATACTTAAGAAATATTAAATCTGATGCAAACGGAGTCTATTTATATAAATTTGACACTACTCCTTTAGCTTTTGGTGATCATTATACTAAATCAAAAACAGCCTTAGATAATGATCTTACTTCTTATAGTAAAGTGGTTTCCTTTGTAGTCGGTACTAAGACTATTTTAAAACCTTCTAAAATTAAATGTCCCAAAGCTGATTTAAATGGTGATTGTCGGGTTAATTTAGTAGATTTTTCTATTGCCGCCTATTGGTATAAACGAAACTTGAGTGTTTCATTTAAATCACTTGAAATAGAAAAATTAAATGGTGATGGAAAAGTAGACTTAGTCGATTTATCAATAATGGCATACTACTGGACTGGGTAATAAAAATTATGTAATATGAAGTGTATAATAAAAATTATATTTATACTCTAAATTATAAAATATGTTAAGTTCCAAATTCCAAATTCCAAATTTTATTATATTATTTTTAACTATCGCCACTGGTTTTTTATTTATTATTACTGGAGTTCACGCAGCTGAACTTTATTTAGAATCTTCTCAGTTTGAGTATGCTCCAAACGAGACCTTTAGTCTTGATATCCGCTTGAATCTTATACCTTTAGAAGATATCAATGCCGTAGAAGTCTATTTAAGTTTTGATGGAGAAGTATTAGATGTAGTTGATTTTAGCACAGCGAATTCAATTTTAACTTTTATTAAGAATCCATTAATTGATCAACAAAAGGGATTGATTAATTTTAGCGGTATTATTCCTGGCGGTTATACTGGTAGATTAGTAGGTGATCCAGGGAAAAGTAATCTTTTAGGAAGAGCTATTTTTCAAGTTAAAAAACAAGAAAAAGAAAAAGTTTTGATAAATTTTTTAGCTAACTCCCAAGCATTTTTAAATGACGGACAAGGTACAAAAACCAATTTAACATTCGTGCCTTTAGAAATTAAGGTTTCCAAACAGGAAGTAGCTTTTAATCCTTTAAATGATTGGGAAAAGATAAAAGAAAATGATAAAATTTTACCGGAAGAATTTACTCCAGAGATTGTAAAAATGGAAAATCAATATTTTTTAGTATTTAATACGCAAGACAAGCAATCAGGCATTGATAATTATGCTGTCTATGAATCAGCACGAAAAAGAATGAAAATTAATCTTAAAGATTGGCAAGTAACAGAAAGCCCTTATTTATTAAAAGATCAAAATTTAAAAAGCTATATTTACGTGAAGGCAGTAGATAAAGCTGGGAATGAAAGAATAGCGATTTTAAATCCTCAAGTTCAAATCAGATGGTATAAAAATTATTTAATTTGGGGTATAATATTATTAGTATTATTAAGTTATTTGAGTTTTAGATTATGGTTTTATCAAAAAATAAAATAACACTAATTTTATGTATTTTAGTGTTGGCCTTCTTATTATTAGGTACTGATGCACAGTCAGTAGAGGCGGCAAGCTTGAATTTTTTGCCTTCCTCCGGTTCTTATAGTGTTGGTGAAACCATTAGTGTTTCTGTCTATGTTTCTAGTCCTAATCAGACAGTAAATGCAGCTTCAGGGATTATTTCTTTTCCTTCAGATAAGTTACAAGTTTTATCACTCTCAAAAGCAGGTTCTATAATGAGTCTTTGGGTACAAGAACCATCTTTTTCCAACTCTAATGGAACTGTAAATTTTGAAGGAGTTGTTTTAAATCCTGGGTTTAATGGTTCTAACGGCAAAATTATTACAGTTATTTTTAAAACTAAGACTATTGGGGTAGCTTCTTTATCATTTACTTCTAGCGCTGTTTTAGCTAATGATGGTCAAGGTACAAATATTTTAACAAATATATATAATGCTAATTATGTTTTAGAGAATCCTATTGAAACTCCAATAGCCCCAGAAGCTGAAACACAAAGTAAAGCAATTGGTACGCCAAATGCCCCAGAGATTATTTCTTCTACTCATCCCGATCCCAATAAATGGTACCAAGCAAAAACAGCTAAGTTTTCTTGGCAAATAGGGGGTGACATAACTAGTGATAGTGTGGTAATTGATAAGAATCCAAGGACTATTCCTCAAAAAGTTTATACTCCTTCAATTACTTCAAAGGAAATAGATGACTTATCAGAAGGTGTATGGTATTTTCATGCTCAACTTAAAAATTCTTATGGTTGGGGAGATATCATTCATTTTAGAGTAGGGATAGATACTACTCCACCAGATCCTTTTACTATTAAAACTGATAATGGCAATGATTTAACCAATCCACAGCCGATATTAAAATTTAAAGCTTATGACGCGCTTTCTGGCATAGATCACTATGAAATTAAAATTGGCGAGCTTCATATAAATGTTCCAGCACAAGAAGTAACTAATGGTTTATACAAAATCCCAGTTTGTCCGCCAGGGAGATATTCAGTGATTATAAGAGCAGTTGATAAGGCTAACAATTATAGTATAGCCATGGAAGATTTAGAAATCGCTCCTATAGAAACACCAATTATTACTGAATATCCTCAAAGATTATATCCTGGCAATCCTTTAATAGTAAAAGGAACATCTAATATTTGTGATCATGTTGTTCTTTCTATTTATGATGAAAGAAAAGATATTTTAACAACTGACGCTAAATGTGAAAATGGCACTTTTACAGTTATCTTTGGTAAAACTTTAGATAAGGGTATTTATAATATTACGGTGAAGGCAGTTGATATAAGGGGCGCCGAGAGTAATCCTACTGAATCTGTCAAAGTTATTGTCAGCCTTCCGATATTTATAAAAATTGGCAGTTTGGTAATTGATTATTTAAGCGTTGTTATTAGCCTCATAGCTCTTATTATATCTATGGCAATGATTTGGGTCTATGCTTGGAGAAAAATAAAATTACTCCAGAAAAGATTAAAGAAAGAAACAATTGAAGCAGAGGAGGCCTTGGCAAGGGCTTTTAACATATTAAGAAAGAAAACTAAAAACAAAATAGCTAAACTAGATGGACAAGTTGGTCTATCTAAAAAGGAAGCACAAATTAATAAAGAACTGAAAAAAGCTTTTAAAATTTCAGAGAAATTAATTGCAAAAGAAATTAAAGATATAAAAAACGAGATAGATAATAGATAAAAGTTGTATTAAATTAAAATTTTTGATAGAATTGTAGAGGGTTAGAATGAATTATAAAAAGACATTAATTATTATTGGGATTTTTATAGCCACCATTTTGTTGGGGGTTTTTGTTTATCCCGATGGATTAAAAGAAAAAGGGATTAAATTTCCCAGTTTTTTTGATAGGCCTTTTAGTTTTGGATTGGATGTTTCTGGCGGAACACTTTTGCTTTATGAAGCTGATTTAAATAATATTGAATCTTCTGATTATGCTTCAGCAATGGATGGTTTAAGGGATGTAATAGAAAGGCGTATTAATTATTCAGGCGTTAGAGAACCGCGTGTACAAATTAATAAAAGCGGAGAAAAATGGCGCTTGATAGTTGAACTAGCTGGGATTAAAGATATTCAAGAAGCAATTAAAATGATTGGCGAAACTCCATATTTGGAATTTAAAGAAGTTCGTACTGAAGATGAGGCAAAAAGCATTTTGTCTTTACAAGTGGAAGAAGCAGAGAAAGAAAAACCCGATGAAAGTATTTTGCAAATAGATCCATATTTTAAACAGACATCTTTAACAGGGAAATATTTAAAAAGAGCAGATTTGGGATTTGATCAGAATTCTTTACCCATTATTAATCTTCAATTTAATGATGAAGGCGCAAAGATCTTTGCCGCTTTAACAAAAAAGAATATTGGACAACCATTAGCAATTTATTTAGATGGTTATCCAATTAGTATTCCTGAAGTGCTGGAAGAAATTCCTTCAGGCAAAGCTCAGATTTCTGGAAAATTCACTTTACCTGAAGCAAAAGAACTAGTAACAAGATTAAATCAGGGCGCTTTACCTGTTCCAATTAATTTAATTTCCCAACAATCTGTTGGCGCTGTTTTAGGAGAAGAATCAATTGAAAAGATAGCTAAAGCAGCTCTTTTTGGATTTGTTTTAGTGCTTATGTTTATGATTGTGTTTTATAGAATGCCGGGATTTTTAGCTTCAATTTCTTTGATAATTTATGTTATTTTGACAATGAGTATTTTTAAGGCTTTGCCAGTAACCCTTACTTTAGCTGGCATCACAGGGTTTATTCTTTCTATTGGTATGGCTGTTGATGCGAATATTTTGATTTTTGAACATGCTAAAGAAGAAATTAAAAAAAACAAACCGATCAGAATTTCAATGGAAGATGGTTTTCAAAGGTCATGGCCAGCTATCCGGGATTCTAATATTGCTACAATAATTTCTGCCGTGATTCTTTATTATTTTACATCAAGTATGATAAGAGGATTTTCTGTTACATTGGCAATTGGAGTAGGAGTCAGTATAATTACTGCTTTGTATATTACAAGGATATTCTTGCAAGCCTTAACAACAAATAAATAGTTATGGATTTTATTAATAAGCGGAAAATTTTTTACGGTTTTTCAATAACAATAATTGCTACTTCTTTTTTGTGTCTTTTGGCTTTTGGATTTAATTGGGGAATTGATTTTACTGGTGGAAGTCTTTGGGAATTAACCACAACAGATATTAAAAATGACACAATTAAAATTATTGGTTATTTAGAAAACGAAGGATTGGGGCAGATTAATGTTCAAACTACAAATGAAGATAGTTTAATATTGCGTTTTTCTAATATTTCTGAAGAAAAACATGTCCAATTATTTAAAGGGTTACAAGAAATGATTCTTTTAATTCAGGAAAGAAAATTTGAATCAATTGGTCCTTCCATTGGGCAAGAATTAAAATCTAAATCTATTTGGGCTATTCTTTTAGTCTTTTTTGGAATTTTAGCGTATCTTTCTTATGCTTTTCGCCATTCTTCTTTTCGTATCCCGTCTTATCGCTATGGTATTTTAGCAGTTTTAGTATTAATGCATGATGCGGTGTTTATTATAGGTTTGTTTTCCTTGCTGGGAAAATTAAAAGGATGGGAAGTAAATTCAGATTTTTTGGTGGCTTTATTGGTAGTAGCTGGTTATTCTGTTCATGATACGATAGTAGTTTTTGATAGAGTTAGAGAAAATATACGATTAAAAACAAAAGATAGTTTGACACAAATTATTAATTTAAGTATTAATCAAACACTTTTGCGGTCTTTAAATACATCTTTGACAACGGCTTTTCCTTTAATAGCTTTATATTTTTTAGGTCCTGTTTCTATCAAAATATTGGTAATAGCAATGATTAGTGGTGTAATAATAGGCACTTATTCTTCTATTTGTCTTGCCGCGCCATTGTTATATGATTGGGCGTTGAAACGAGGTTGACTTTTTTCTAAAATTTTGCTTTAATTAACAATAATGTCAAATATGAATAATTTTAAGTTAAATAAGGAGAGTCCACACCAATTGGCTCTTCAAATTATTACTATCTTGCCTTCTCGTACACAAGATATTGTTAAGAAAAGATTTGGTTTGGATAATAATAAACCTAAGACACTAGAGGCTGTTGGTCAGGATTATAAGGTTACGAGAGAAAGAATTAGGCAAATTATAGAAGCGTCTTTAAAAACTGTTAAAAAACAGCCAGTTTTAAAAATGGCTAATGTTTTTATAAAACAAGCTGAACAAATTTTAAAGCAAAGCGGTGGAGCTGATGAAAGTGTGAGGTTCCTTACAAAAATAGATAAAGAGTTTAAAGAATCAAAAGGAAATCTATCCACAATTAGATTTTTATTGGCATTAAATCCTAATTTTTCATTTGAAGAAGAAAATGATTTATACAATAGTTTTTGGCATTTTTCCAGAATTTCCAAAGACAAAATTTATAAAAATATCAAAAATATAGAAGGACTTTTTAAGAAAAAACAATCAACTTATTTGATGAACGAAATATTGACTTTGGTTAAAAAAAATATTTCCTCAAATATTAATAAGGAAGAGCTAAGGGCATATTTAGAAATATCCAAGAAAGTTGGTATGAATCCATTTGGCGAGTATGGCCTATTTGATTGGATGGAGATAGATCCATCTGGCGCTCGCGATAGAGCATATTTAATAATGAAACATTCTAAAAAGCCTTTACATTTTTCTGATATTACAAAACGCCTTAATGAGTGTAATGAAATAATGATTCCAGCATCTGTTGCATCTCATTCTTGGCAAAAGAAAGTATGTATTCAAACAGTTCATAATGAACTAATTCGTGATTCTCGTTTTGTGCTTATTGGCAGGGGGATTTACGCGTTAGGAGAGTGGGGTTATAAACCTGGGAAAATAGTTAATGTTATTAAAGATATTTTGAAAGAAGCGGGAAAACCGTTGAAACAGGAAGCAATTATCAAGGAAGTTAAAAAACGCAGAATGGCAAAAGATAATACTATTATTTTAAATCTTCATAATAAGAAATATTTTAAAAAATTGCCGAATAAATATTATAGCTTAGTTAGGTCCTATAAAATATTAGAGGTTTAATGTTAGGAGAGATTATTCGTGAATTTTGGTGGATATTAGCCCTTATTGTTTTGGGGAAGTTTTTTATTAATTTAGGCAAAAAGTACGAAGAGAAAAAAAAGAAAGAAAAAGAAGAGATAAAGGATTGGGTTATTCTACAAGCAAAGATTAATCGTGAGATTTTACAAACCCCTAAAGCAATGGAGCAAGTATTTAACGGTCTTCATGTTATAGAAAAGGGATATATTTGTCTAGAGCTGGTTGGTATGGATAGAGGGCTATATTTTATTATTCGTGCGCCTAAAGAATATAGAAATTTAGTAGAATCACAATTTTACGCGCAATATCCAGAAATAGAGATTAAAGAAATTGATGATTATTTTTTACGTCTACCAGCTCATTTACCAAATAAGGATTTTGATTTATGGGGAACCGAGATCGTTTTAGAAAAAGAAAATTATTATCCTATTAAAATTTATTCTTATTTTGAAGAATTAAAAGAAGAGAAAAGAATTGATCCGATATCAAGTTTTGCAGAAAGTATTGACAAGCTTCAAATATCCGAATGGTTTATTCTGGAAATTCTTATTAAGCCTCTTTCTGATAAAGATGAAAAGAAATTTATAGATGAAGGAAAAGAAAAAGTTAATAGTATGTTAGGCAAAAAAAAGGAAAAGAAGATTACTTGGACAGATTGGGTCGGCGCTTTTTTTAAGAATCTTTTAGTAGGATTAGTTGAGCCTCCAGTTTGGCCTGGAAAAGAAGAAAAGAAAGATGGGGCATCTCCAGTTATTTCATCTGGGGAAAAGGAGATTATTAAATCAATTGAAAATAAAATAAGCCGATTATCATTTAATACAAATATAAAGCTGGTTTATATTTCCCCAAAAAAGATTTTTAATGAATCTAATGTTTCCTCTTTTATGGCGTTTTTAAAACAATTCAATTCAAAAGACTTGAATGGTTTTAAAATTAACAAAGACGCTTCCACAATTCTTAAATCTAAATTTTTTCAGAATAGAAGATTGTTTTTAAAGAAGATGGATTTTTATCAAAATTGTTTAAAGCGAACGAAAACACAAGATTCAATTATTTTAAATACAGAAGAATTGGCAACTATTTATCATTTTCCGGCATTAAAGGTTGTAACCCCTACATTGGTCAGAGTTTTAAATAAAAAAGGTGAACCGCCAGCAGGGCTACCAGTAGAGTAAATTAAAAATTATATTAATATGAGTGATATAAATTATATTGGAATAACAAATTTTAGGGATGAATTTCAACGATTTGGCATTAAAGTTGACGATAGGCGTCGGCATATGTATTTTGTTGGAAAGAGTGGAGTAGGTAAAACAACAATGATGGAAAATATGGTTATTCAGGATATTCATAATGGTAAAGGAGTATGTTTCATTGATCCCCACGGGGAATCGATAAATAGGATTCTTTACTTTATTCCCAAAAATAGAATAAAAGATGTGGTTTATTTTAATCCTGGCGATGTTGAATGGCCAATCGCTTTTAATATTATTGAAGAAGTTCCAATAGAATATCGTCATTTAGTTGTAGCGGGTTTAATGGGTGTTTTTAAAAAAATCTGGCCAGATGTATGGTCTGCTAGAATGGAGTATATTTTAAATAATGCTTTACTGGCTCTTTTAGAATATCCTGGCGCAACGCTTTTAGCTGTAAACAGATTACTTTCTGATGAAGATTTTCGTAAAGCAGTAATGAAAAAGGTTACAGATCCCATAGTCAAATCTTTTTGGGAAAGAGAATTTGCACGTTATAATGAACGTTTTGCGACTGAAGCAATCGCCCCAATTCAAAATAAAGTTGGGCAATTTATTTCCAATCCTTTAATTAGAAATATTATTGGACAGAAAGAATCAAAGATTGATATTAGGCAAATAATGGATGATGGTAAGATTCTTCTAGCTAATTTATCAAAAGGAATGGTTGGTGAGGATAACTCTAGTCTTTTGGGAGCTCTTTTGGTTACAAAGATACAATTAGCTGCGATGAGCCGTATAGATGTTCTTGAAGAGAAAAGAAAGGATTTTTATTTGTATGTAGATGAATTTCAAAATTTTTCCACTGAATCATTCGCTTCTATTTTTGCCGAAGCCAGAAAGTATCGTTTAAATTTAGCTTTAGCTCATCAATATATAGCTCAACTTAATGAGCAGGTTAAAGATTCTATTTTTGGAAATATAGGAACTTTAGTTTCTTTTAGATTAGGCCCTGAGGACGCAGAATTATTGGAAAAATATTTTGCTCCAGAATTTTCAAAAGAGGATTTAATCAATCTTCCAAATTATAATTTTTATATAAAACTAATGATTGATGGTGTTTTATCCAAAAGTTTTTCAGCAATGAACATACCGCCATCTAGTTTACCAGAGAGCTCATTTATACAAGAAATAATTCAGTATTCACGCGAGCATTATGCTGCTTTACGTCAAGAAGTTGAAAAGGAAATCGCGCATTGGGGATTATTGGATTTTTCGCCAAGTCCAAGAGGGGGAGGCATTAAAAGCAGAACAGTTGGGATTAAAGAAGGATGGGAAGCTCTATGCTCTCAGTGTGGAAAAAGAATTATTGTGCCTTTTCAACCTGATCCTGCGAGGCCTGTTTATTGCGATGAATGTTTTAAAGAAATACGGAGACAAAAAGGGAAAGATTTAACACATACAAATTCTGTTCGGGATACTCAAACTAAAATTGCGCCAAAAAAAGGGGAAATAAGGGAAACAATTAAAAATATTTTCCGACGAGATAATTAATTAAAAGATGAAAAAAACAATTGCAATTATTTGTGGGGGTAAAAGCGGGGAGCATGAAGTGTCTTTGCGCTCCGCTTTCTATGTTTTTAATAATATAGACAGAAAAAAATATTGTGTAATCATTATAGCAATTGATAAAAAAGGAAAATGGTATTTTGGCCGTAATTTTAAAGAGATTATTAATACTAGCGGTCAGTTATGGAAATTAAAACCTAAATTGGAAGAAATTGTTCTTTTAAAATCTGAAAAATGCAGTAAGGTATTTAGTTTGAAACAAAAGAAAAATTTAGTAAAAATTGATATATTTTTTCCATTAATTCATGGCACTTATGGAGAGGACGGTTGCTTACAGGGATTTTTTGAACTTTTGGATATTCCTTATATAGGGGCGAACGTGACAGGCTCGGCAATAACAATGGATAAAGATATAGCAAAAAGATTATTGACGTTTGAAAAAATACCTGTTGCAAAATCTATTATCATCAAAAAAGAAGATAAATTTACAGAGAAAAGAAAAAAGATTACCCGAGCCATAAAAGAATTTGATTTTCCTCTTTTTATTAAACCTGTTTCTTTAGGTTCTTCAGTCGGAATATCCAAAATTTTTAGTCAAAAAGAAATTAATAAAGCTATTAAAGACGCTTTTCAATATGATACAGAAATTATAATAGAGAAATTTGTTGATGGAAGAGAAATAGAATGTTCAGTATTAGGAAATTCTAACCCCATAGCTTCTTTACCTGGAGAAATTAAATCCCGTTCTTTTTATTCTTACGAGGCAAAATATTTAGATCCTGATGAATCAGAATTGTTAGTTCCAGCTCCTTTATCTAAATCATTAATTAAAAAGGTGCAAGAATTGAGTATTAAAGTATTTCAGGTATTAAAATTACAAGGTATGGCGCGAGTAGATCTCTTTTTAAAACCAAATGGGCGATTAATAGTTAATGAGGCAAACACTATACCTGGCTTTACCCAGATTAGCATGTATCCTAAATTATGGCAGATTTCAGGAATAAAATATCCAAAATTACTTGATAGATTAATACAATTAGCCATTGAGAATTTTAACAAGAAGGATAAATTAAAAAGAAATTATCAATGAAGCTTTCTTTTAGAAGATTACTTAAAAGCGTAAATCACGCTTCTCAGGGGATAAAATACGCATTTTCGCAACAAAACTTTTTTTTAATGTTTCTTATGGCAATTGGAACATTAATTCTAGGGTTTTGGCTGCAAATTTCTTATTTTGAATGGCTTATAATAATTTTTCTCATTGGTTCTATTCTTAGTTTGGAAATGTTAAATACTGTTCTGGAAAGGACATTAGACTTTTTAGAGCCGTATATTTCTGATAAAATTAGGATGATTAAAGATTTAATCGCAGGGGCGGTTCTTATTGCTTGTTTTACGGCGATTATTTTAGGATTTATAATCTTTTTTCCCAGAATATTAATAAAAATATATGCTATCTTCTTCTGAAGAAATAAAAAATAAATTAGATATTAAGGATGTAATTGGGCAGTATGTAAAACTGCAAAAATCCGGAGCTAATTATAGAGCTCTTTGTCCTTTTCATAAAGAAAAAACCCCTTCATTTTTTGTTTCTCCATCCCGTCAAATTTGGCATTGCTTTGGTTGCGGAGAAGGAGGGGATATTTTTTCTTTTTTAATGAAAATAGAAAATATTGAATTTAAAGAAGCTTTAAAGATATTAGCCCAAAAGGCAGGGGTAAAATTAGCATATGAAAATCCTCAGATACGTTCTGAAAAACAAAGATTAGTTGATATTAATAAAGAAACATCCGAGTTTTTTGAAGAGAATCTCTGGAAAAACAAAGAAGTTGTTGATTATCTTATTAAAAGAGGATTAAAAGAAGAAACAATAAAAGAATTTCATCTTGGTTGGGCTTCTGATGAATGGCGTTCTTTAAGTGGCTTTCTCATAAAAAAAGGGTTTAATGCAAAAGACATTGTAGCTAGCGGTTTATCCATTTCTAAAAATGCTGATATATACGATCGTTTTCGTTCACGAATTATGTTTCCTATAGAAGATTATTCCCAAAACATAGTTGGATTTACAGGAAGAATTTTCCAAGGTAAAGCTCCTTTAAAAACGATTATGGATATAGAAAAAATAGGAAAATACATTAATAGTCCGCAAACTTTAATTTTTGATAAAAGTAAAATTTTATATGGTCTGTCAAAGAGCAAAAATTATTTACGTTCTGAAGGAAATACTTTATTAGTGGAAGGCCAAACAGATTTTTTATCTGCCTGGCAGTCAGGCATAAAAAATATAGTAGCTACTTCAGGAACAGCTTTAACTTCTTATCAATTAAAAATCTTAAAAAGATATAACGATACTTTGGTTTTAGGTTTTGATATGGATGAAGCTGGAGAAAAGGCGGCTGAAAGAAGTATAGACTTGGCATTATCTAAAGAATTTAATGTAAAGATTCTTAGGCTACCCGGAGAAAAAGATTTAGCCGATTATCTTGTTAGTAAAGAAAAGAAAGAAAGTATTAAAGATTTAATAAGCAATGCTGAGGCAATAATGGATTTTTATTTTGCTAGAGCCCAAAATATAGGCGATAAAACAAATATTGACGGCAAAAAGGCTATTGCTTCTTATTTTCTTCCTAAAGTTAAAAAACTTATTAATGTTTTAGATAAATCTTTTTGGATAAATAAGCTCTCGCGTTTTATAAATATTTCCGAGCAATCTCTTGAAGATGAATTAAATAGGTTGTTAGAAGAAGTTGATAGAGAAAATGCTGTTGATGAGAATGAATCTCTTTATCAATTTCCAACTTCTCAATTGCAATCACGGATAGATGGCATAGCTGAAAGAATTATATCTTTTTTGATAAAAACGCCTTCTTTAAAAAAAGAGGTTTTTGAATATGAAGAATATTTTCCAGAGAATTTTCAAAAAATCCTTGAAGTTATTAAAAATATTTCTTCGAAAAAAGATTTAAATATTGAGAATTTAAAGAAAGTAAATTTACCGGAAAGCTTAATTAATCAAATTAATCAATTAGCTTTGAGAGCTGATTACGAGACAGAATTATTGGAGAAATTTCAGGTTTCTCTTGATGACGAGCTTAAGAAAGAATTGCGAGAATTAAAGAGAGAGTGTACTAAAAAAAGACTAGAAAAGATAGAAAGAGAAATTCAGCTTGCTGAGAAAAATGGAGAAAAAAAGATGCTAAAAGATTTAATCGCGGAATTTAATAAATTATCAAAAAAATTATTAGATTAATATAAAAAATAAAGATGAAAAAACTAAAAACAAAAAAGAAAATAAAAATAACAAAGAAAGCGAAAAAAACGAAAGTTCAAAAAAGAAAAACCCCTATTGTTAAAACTTTAGTAAAACAAGTAAAACAAGTGAAAAAAGCACAGAAGGTAAAGAAGGTAAAGAAAGTAAAGAAAGTAAAGAAAGCTAAAAAAATACAAGAGAAGATTGATTTATTGATTGAAAGGGGTAAGTCGCGGGGATTTATTACTCAAGACGAGATTTTAAAATATTTTCCACGCATTGAATCAGATATTAATCTTCTAGAAAAACTTTATGACGCGTTAGCCGAGGTTAATATTGAAGTAGTAGAAAGTGGAGATTTATTAATACCAAAAAAAGAAGTTTCTGACAAAGAGCTAGAAGACGTTGTAAAGGTTTCAAGTTCTAAAGTATTGTCTGGAGCAGTTCAGTCATATCTCAGGGAGATAGGAAAAGTTTCCCTTTTAACTCCTGAAGGGGAAAGAGAATTAGCGAAAAAAGTAGATAGCGGAGATGAACAAGCAAGGCGGAAGATGATTGAGGCTAACCTTCGTTTAGTAGTTTCTATTGCTAAACGTTATATCGGCCGGAGCAGAAATCTGGGTTTATTAGATTTAATTCAAGAGGGCAATATTGGGCTTTCAAAAGCAGTTGATAAATTTGATTATAAAAAAGGCTTTAAATTTTCCACCTATGCCACTTGGTGGATTAGGCAAGCAATTACGCGAGCTTTAGCTGATCAAGGGCGGACAATTCGTATTCCTGTGCATATGGTTGAAACAATTACTAAGTATTTAAAAACAAGGAGGGAATTGGCTCAAACATTAGGAAGGGACCCTTTGCCAGAAGAATTAGCTTCTGAAATGGGAAAAGAAGTTGAGGAAGTCCTTTATCTTATGAAAATTTCTCAAAGTACTTCATCATTAAATCAACCGGTAGGGGATGAAGATGGCGGTAGTCAATTGGGAGATTTTATTTCAGATACTAAAGCGATTACTCCAGACAGCCATGCTGCAAGAGAATTGTTAAAGACCGAATTAGCAAAGATTATGGGTGAATTATCTGAAAGGGAAAGAGAAATTATAAAAATGAGGTTTGGCTTGGAAGATGAAATCACTCATACATTAGAGGAAGTAGGAAAATCTTTTGGTGTGACTCGGGAAAGAATCAGACAGATTGAAGCTAAAACTTTAGAAAAGCTTAAAGAACATTCTCAATCTAATAGACTAAAAGAGTTTTTAAAGTAAATATGAATTTGTTGGAAAAAATAAAAAAGAATACTTTATTAAGAAAAATGATTGCTTTTTTAGCTGCTTTGAGATTTGGTTTTCCAGCGCGCCATCTTACAATTATTGGTATTACAGGGACTACTGGCAAGACCACAACAGCCTTTATGGTTAAAAATATTTTAGAGGCTAATGGTATAAAAACGGGTTTAATTAGTACCGCCGGTTATTATATTGGCGATGAGATTATATATCCGGAAGCTTATGCGTCGGGTACTACACCTGATTTATTTTTTCTTTATTACTTACTAAAAAAGATTGTAAAAAAAAATTTGAAAGCGCCAGGCACTACACCTGATCCTTTTTTCCTTCATTATTTGCTAAGAAAAATGGTAAGGAAAAACTTAAAAGTCGTTGTAATTGAAGTTGCTTCATTTGGGTTAATGTATGAACGGGTTTCCGGATTAAATTTTTCATCAGCAGTTTTAACTAATATTTCTTACAATCATCATATTACTATACATGGCAATATGAATAATTATGTTTCAGCTAAATTAAAACTCTTTCGCAGTTTGAAACCATCATCAATAGCAATTTTACCAAAAGAAAGCGAATATTTTAATTTATTTGTTAAAAATACGCAAGCTGAAATTTTAAGTTTTGGTTTTGATAAAACTTGTGATTTATGGATGGATATAAAAGAGATTACTAAAACAGAAAATAAAACGGTTCTTCATTACAAAGATAATTATTTTTCAATTAATTTACCTTTGCCAGGACTCTTTAATATCCTTAATGCTTTAGCAGCTGTTGGCGCTGTTCATAAATTTTCTTTTTCCATTGAAAAATTAAAAAAAGGATTAGAAAATTTAAAAAATATTCCTGGGCGATTAGAATATATAAGTGGCAAACAGCCTTTTTTTGTTATCGTGGATAAAGCGAATACGCCGGCAGCTTTCTGTGGTATAATAGATTTTATCAAAATTTTAAATCCAAAAAGAAAAATTGCTATTTATGGAAATTTTGGAGAAAGTCCAATAAAAGAAAGAGAGAAATTAGCGGAAATAGCAACTAATTTTTTTGATTTAACTATTATTACAGAAGATGATCCTCAAGAAGAGTCTCCTCAAAAAAGTATTGATGATTTTTTAAATTTTGTGGAGAAAAAGAATATTCCCTCAAATAAATATGCTTCTTTTCTAAACAGGAAACAAGCAATTCAAGAAGCGATAAAGCAGGCTAATAAAGGAGATTTAATAGTAATTTTAGGTCGTGGAAATGAACAAATAATGGATTATGGAATTAAGACAGTGCCTTTTGATGATAGGCAAGTAACAAGAGAAGTATTAAAAGAACAGGAATACCTTTAAAGCTTAGAATTAACAAGTTTATGGACTCAAAAGCATTACGGGAAAAATTTTTGAAGTTTTTTGAAGAAAGAGGGCATAAAACAATTCCTTCTTCTTCTTTAATTCCAGAAAATGATTCAACAACTTTGTTTACTGGTTCAGGCATGCAACCTTTAGTACCGTATTTAATGGGCGAACCTCACTCTAAAGGCAAAAGATTGGTAAATATTCAGAAATCATTTCGGGCTGAAGACATTGAAGAAGTAGGCGACAATCGTCATACTACTTTTTTTGAAATGTTAGGTAATTGGTCATTGGGCGATTATTTTAAAAAAGAACAATTAAATTGGTTATTTGAATTTTTAATCAAAGAAATAAAATTAGATCCTAAAAGAATTTATGTATCAGTTTTTCGGGGAAATGAAAAAATTGGCATTAATAAAGACTTAGAATCTGTTCAAGCATGGAAAGATATTTTTAAAAAGAATAATATTGAAGCGAATGATGTAGATGAAGCTGAAAAATACGGGCTTCAAGATGGTCGCATTTTTTATTATGATGAAACTAAAAATTGGTGGTCACGTTCAGGAACTCCGGCCAATATGCCGATTGGAGAAATTGGTGGGCCAGATAGCGAGGTTTTTTATGATTTAGGTGAGGAATTAAAACGTCATGAAAATTCTAAATGGCGAGATAAACCTTGTCATATCAATTGTGATTGTGGGCGTTTTATTGAAATTGGCAATAGTGTTTTTATAGAATTTATTCGTTCTGCAAAAGGATTTAAATCTTTACCGCAAAAAAACGTAGATTTTGGCGGTGGCCTGGAAAGAATTACTATGGTAGCGCAAGGTAAAAATAATATTTTCAAAACAGATTTATTTATCAATATTATTAAAAAAATTGAAGAATTGTCAGGTCAAAGATATGAAGATAATATGCAATCATTTGAAATTATTGCAGATCATTTGAGAGCCACGACTTTTATTATGGGTGATGATAGAGGAATTACTCCTTCTAACGTTGATCAAGGATATATAGTCCGCCGATTAATTAGAAGGGCTATCCGTTATGGTCGACAAATGGGTATTAAACAAAAATCCTGGACTCAGGAAATAGCAAAAATCATAGTTGATGATTATAAATTAATTTATCCTGAATTAACCCATAATCTTAAATTTATAACAAATAATTTAGAAGAAGAAGAAGTTAAATTTAATAAAGCAGTAGGGGCAGGATTAAAAAAATTAAAAAAGTTTATTGATAGCGGCAAAGATATAACAGAAAAAACAGTTGTTGATTTATATTTGACTTTTGGAACTCCTATCGCAATAACTTTAGGGGAATTAGATAAGGTTAATATAGTATTAAAAAATCCTAAAGAAATTGAAGAAAGGTTGATTAAGCATCAAAAATTATCTAGAATTGCTAGCGTTGGCAAGTTTAAAGGTGGATTAGCTGATACTTCTGAAAAAACAAAAAAACTTCATACTGCTTGCCATCTGCTTTTAGCTGCCTTAAGGAATGTGTTAGGAAATTATGTAGAACAAAAAGGTTCAAATATTACAGCTGAACGTCTTCGCTTTGATTTTTCTCATACTGAAAAACTTACTCCAGAACAAAAAGCAGAGGTGGAAAAAATAGTAAATGAAGCAATTAAAAAAAACTTGCCAGTGTTTTCTGAAGAGATGTTATTAGAAGATGCTAAAAAACGAGGAGCCTTGGGAGTATTTGAGTCAAAATATGGAGAAAGAGTAAAGGTTTATACTATTGGAGAAAAAGATAATTTTATTTCAAAAGAAATTTGTGGCGGCCCACACGCAGAATTTACTGGAGAATTAGGCTCTTTTAAAATTATTAAAGAAGAGTCATCAGGGGCAGGAATTAGAAGAATAAAAGCTGTTTTAGAATAAGATTTGTGGTATAATAAATTGCTTTTATGATATACTAAAAACAATATATAATAATGGAAAATTCTCAAAAAAAGAAAAGAAAAGTCAAGGATATCTTTTCTCCGCATGAACTAAATTATTATCCATCTGACAAAAAAAAAGTCGAAGAAGAAATTCCAATTCGTTTAACTCATAAATTACAGCGAGAGAAAGAAATGGAAAAGATAAATGAGGGAAACGAAGAGAGCATAACAGTAGTTGCTGCTGACCTTAAAGAAAAATTTGTAAAGAAAGAAAGGGCGATTAATAAGAAGGTAATAATTCTTTTAGGAGTATTTTTTTCTTTAGTTGCTTTTTATTATTTAGGATTTGTATTTTTAGCTAAGGCAGATATAAATATTACTACAAAAAAGATGGAAATGCCTTTTTCAGGTGTTGTTTTAATAGATACAAATGTTTCTTCAATAGATTTTAATAATGCCATAGTTCCTGGAAATTCATTTGTTTTTAAAGCAAATGAAACGCAAGAATTTTCAAGTACTGGGCAAGGTAAAGATGAAAGAAAAGCTAAGGGAATAATTACAATATATAATAATTATTCAACTTCTCCTCAGATTTTAGTGGCTACAACCCGTTTTGAAAGACCTGATCACAAAATATTTCATCTAGATTCACGTATTGTTATTCCAGGAGCTACTACCAAAAATGGAAAACTTGTACCATCTACGATTGATGCGAAAGTAACCGCAGATAAATCAGGAACGGATTATAATATAGAAGCTTGTAATCTGCCTGATTGTAAGTTTACTATTCCGGGATTTGAAGGAACATCAAAATTTAATGGTTTTTATGGCATTTCTACTAAACCAATGACAGGAGGAGCTTTTGCTTCAGTTCCTTTAGTAACTTCAGAGGATATAAAAAGCGCAGAGGAGATTATTTTTCAAAAGGTTATGGATTCTATTAATCAAGACTTAGAAAATAAAATTCCAAAAAAACCAAAAGAATTAACAATATTATCAGGAGCGAAAAGTAGTACAAATCTTACTAATTTAAGTAGCGATGCCAGTATTGGAGATCGCCGTGAAAAGTTTTCAGTTAGTGTCGAAGGTGAAATTAAGGTGATTGCGTTTGATGAAGATAGTATCATTAAATATATACAAGAAATTTTGGAAAAAGACAGAGATGAAAATTATGATTATTGTCAAAAGCCAGAATTAGAATATCTAGAATTAAAAACCGATTTTAGCGCAGGTACAATGAAAATGTCAGTTAAAACAAATCAGATTGTGTGCCATAAGTTATCTTTAGAGGAAATAAAAAAACTTATTATTGGAAAAAACAAGGAAGAATTAAATCAGATTTTTGAATCTAATCCTGGCATAAAGGATGTAGAAGTAAATCTTTCACCACTATGGATAAGGAAAGTTCCGAATTCTTTAGATAAAATTAACCTTTTTATTGACTAAAATTAGTTATTCTGATAAACTAATAACGCTTTATGACACAGAAAAAAGAAGCTGATCGCAAAGAAGGAACCATAACTGAATCTTTGCGTAATGCGATATTTAGAGTACGTTTAGACGGAGAAGATAAAGAAATCTTAGCCCATTTAGCTGGTAAACTTCGTCTTCATCACATCAAAATTCTTCCAGGTGATAGAGTTGTAGTAGAATTATCACCATATGATTCTAGCCGTGGTCGCATTGTTTATCGGCTGTAAACCGATTTTATTTTTAATATTTATGAAAGTCAGAGCATCAGTAAAAAAAATTTGTAGAAATTGTAAAGTAGTGCGACGAAAAGGCCGCGTATATGTTATTTGTCAAAACCCTAAGCATAAACAAAGACAAGGCTAAAGCTCAGGTAATTGTTTTAAAAACACGCTAATCGCTATCGTTTTTCTAAACAATTACCTTCGCTTTAATGTTTAATCAAATTAAATAAATTAATATGGCTCGTTTTTTAGGTATAAATATACCAGATGATAAAAATATAAATATTGCCCTTACATACATTTATGGGATTGGGCGTTCTTCATCCGAGAAACTTTTAAAAGAAGCTGGTATTGATTTTGGGAAAAAAACAAAAGACTTAAGCGCTTCCGAATTGAATTCTTTAAAGGAATTAATAGAAAAAAACAAAATAAATACAGAAGGTGATCTAAGAAGAGATATCAGGTCAAATATAAAACGCCTTATAAATGTTAATTCTTATCGTGGAATAAGGCATACAAAAAGATTGCCGTTAAGGGGGCAAAGGACAAAGACAAATTCTCGAACAGTTAGGGGAAATGTACGTAGAACGGTTGGTTCTGGAAGGGCTAAAGCTCCGACAGCAAAATAACTGAGCTCGAAAACATTTCCTCGCTCTTCTCAAACATTTAAAAATTAAGAAGTTAAAAATTAGTTTGTATGGGAAAAAAGAGAGTTATAACTAAATCTGGAGAAGATACCAGTAAAATAGAAGCAAAAGCATCTTCTGCTAAAATTAAATCTTCTTCCAAAAAAAGTTTAGAAGCGGGAAGAATTTATATTCGTGCTTCTTATAATAATACATCGGTATCACTCACTGATCCCAAGGGCGAGCTTGTTGCATGGTCTTCGGCTGGATCTTTAGGATTTAGGGGGCCTAAGAAGGCAACTCCTTTTGCTGCGTCAAAGGTAGTGTCTGTTTTAATGGAAAAAACAAAGAAGATTGGATTAAAAACAGTAGAAATTTATCTAAAGGGAATTGGCGGTGGAAGAGAAACAGCAATTCGTTCTTTAGCTAATCATGGGCTTGATATTACTTTGGTAAAAGATATAACGCCAATGCCTCATAATGGACCACGTCCGCCGAAGGTAAGGAGGGTATAAGATTAAAATTATATAATAGTATGTTAGATGATAAATGTAAAAAATGTAGAGCAGTTGGAGAAAAACTGTTTTTAAAAGGAGAAAGATGTTTTACTCCTAAATGTGCCTTAATAAGGAGAGGACTTAGGGTTTTAGGAAAAAGAAAGAGAAGAAAAACGTTAACTTCTTATGGTAAGCAGTTAACAGAAAAACAGAAGGTAAAGTTAGCTTATGGAATGAGAGAGAAACAATTCAGAAGATATTTTAAAATAGCGTTAAAAAAGAAGATTTCTACTCCAGAGGCCTTAGCTCAATTAGTAGAAAATCGTTTTGATAATACAGTGTTTCGTTTAGGATTTACTGTTTCCAGAACTATGGCTAGACATTTGGTAAGCCATGGACATTTTTTCTTGAACGGGCGAAAGCATAATATTTCTTCTACAATTGTAAAAAAAGATGATGTTATTTCTATCAGGCCGCAGAGTAGCAGCAAAGCGTCTTTCAAAGATATTAAAGAGAGATTAAAAAAATATAGCCCTCCAAAACATCTTAAATTAGATATGAATAAAATGGAAGGAAAAGTTATGGCAGATCCAGATTTAGAAGAATTACAATTACCTTTTGATTTTACCTCAATTGTAGAATTTTATAGTAGATAATAGCTTATCGTAACTAGTAATTAAGTAATAATTAAGTAATTAAAAATTATATTAATATTATGTTTCATTTACCTTCTTCAATAAAAATTATCGAACAAGAAAAAAACTATGGAAAGTTTGAAATTGAAGGGCTATATCCTGGCTATGGGGTGACTATTGGCAATGCCCTAAGGCGAGTTCTTCTTTCTTCCATAGAAGGTGCAGCAGTGACATCTTTTAAAATTAAAGGTGTTCATCATGAATTTTCTACCATTAATCATGTTCCTGATACGGTTTTAGATATAATGCTTAATTTAAAACAATTAAGGGTGAAATTGCACAGTAATGAGCCTCAGCTTTTAAAACTAAAAGTTGAAGGTGAAAAAAAGATATATGTTAAAGATTTTGAAGCTAATCCTATGGCAGATGTAATGAATCCAGATTTATATATTACAGCTATTACAGATAAAAAAGGGAAGATGGAAATGGAAGTAGTGGTAGAAAAAGGATTAGGATATTCATTAGTTGAAGAGCGCAAAGAAGATAAGATACCAATAGGCACTATTGCAGTAGATGCTATTTTTTCTCCTGTGCGACGAGTTAATTTTCAGATAGAAGATATGAGAGTTGGAGAAAAAACTGATTATAATCGCTTGATTATTTTTATTGAAACAGATGGTTCTATTTCCCCAAAAGAAGCTTTAAATAAAGCATCCGCGATTTTAAAAGATCATTTTATCAACATTGAAGAAAAATTTGTTCCAGAATTTAAAGAAGAAAAAAAGACTGCTTCAAAAAAAACAGGTAAGGAACCAAAAGATATTCTCATCAAAGACTTGGATTTGGGCTCTCGGACAAAGAAAGCCTTAATGGATAATGGAGTGAAGACTTTAGCTGGTTTATTAAGGTATAATGAAAAAAATTTATCAACCATGGATGGTTTAGGCAAAAAGTCACTAGAAGAAATAAAAGCGATTCTTAAAAATTTAAAATTTACACTAAAATAATAATGCAATTATTAGTATCAGCATGAAGCATTTAAAGAAAGGTAAAAAATTTCATAGAAAAACAGGTCAACGGAAAGCTCTTTTGAAAGGATTGGCTGCTAATTTAATATTAAAGGAAAGAATTAAAACTACTTTAGCAAAAGCCAAAGAAACAAGAACTAAAGTAGAAAAGTTAATAACCATTGCCAAAAAACAAAATCTAATTGCTTTGAGAAAAATTAAAGAAGATTTGCCGGAAAAAGCAGCTAATAAATTATATTATGAAATTGCTCCGCTATATAAAGATAGAAAAGGCGGATATACGAGGATTATTAAAACTTCAATAAGAAAAGTTAGAGACGCTTCACCTTTAGTAATATTAGAATTTGTTAAAGAAGAAAAAACAGTAGATACAGTAAATAAAAAATAAATGGAAGAAGAAAATAAAAATATTGTTACCATAGATGCTAAAGATAAGTCTTTAGGAAGGATGGCCTCCAGGATTGCCGTTTTGCTGCAAGATAAACATAAGGCTCAATTTGCCCCAAATAAAGTTGGTGATACAGTTGTTATAGTAGAAAATCTTAGTAAAATAAAACCATTTAAGAGTACAAAATTGAAAACAAAAATTTATTACAAGCATACTGGTTTTATAGGGCATTTAAGAGAAACTAGTTTAGCCGATATGTGGGAAAAAGACCCAGCAAAGGTTCTTAAATTGGCTGTTAGAGGCATGTTACCTAAAAACAAGCTTAGAGATAAAAGATTAAAAAGATTGGAAATAAATTTGTAATAATTAATAAATATAAAAAAAGACAAATAATAATAGATAATGGATAAAAAGAAAACAATTAAAAAGGTAGCATCAACATTTGTAAAGCAAGAAAAAAAGAAGACAGCGAAAAAGGAAGTAAAGAAAAAAGTAAAGAAAGAAGTGAAGAAAGAGGTAAAAAAAGAAATCAAGAGGAAATACGTTGAAGCTATTGGCAGGAGAAAAGAAGCAGTAGCCCGCGTAAGACTCATTAAAGATAAACCTGGGTTTATTATTAATGAAAAAACAATGGAAGAATATTTTGTTTTGCAGGATTATCACAAAAAGATATTGGATCCTTTTAAAGCAACTAATTTAGAAAATAGTTTTTTTGTTTCAATAAAAGTAAATGGTGGTGGAATTACGGGTCAAGCTGAGGCAATCAGATTAGGAATTAGTCGTTGTTTAATAAAAATTGATGAGAAATTAAAACCAGCATTAAGAAAAGCGGGATTTTTGACACGCGATGCTCGTATTGTAGAAAGAAAGAAATATGGCTTGAAAAAAGCTAGAAAAGCCGCGCAGTGGTCAAAGAGGTAAAGAGAAAGTAAATTTCTATTATTCTACCCGTCCATCAGGACGGGTTTTTAAATACTATAAGATATATCAAGGGAGCGACTTTAAAAGTCATTATAAAACAGCCCTGACTGACTATCTTACAAGGTTTAAAAAATATTTGCTGGGGGGTTGGTGGAATTATGCTTGTGATATTTCTATAAGGTTTTACCTAAAATAGTAATAATAAGATAATCACCACGTCCCTCTGGCTAGTTTTATCGAGAGACCTAGACACCCATAAAGGGGTGTTTTTATATAGTTTGACGAACCTATCAATAGGTATATAATTTAAATAGTGAAACATTATATTGACCGCAAGATAATTATTTATCTAGCAAGTCTTCTTAAGACTCAAAATGCCTTTTTTTAGGGCTTTTTTATTTAAATAAGATAATTTTGATAAAAATAATTATGGCTTATAAAAAAGATAAGAAAAAGAAAAAGAAAGATTCATCAAAATTTAAGTCTTTAATAAATTTTAAAAAAGAGGTTGAAGAAACTAAAGCTTTTATAGATAAGGTAGAAACTCAAATTATTGGGACTGAAGAACTTCTAGATTTTACTAAAGCAAAAAGTCGCCCCGAATACAATAAATTTAAAAAACTTATAGAGTTTGGTAAAAATGATAAAAGGAGGCTTTATGAGTTAGGATTTAT
>CAYTXM010000004.1:0-8794 GCA_964441595.1 uncultured Candidatus Saccharibacteria bacterium
TTTTTACTTTACCTAGTGCAGATAATTTAATTCGTCAAGGCGTATCTACAGTTATATGTGGAAATAGCGGGGCATCATTAGCTCCATTAATTTCCGGTTCTTTAGCATCAATACGAAAATGGTCTGATCCTAATCAGATAAATATAAATTGGAGAGAAATCAAAGATTTCCTGAATTTTTTAGATAAAAAAAAATTGGCAGTCAATTTTGCAACTTTAATAGGGTGGGGAACTTTACGTTCAGAATTTACTCAAGGAGAATTTAGAAATCTAACCAAAGAAGAATTAGAAAAACTGAAATTAGTGGTTAGCCAGGCTATTGAACAGGGCGCTTTGGGCGTGTCTTTTGGTTTGGGATATGCGTCAGAGCAAATGGTTGGAATTAGTGAAATTTTAGAAGTGGCAAAAATAGTAAAAGATAAAAATGGATATCTATCTTTTCATCTTCGTAATCAGGCCGAAGATTTTTTGATTAGTATTCAAGAAATAATTGAAGTTGCAGAAAAAGGGCAATTATCAGTTGAAATATCCCATTTTTTTGTTGAAGGTAAGCCTAATTTTGAGAGTTTTGCAGAGGCCTTAAAAATGATAAAGAAGGCGAATAAAGAAACCGAATTAATTAATTTTGATTTATTCCCTTATGATAGCAATGCTAAAGTGCTTTATTCAATTCTTCCAGAGTGGGCCGCAATAGGAGGTAGAGAAGTCCTTTTGAAAAATATACATGATGAGGCTATGAGAGAGAAGATTATTCAGGATCTTAAAAAGAAGAAATATCTTTACAAGAATATTCTGATAGCTGATAGTGGTAAGCGTTGGTGGTTTTCTGGCAAAACATTGGAAGAAATTGCCGATGGATTTAAATTAAGCTTAGAAGAATCTTTATTAAAAGTTATTGAGACATGTGAAGATAAAGTAGTTATTTTTACAAACAATCTTTTAGAAGAAAATATTGAGAATGGATTAAAATCCCAATATTCTTTTGTTTCTTCTAATAGTGGTTTTAGCGATATGGAAAGCGGAAAAAGAGGAATTTGGATTCATCCTCGAACTTTTGGTGCTTTTCCCAAGTTTCTTGGATATTATGTCAAAGAAAAAGGACTTTTATCTTGGGAAGAGGGAATTCATAAAATCACCGGAAAGGTGGCAAAAAAAGTAGGCTTAAAGGATAGGGGATTATTAAAAAAAGATTTTTGGGCTGATATTGTTGTTTTTAATCCAAAAAAAATTAATTATAAACCAACATTAAAAAATCCTTTTCAATACCCTGATTGCATAGAGACGGTGATTATCAATGGGGGATTAGCTTATCATAAAGGGATAATGACAGAAGAAAGGAATGGAAAAACTATAAGGAAATAATTATGGAGTGTTTTGTTATACAAGGAGGAAGAACATTAAAAGGGGAAATTAATGTAAGGGGCTCAAAAAATGCCGCTATGCCAATTTTAGCGGCTGCCCTTTTAACTAAAGAATCTTCTATAATTAATAATATCCCATTAATAGAAGATGTAAAAAGACTCTTGGAGATTATTGAAAGTTTGGGTGGAAAAGTAAAGTGGATAGGAAAAAGAAAAGTAAGAATAAATCCGAAAAATTTAAATTTAAAGAAAATTGATCAATCTTTAGTAAAAAAACTAAGGGCTTCTGTTCTTTTAATTTCTCCATTACTACATCGTTTTAAAAAATTTAAATTGGCTCAACCCGGGGGTTGCTTGATTGGAGTTCGTTCTATTGAGGCTCATTTGGACGCTCTCTCGCAGTTAGGGGTAAAAATAAGAAAAACTTCAACATTTTATTATTATAATGGCGCGAATATTCATAATGGTGAAGTCATTTTAAAAGAATTTAGCGTTACTGCCACTGAAAATATATTGATGTTGGCGTCTTTAATGCCCAGCAAAACTATATTAAAAGTTGGGGCATTAGAACCTCATATTGAAGATTTAGTTGTCTTTTTGAGAAAAATGGGTGCTAAAATTAAAGTTATTTCTCCCCATGTTTATGAGATAACAGGGAAAAAGAAACTTTCAGGCGCTACGCATAAAATTATTCCAGATCCAATTGAAGCAGGAACGTTTATGGTCTTGGCAGCTGCTTTACACAGTAAAATTCTAATTAAAAATGTTCGCTTAGACCATTTGGATTTGGTAATTAAAAAGTTAGAGGAGATCGGCGTGAGAATAAAGATAAGTTCTAACAGGGGAGTATATTTTGATATATTAATATTCCCTTCATTTAGTTTGAGCGGCATAAAAATTCAAACACAACCATATCCGGGCATTCCTACAGATTTGCAGTCTCCTTTTGGAGTTTTGGCAACTCAAGTTAATGGCACAAGTATTATATTTGATACAATGTTTGATGGTAGATTAAAATATATTGACGAGTTGATTAAAATGGGCGCAAATGCTATTATAGCAGATCCACACAGAGCTTTGATTACCGGGCCAACTCCATTATATGCCCAGGATATTAATTCTTTGGATATTAGGTCGGGTATCAGTTTAGTTATAGCCGCTCTTTTAGCGAAAGGAAAAACAATAATTAAGAATGCTTATCAAATTGACAGAGGGTATGAAAGGATTGATGAAAGATTAAAGAAATTAGGGGCTGATATAAAAAGAATAGAACAATAATTTAATTAATATGATTGTTCGTAAAATAGGAATAGATTTAGGGACAGCAAATACTTTGGTATTTATTCCACAAAAAGGGATAGTGATAAATGAGCCATCAGTGGTGGCTATTGCTGTTGATGATAATAAAATATTAGCCATAGGCGCAGAAGCCCGTGAAATGTTGGGGAGAACGCCAGAAGTTATTAAAACATACAAACCATTAAAAGATGGTGTAATTGCTGATTATCAGGTTACAGCGGCAATGTTAAAATATTTTATGGATAAAGTTGTTGGTCCCTGGAAATTATTTAAGCCAGACCTTATTATTTCTGTTCCAGTAGGCATTACATCTACAGAGAGGCGAGCTGTTATTGGGGCGGCAAGGCAAGCTGGCGCTAAAGAAGCGTATGTTGCTAGAGAGCCTATTTTAGCTGCTTTAGGAACAGGAATTCCAATAAATTCCGCTGGAGGCAATATGTTGGTAAATATTGGAGGGGGTACTACAGAAGTTGCGGTCATTTCTTTGGGTGGAATAGTAGCTTGGTCATCAGTAAGAGTGGCTGGAAATAAAATGGATGAAGCTATTGCTGATTATATAAAGAAAAAATATAATTTAGCAATTGGAGAAAGAACAGCAGAGGAAATAAAAATTAAAATCGGATCAGCTTTGTCAACAAAGAATAAAAACGAAATGGAAATTAGGGGATTGGATTTAACAGAAGGGTTACCAAAAAATATTATAATTAATTCTAATGAAGTTGCCGAGGCAATAGAGAGTCCTTTGAAAGAAATTATTCAAGCTATAAAATCTGTTTTATCAGAAACCCCGCCAGAATTAGCTGCTGATATTATGGAAAGGGGAATGATTGTAGCTGGCGGAGGCGCATTATTAAATAATATTAATGAATTAATTACAAAAACGACAGGTGTACCAAGTTATACTGCTGATGAGCCTCTTTATTCTGTGGCTAAAGGAACAGGGGTTATTTTGGATAATTTAGATCTTTACAAAAAAAGCATAACTACCTACAGGTAAGATTCGGAATATTGTTTTATGGTTTTTTTTAAACATGATGGTGCGACAACTTTTTTGGAAAGATTTTTTGATTCTGATAAAAGATTAATTCAGAATCTTCTTTTTTGGGGAGAAGAGTCAGTTGGGAAAATGACTACTGCTAGGATGTTTAGTGAAGCATTGTTGTGTAATGATAGAAAAGGATGGAAAAGATGCGGGCAATGCAGCAGTTGTAAAATGCTTGAAAAGGGATACCATCCCGATTTAATGGTCATTGAGCCCGAAGAAAATAGCGTAAAGATAGAGCAAATTCGCGATGGTCTAAAATTTTTATTTTATCATCCACAAATTTCTTCTTTGAAAATCCTAATTATTAATCAGGCTGATAAAATGACTGAAGATTGCCAAAATGCTCTTTTAAAAACCTTAGAAGAACCACGAGATAATAATATTATTATTTTGGTTTCAAGCGCTCCAAAGAGGCTTTTGTCAACAATACGGTCCAGGGTTTTGTCTTTAAGATTTACAATAGCGACAAATAAAGAAATTATTGATTTTTTACAGAGGTATTATTCTTTATCTAAGGTTGAAGCAGAAGAGATTACAGAAAGAGCTGATGGAAAAATTGGAAAAGTTATAAAATTATTAGATAAAGATTATAAACAAGAATTGAACCAAAAAAGGAAAGATCTAATAAAAATTCTTAATCAGAATTTTGCCAAACAATCGGTTTATTTTCAAAAAATAACTGAGGATAATGGAAAATTGATGGCTACTCTAGAAGAATGGTTAAGAGTATTGAGATCTAATAAATATTCAAAAGAATTAAATATGGCACCTGAGCAGAAAACAAAATTAATGGATAATATTTTGAAAGCCATTTATTTAATAACAGATACTAATATTAACGAACAACTTTTAATGGAAAATATTTTTCTTCAATTACCACCATGTTAATACAAAAATTTAAAGAACAAGCTAAAAAATTATCAGAGGATTTTTTTAATGAAATTTTGGGTTTTCGCACTTCTCGTCCTACTACCGCTTTAGTGGACAATATTAAAGTTGATTGTTACGGTTCATTATCGCCATTGAAGCACGTTGCTTCAGTATCAATTAAACTTCCCAATGTCATTATTATTGAACCATGGGATGAGGCATTAATAACTTCTGTTAAAAAAGCATTAGAAACTTCAAGCTTAGGGGTTACGCCGTCTCAAGAAGGAAAACAAATAAAATTATTTTTACCGCCTTTAAGTAAAGAAAGAAAGAATGAATTAGTTAAACTTATTGGGGCAAAAAAAGAAGAATACCGTGTTCAATTAAGGGAGATAAGGGATAAATTACTTGGAGAGATTAAGCAGGAATTTGATAAAAAAGAAATATCAGAAGATGAAAAATTTCATTCAAAAGAAGAAATAGAGAAAATTGTTGAACAAAGTAATAAAACTTTAGATATTCAAGAAAAACAAAAAACAGACGAAATCCTTAATTCATAATTTATAATTTCATGGTAGCTTTTCTTATTAGTTTATTTAGTTTAAGTATTATCATTATACTGCATGAAGTGGGGCATTTTTTATTAGCAAGGCGTTTTGGCGTTAAAATAGAAGAATTTGGCCTTGGTTATCCTCCACGGATTTTTAGTTTTAAAAAAAATGATATAGTTTATTCTATCAATGCCATCCCATTTGGCGGATTTGTAAAAATTGTAGAACATGATGGCCCTGATAGCTTTATGTCAAAAAGTTTAGGCAGAAGAGCTTTAATCCTTTTAGGGGGGGTGATAAATAATGTTTTGATAGCTTTTTTACTTTTTACAATCCTTTTTTCTGTTGGAATGCCAACATTTGCTTTGCCTGAAACTTATAAGCAGGATGTTCCTTCAATGATAACCATAAGGGAGATAGAGAAAGATTCTCCAGCGTTTTTAGCTGGGTTAGAATCCGGAGATATTATTTTGGGAATTGAGCATTTAGATGATTACTACAAGGTAGAAAACATTGAAGACGTACAGAATAGGACAAAAGAATTTCATGGAGAAGAAATTCAGTTAATTATTGAAAGAGAGACAGAGAATATAGAGGTAGGAATTATACCAAGGGAATCTCCTTCAGAAGGAGAGGGTTATTTAGGGGTAATTCTCACTGAGGATGGGGTTTTAAAATATTCTTTATCTGAGGCCCCATGGCAGTCAGTTCGTTTTATGGGATTTGTTACTCAGGAAACATTTGCTGGTCTTAGCAGGGTTTTTGTTAATTTATTTAAACATGGTAATATAGAAGAACTTACAGGGCCTATTGGAATTATGGCAATAACGACTAGAGGATTTCAATGGGGTTGGAAATATGGTTTGTATATTTTAGGGCTTATTTCTTACGCTTTTGCGATTTTTAATCTTTTTCCTATTCCTGCTGTGGACGGGGGAAGAATTCTATTCTTAATAATAGAGAAAGTAAGGAAAAAACCTATGGTTCAGCGCACAGAGATTATAGTAAATAATATTTGTTTTTTTCTATTAATCATTCTGCTTTTTGTAGTAACCATTAAAGATATCCGCTTTTTTTACCTTCATTGAACTAATTAGTATAAAAGATATCAAATCTTAAATTAAAACGTATGGCTAATTTCGAAAAAAAAGAATTAATTAAAAAATCAGATAATCTTTCTGGTTGGTATCAAAATGTAGTGATTAAAGCTGAACTGGCCGATTACACACCCGTGAAAGGTTGTATGGTTATTCGTCCCTATGGTTACTCAATCTGGGAGAATATTCAAGTTGAACTTGATAAAATGATCAAAGCTTTAGGCGTAAAAAATGCATATTTTCCTATTTTTATTCCCGAAACTTTATTAAAAAAAGAGAAAGAACACGTCAAGGGATTTTCTCCAGAATTAGCAGTAGTAACTATTGGTGGTGGTGAAGAACTAAAAGAGAAACTAATTGTCAGGCCTACTTCCGAAACCATTATGTACGCTATGTATGCTAAATGGTTGCAATCATATCGCGATTTGCCGATTTTAATAAATCAATGGAATAATATCGTGCGTTGGGAGAAAAGGACTTATTTATTTTTAAGGACTACTGAATTTTTATGGCAAGAAGGTCATACAGTTCACGAGACCCATGAGGAAGCTATGAAAATGGTACGTGATGCCTTAAATAATTATTTAAAGATTTATCGGGATTATTTGGCTATTTACGGTTATCCAGGTATTAAAAGTGGTGCTGAAAAATTTGCTGGGGCAGAGAGTAGTTATACTTATGAAATTTTAATGCCTGATAGTAAAACTCTTCAGGGTGGCACTTCCCATGATTTGGGCCAGAAATTTGCTAAGGTTTTTAATATCAAATATATTAGTCAGGATAAAAAATCATATATGCCTTATCAAACTTCTTGGGGTTTTAGTACAAGGAGTATCGGTGCTTTGATAATGGTTCACGGAGATAATAATGGTTTAATTTTGCCGCCCAAGATTAGTCCTATTCAAATCATTATTATTCCCGTATTTAATAAAAATATAAATAAGGATAAACTAATTACTAAAGCTGAAGAAACTAAAGAAAAATTAAAAGATTTTAGAGTTCAAATCGATTTACGCCAGGAAGAAACCTTTGGCTGGAAGCTTAATGATTGGGAGATGCGCGGTGTGCCTTTAAGGTTGGAATTGGGCGGAAAAGAAATAAAAGATAAAAAATATAGTTTAGTACGCCGGGATAATTTTGAAAAAGTAAAAATTGGTGAGAATAAATTGTTATTGACCGTTAAAAAAATATTAGATGAGATTCAGCAGGGGTTATTAAATAAGAGTAAGAAGTTTACTTTAGATAATACCAGAGAAGTTAAAAACTATAAGGAGTTTAAGAAAATTATGAAGATTCATAGAGGATTTATTAAAGCTTATTGGTGCGAAAACCCAAAATGTGAAGAAAAGATTAAAGAAGAAACTAAAGCTACGACCCGTTGTCTGTCCTTGGAAGATATGGATAAAAAAGAGAAAGGCAAATGCATTTATTGTCAAAAAGAAGCAAAAAGAAAATGGTTATTTGGTCAAGCTTACTAAGTTAAATATTTAATATACATTTAATATAATGAGTTTATTTAGAGATCGTTTTTCTAGGTTTAGCCAAGAGATCGGAGTTGATCTAGGAACTTCCAAAACTTTAATTTACGTGAAAGGGAAAGGTATTGTAATTAATGAACCAACAGTAGTGGCGATGAACAATAAGACAAATCAAATTTTAGCTGTTGGTCATGAAGCAGAAGAAATGACTGGAAAAACCCCTTCACACATTAGCGCCGTTAACCCCCTTAATAATGGAGTAATTTCTGATTTTGAAGTAGCAGAAAAAATGCTTGATTATTTCTTGGATAAATCTAAGAAGAAAGGATTCTTTGGACAGCTTTTTAACTGGCCCCGTTTGGTTATTGGGGTTCCTACAGGCGGCACTGAAGTAGAAAAACGGGCAGTGGAAGATATTGCCAGAAGCGCCGGCGCTAAAGAGGTCTATTTGATTGAAGAACCGATTGCCGTTGCATTAGGCGCTCAATTATCAGTTAAAGAATCACAGGGGATTTTTGTTGTGGATATTGGTGGTGGAACAACAGAAGTAGCAGTTATTTCTTTAGGTGGTATTGTTGTATCAAAAAGTTTGCGCATAGCAGGAAATAAATTAAATGACGATATTATTCATTATTTTAGGGATAAATTTAAATTATCTATTGGAGGAAGAACAGCTGAAAGAATTAAAATTTTTATAGGTTCCGCCTTAGATTTAGGCAGTAATCAAGAAATGAAAGTAAAAGGGCGTGATCTTACCCGTGGTTTACCCAAAGAAATTAAGGTCAAAGAAGGTGATATACGGGAAGCAATTACCCCGTCTTTAATTAAAATTATTGATGCGATTAAAAGCACGGTAGAAATTACCCCGCCAGAATTAATTGGTGATATTATGGAGACTGGTATTATTCTGTCAGGTGGAACAAGCTTACTTCGTGGAATTGATAAATTAATTGAAGAATCTATTGATTTACCGGTAAAAATTATTGATGACCCAATAACTTCAGTAATTAGAGGTATTGGAATAATTTTGGAAGATATAGAAGGGTCAAAAGATATTTTAACTACGATTACCAGAGAAAACCCGCCTCTGTGAT
>CAYTXM010000004.1:8894-20685 GCA_964441595.1 uncultured Candidatus Saccharibacteria bacterium
ATATTATGAAACAAAAGAATAATCTTCATTTTTTACTCTTGCTAGTGGTTTTAATAATCACTAGTATTTTGTTGTTTAAATTTTATTTTTCTCAAGAAAAAGGGATAAAAACACAATTAGTATATAATTTGGAAAGGGGAGGGTTAATTGGAAATTATCTTTTTAATTTTAAAAGTTGGACAAATGATTTTTTACATTTTAATAGTTTAAGGAAGCAGTTATTAAGGCTTCAATATGAGAATATTGAGCTAATTAATCAATTACAGGATTTAAAGGAAGCCAAAGAAGAAAATGTCCTTTTAAAAAATGCTTTAGCAATTGAAGATGAAACAGGTTGGTCAATGACGTCAGCTAAAATTATTTTAATGGATCCTTCTGGATTAACTGGTTTTTTTTGGATAAATAAAGGGATTGATGCGGGATTTAAGGAGGGAATGAATGTAATTTTGGAAGATAAAATTTTAGTTGGAAGGTTAACCGAGTGTTTTAGTAGTTATTGTTGCGGTAAATCAATATTTAGTCCTGAAACGAAAATTAGCGTGGAAGATCTACGTTCATCTACATTAGCGATAGCAGAAAAAGACATAAAAGGAAATTTTCGTTTAAAATTAGTCCCATATGAAGCAGATATTGAAATCGGTGATATTTTAATTACATCTTCTGAAAATACTAATTTTTTTAAAGGGCTTTTAGTGGCTAAGGTTAAAGGATTTGGTTTATCTTCTGATGTTAGTTCTTTGAAGGAATTTATTTTAGAGCCTTTATTAAATTTTTCCCAAATATCTTCAGTCTTAATTATCACAGACTTTATTCCGAATGAGTAAATTTTAATACCATAAATGATTAAGCGTTATTTATTAAATTTTTTCTTATTTTTTTTAGTTCTTTTTATTCAAATATATTTTGGAATGGTTCTTTTTCTTTCCCCGGTTTTGAATATCGTTTTAATTTTTTTAATTTTTACTCTTTTTTATTTTCCATTACTTTATTTATTTTTTCTAATACTCTTAACCGCTATTGCCCTTGATACTCTTTCTGGATTATTTTGGGGAATGAATCTTTTTATTCTTTTAATTTCTTTGGGGGTAGGCACTTTATCAACTCGATTTTTAGAAAAATCCCATGTTTTTTCGCGAATAATTATTGGTGAATCAATAATTTTTATATACTTTTTATGCCTTTTAGCGGCGAATTTAATTTTAAAAACTCCATATATTAGTTTTATTATTTTTCAGCAATTTCTGATTACTTCAATATTGTATCTGTCTTTATCCTTTTTATTTAATAAAGTCGTAAATAAGCAATAATAAATGAAAAATTTTTACGTAAAAAGAGAGAAGCACCTTTTGGACCCAGAAGAAGTCCTATTAGACCGAAAAGCTGAGGAAGCAAAAGAAAAGAATTTAGAAAAATTGGAATTTCCAATTTCCTCTTTTTTGATAAAGGTAGTTTTTGGAATATGTTTGATTCTTTTTTCAATTATTTTTTCGCGACTTTTTTATCTGCAAATAGTTGAGGGAGAAAATTACCAGCGGAGAGCGGAAAATAATCGTACGCATTATTATATTATTAGTGCCCCTCGCGGAATAATTTATGATAGGTATGGGGAGCCATTAGTTTTCAATAGCCCGTCCTTTAGTTTAGTAATGGTTCCGTTAAATTTGCCAAAAAAAGAGCAAGAAAGAACGGATATTATAGAAAAGATTGTTGATATCTTTAATATTGAAAAAGCAGAAATTGACACACTTCTTAAGGATTATAAAACAATCTATTCTTTTCAACCTATTTTAATTAAATCAAATTTAGATATAGAAGAAGTGCGTTATTTTGAAACAAGAATAAAGAGCAATTCAGGGTTTAGCGTTATTTCCGATTATAGTCGGCATTATCCATTTAAAGACGCATTTGCACATATCTTGGGATATATTGGTAAGATTTCTCCAGAAGATATTTTTAAATACAAAGATTATCCTTTAGCCAGTGTAGTAGGAAAAGATGGTTTGGAAGCTTATTATGAAAGAACCTTACAAGGTAAAGCAGGAAAAAGAATAATTGAAGTTGACGCTAATTTTAATATTCAAAAAGATCTGGGCTCTATTGAGCCTAAAAAAGGCGAGGATATTATAACAACCATAGATAAAGATTTACAAATAGTATTTTACGATACTTTAAAAGAAAGGATTGAAGCGTTAGGTGTTCAAGGCGCTGCTGGTATTATTTTAGATACTAAAACAGGAGAGATATTATCCTTAGTAAGTCTACCAAGCTTTGATCCAAATGTTTTTACAAAAGGCTCGCCTCGTGATTTAATAAACCAATATCTTCAAAGCTCCTCACTCCCACTTTTTAATCGCGCTATCAGTGGTCTTTACCCGCCGGGGTCTGTGATTAAACCGCTTATGGCTTTGGCTGCTTTGGAGGAGAATATTATTGATCCTGAAAAAGAAATATTTACTGAGGGTAAAATTATTATTACAAGTCCTTATGACCCTCAACAAAAATATATTTTCAATGATTGGAAAAATCACGGATGGGTGGATATGAGAAAAGCAATTGCTGTATCATGCAATGTTTATTTTTGGGCAGTAGGCGGCGGATGGAAAGAAATTTCCGGATTAGGTCTGGCAAAGATTAAAAAGTATTGGCTAGCATTTGATCTTGATAAAAAATTGGGAATTGATTTATTTGGAGAAGCAGAATCAGTATTGCCAGATATTCAATGGTTAAAAAAACATCGACCTGATGATCCGTCTTGGAAATTAGGAGATACTTATAATATTTCGATTGGAGAAGGGGGTATTGCCTTGACACCATTGCAAATGGCTGCTTATATATCTACTATTGCTAATGATGGTATTTTAATGCAGCCACATTTGGTAAAAGAAACAAAAGATTTTAAATTAGCAAAATTAGATATTTCCCAAGAAAATTTAAAAGTGGTTCAGGAGGGGATGAGAGAAGTTGTAAATTCAGGAACAGCTATGTCTTTAAAATATCTTCCTTTTCAGGTTGTAGGGAAAAGTGGCTCTCCTAAATTTATTTCTGGAGGAAAAGCAAAATATCACGCTCTTTTTGGAGCATATGCCCCTTATGAAGATCCTAAAATCACTATCTTTGTTTTAATAGAAAGTCCACCAAGCAATGTAGTCGCCACTTTACCAATAATTGAAGATGTTTTGCAGTGGTACTGGGATAATAGGATAAATGAGCAAATAATAATAAATAATGATGAATATGAATAAGAATTATGTTACGCCTGAGGCATATAAACTTCTCAAACAAGAATTGGAAGAATTAAAAACTAAAAAAAGAAAGGAAATAGCTGAAACAATCCAGGATGCAAAAGAACTTGGGGATTTGGCTGAGAATGCAGCCTATCAGGAGGCAAAAGACGCTCAATCTGTTTTAGAGACGCGAATTTTACAATTAGAGACGTTTCTTAAAAATATCTCTATTATTCGTCATACTTCTAATAATCATGTTATAGAGCTTGGTTCAACAATTGAGGTAAAGAGTTTAACCAAAGTTAGAAATAAAAAGGTATTTACTATTGTTGGATCTCATGAAGCTAAGCCAATTGAAGGTAAAATTTCTAATGAGTCACCTTTAGGTAGGGCATTTTTAGGTGGTAAAAAAGGCGAGATAGTACTTGTAAATACCCCCCAAGGTGAGGTAAAATATAAGATATTAAAAATATCTTGAATTCATGCTAAATGATTTAATAAAAGAACGAATAAAAAAGATTGAAAAATTAAGGAAATTAGGCGTTGATCCTTATCCTGAAAAAACTCATCGTCAATTTTCTATTATTAAGGCATTAGATAATTTTTCTATTTGGTCCCGTAATAAAAAGAAGATTATTTTAGCAGGAAGAATTTGGGGAATTAGGGGACATGGTGGCGCCGTTTTTGTAGATATTAAAGACCAAACTGAAAAGATTCAGCTTTTATTCAAAGAAGATAAGATAGGTAAAGATAAGATGAAATTCTTCCAGGATTTTTTTGATTTGGGTGATTTTTTAGAGGCGCAAGGAATTCTTTTTAAAACAAAAAAAGGAGAAAAAACCTTAGAGATTAAAGACTTTAAACTATTATCTAAAAGCTTAAGAGCTTTACCAAAGGCGTGGTATGGACTAGAGGATGCAGAGGAACGTTTTCGCAGGCGTTATCTTGATTTATTGGAAAATGAGGAAATAAAGAAAAAGTTTATTCTTCGTAGTCAAATCATTTCTTCAATAAGGGAGTTTTTAAATAAAAAAGAGTATCAAGAAGTAGAAACACCAATTTTACAACCCTTATATGGCGGCGCATTTGCTAATCCTTTTATTACTCGTTTAGAAACTTTAAAAATGAAAGTTTATTTAAGAATAGCGCCGGAACTTTATTTAAAACGTCTCATTGTTGGCGGGTTTGAAAACATTTATGAAATTGGAAAGTGTTTTAGAAACGAGGGTATGGATAGGGAGCACAATCCTGAGTTTACTATGCTAGAATTATATAGTGCTTATAAGACCAGAGAAGACCTAATGAAATTAATTGAAGAATTATTTAAATTTTTGGCGAAGAAATTTAAAAAAGATATTTCTCACGCAGATGCCTTTCTTAAAAAAACATGGAAAAGAATTGGTTTTGAAGAATTTTTAGAAAGAGAAATAAAATTAAATTTTCGTGATAACAAAGATGAATGGTTGAATAAAGCAAAATCATTAGGTATTCTTGTTGATAAAATAGATTCAAAAGAAAAAATAGCAGATACTATTTTTAAAAAATTACGCGGAAAGATTATTGAACCAACTTTTATTATTAATCATCCTCTGGAAATATCTCCATTAGCGAAGAAAAAGATTGATGATCCTGAAAAAACAGCGCGTTTTCAATTTATTGTTTTTGGTTCTGAAATAGTAAATGGTTTTTCTGAATTAAATGATCCAATAGAGCAGAAAGAAAGATTTAATCAGCAGGCAGAAATGAAGAAAAAGGGGGATATAGAAGCTCATCCGCAGGATATAGACTATATTGAAGCGTTAGAATATGGTATGCCGCCAACAGCGGGCTTGGGTATAGGTATTGACAGGTTAGTAACAGTTTTAACCGATTCATCTTCATTAAAAGAAGTAATTCTTTTTCCGTTTATGAAACCAAAAAGTAAATTCTAAATATGCTAGACATTAAACTCATTAGAGAACAACCAGAAAAAATTAAAGAGGGCATTAGAAAAAAAGGCGCTGATGTCTCTTTAGTGGATAAAGTTTTAAAATTAGATGGCAAAAAGAGAAATTTATTACAAGAAATAGAAACTGTAAGATCAAAAAAGAATACTGCTGAAAAAAAGATTATGAAAGAAAAAGACAAAGATGGAATAATGAAAGTTTTAAAAGAAGCAAAAATCTTTTTAGCTGGTAAAGAAAAAGAATTTGAGCAGATAGAAGAGGAATATAAAAAAACGATGGCCCTTATTCCTAATCCTCCCTTAGATTATGTTCCTGAGGGGAAAGATGACAGAGAAAATATTGTTATAAGACAAGTAGGGAAAAAGCCAAAATTTAATTTTACACCGCAAGATTATCTTTCAATAGGAGAAAAATTAGACATTATAGATACAAAAAGAGCATCAAAGATATCAGGCTCTCGTTTTGGCATTCTAAAAGGGGGAGCGGCAATTTTAGAAATCGCTTTAGTTAAATTTATTTTTGATAAACTAACAAAAAAGGGATTTACTCCATTAATTCCTCCAGTTTTAATAAAGCCGCGTCCTTTCTGGGGGATGGGTTATTTGGACAGAGGCGCAGAAGAAGTTTATTATTTACCGAAAGACGAGCTTTATTTAGTTGGAACAGCAGAACAAATGATTGGGCCAATGCATATGGACGAAGTTTTTGAAGAGGAAGATTTGCCTTGCAGGTACGCGGCTTTTTCTTCTTGTTTTAGAAGAGAGGCTGGTTCTTATGGTAAAGATACGAAGGGTATTTTACGGGTTCATCAGTTTGATAAAATCGAAATGTTTATTTTTTCCAAACCCGAGGATTCAATAAAAGAACACGATTTCCTGCTTTCAATAGAAGAAGAAATAATGAAGGATTTAAAAATTCCTTATCAAGTGTTACAAATTTGTTCAGGGGATTTGGGTGATCCTGCTGTTGCTAAATATGATATAGAAGCATGGCTTCCAGGACAGAACAATAGCAAGGGCCAATACCGTGAAACTCATTCCAGTTCAAATTGTACTGATTTTCAGTCCAGACGGTTAAATATTAAGTTTAAAAATAATACCACAGCTAAAAAAGAATTAGTTCATACTTTAAATGGCACTGCTTCAGCTATGGGAAGAATGATAATAGCGATTATTGAGAATTATCAAACAAAAGATGGAAAGATAAAAATTCCTAAAGTTCTTTGGCGTCATTCAAACGGAATAAAGGTCATTTCTTAAATAATATAATTTTATGAGAAGAAATCGCCGCGCTTCAAGAATTTACTGGCTGGGAGTTAAAATCTTTTTTATTATTCTTTTTATTATTTCTTTTTTCAGCCTTATCTATTGGTTTATTTTTCTTTCTCCGTATTTTCAGATAAAAGAAATAATTATTGAAGGATTTAACCAATCGTTTTCCAAAAGAATTGAATTAATTCTCGAACAAAATAATCGACGATTCACGCCTTTTTTGATTTATGAAATTTTTCCACAATATTTTGAAAACAATAAAAGTTATGCAACTTTTTTTAATTCTGATTTAGAAAAATTGCTTTTAAAACAATATCCAAAGATAGAAAAAATAGATATAAGACCAGATATGAGAAAAGGAATTTTGACTGCCAGTATTCAACAAAGGACAATTGATTTTTTATGGTGTATTGGAGATGAGATTGTTTCTCCGACTCAAGACGAGAATTGTTATTACATAGATAAAAATGGGATAATTTTTGAAAAAGCATTTGAAGTACAAGGTTCTTTTTTAAGAAAAATAGTAATTTTTGATACAAAAAAAAGATTTTTAGGCGATAAAGTTATTCCTCAGGATAAATTAGAAAAGATTGATAAAATATTTATTCTTGCTGAAGATAAAGAAAGCCCAATATCAATTCATTTTTTAGAAATTAAAGGAGAAGATTTTTCAAGTGTAAAGATTATTACTAATGAGGGTTTTTATATCCTCTATAATTTAACTGATGATTTTTCAAAAGTTCTTAAGATAACAACAGAAATAAAAAAGCAGAAACTAAAGGATGATTTTAGTAATCTAAGTTATATAGATTGCCAATACCTCCCAAAGGTATACCTTAAAACAGAGTGAAATTATTCAGTTCTTTTGTGTTATAATTAAAATGGCTACATTTTAATTTCAACGTTCTTGAGTGATAAAGAAAGGTTGTTATAATATATTCAATGGAAAAAACAGAGGTAGATTTAATAAATGAGCGAATACAGGTTAAAAAAGAGCAATTAACTCGGCAAGGATTATCTATTCCCGAAGGAAAAGAATTAATTGCTGAAACTGTTGAAGAAAGAATGGAAGATGCTTTAAAAGAGATGCCTCCTGGCATGGATGTTATAAAGCCTGATACAGAAGAAAAAGTACCTTTTCCTTCTCAGATTATTTCTCAGTCTCAAGAATCTTCTGACGCAATTATAGAAGAAGCGAATATCAAATTATCCGAGCTTACGAAGATAGCGGTAGAAGAAAATATTCCAAGATCAGTTGGCATTGCTTTAAAAAGTGGAAACGCCTTTTTGATTGATGGATTGCATGATTCTTTAATACGTAAATTTTATCAAATATTCAAAGATAAAAAGTTAATTTAAAAAATGTTATTGTTGGAAATATTATTCGTTTTAGCTTTATCAATTTTTTTATTTTTCTTTATTAAGAAAAAGTTTTTTTATTTAGAGATTAAAAAAAGCTTAAATTACCAATTATTCTTGATAACAATGCCACGGGATTTTCTGCCTTCAGCTGATGGTACAGAACAGGGAAAACAAAAAACTTTTGTCGATTTTGTTTCTGTTTTTGAGCAAGCATTAGAAAGTTTAAGTAGATATAAAAAAGAATTTATTTTTGAAATAGCGGTTCATAATAGCTCACAAGAAATCTGTTTTTACGCGGCTTGTTTAAAAAAAGACATGCAATTTTTTGAAAAAACTCTTGCATCTTTATTCCCTTACGCAAAAATAGAATCAGTAGATGACTATACTATTTTTTCACCTAGAGGAAAAGTTGTTGGATCAGATTTTGCTTTAAAAGAACCATTTGTTTTACCAATTAAAACTTTTAAGTCTTTTGACCAGGATCCATTATTAACTGTTGTTAACGCTTTTACTAAAATAATTCCACAAGGTGAAGGAGCGGCTTTTCAAGTAGTAATAAAGCCAGATACCATTGGAACGAAGAAGAAATTTACTGGTATTAAAAAGGCTCTTTTAGAAGGTAAAAGCTTGAATCAGGCAATATTAAAACCTTCTTCGTTAATAAAAGAGTCATTAAAAAAAGAGTCAAAAGAACAGTTAAAGCCTAAGCCAGTTGATGAAAGCCTAATCAAATTAGTGGATGAAAAATCCCAATATCCGCTTTTCTTTCTTAATGCTCGCTTATTAACGTCAGCACCCACTAAAGAACGCGCTGAAGAGCTATTATCTCACTTAGAAGCTTCGTTTAGTTCTCTTTCTAACCCTATTGGCAATAGTTTGACAATTAGAAAAATAAAATCAAAGCAAGGGTTAAAAAGGTTAGTTTATAATTTTTCTTTCAGGCTTTTTAGAAAAAAAAAATCAATGCTATTGAATTCTTTAGAAGTTGCTACTTTATTTCATTTTCCACATCCTTTTTTGGAAAATTCCCGTTTAAAATGGTTAAGTGCTCGTAGCGCCCCAGCACCTTTGAATTTATCAAAAGAAGGTATAGTGTTAGGAAAAAATACTTTTCAAGGGGAAGAAAAAGAAATAAGAATTTTAGATGAAGACAGAAGGCGCCATATTTATATAATAGGTCAGACAGGAACTGGAAAAACTTCTTTAATGAAAAATATGTTTCTTCAAGATATTGCTGCTGGAAAAGGCGCCTGTTATATTGATCCTCACGGTGATACTGCTGAGTATTTAATGGGATTGATACCAGAATCCAGGAGTAAAGATGTTATATATTTTAATCCAGGAGATTTTCAAAGATCATTTGGTTTGAATATGCTTGAATGGGACAAACGATATCCTTTTCAAAAGTCTTTTGTGACAAACGAGCTTCTTGAGATTTTAGATAAACTCTATGACTTGAAAACAGTAGGAGGTCCTGTTTTTGAACAGTATTTTCGTAATGCGCTGCTTCTTTTACTTGATGATACCGAACAAACTCATACCCTGAATGATGTTCCGCGTATTTTAATAAATCCTGATTTCCGTAAAGCATTACTAGAAAAAACACCTAATCCGATGGTAAAGGAATTTTGGGAAAAAGAAGCGGAAAAAGCCGGAGGAGAATTAGCCTTGGCTAATGTTGCGCCTTACATCAATTCCAAGCTTAATCCTTTTTTGGCTAATGATTTAGTTAGGCCTATTATTAGTCAGAAGAAATCATCTGTAGATTTCAGAAAAGCCATGGATGAAGAAAAGATTTTAATTATCAATCTTTCTAAAGGATTACTAGGGGATATAAACAGTTATCTTCTAGGCATGATTGTTGTAGGAAAATTAATGATGGCATCATTTTCCCGTGTTGATATTCCAGAAGAAGAGAGGAAAGATTTTTATCTTTATATTGACGAGTTTCAAAATATTACTACTGACACTATTTCCACTATTTTTTCAGAAGCCAGAAAATACCGTCTTAACTTAACAGTTGCTAACCAATTTCTTGCTCAATTGAAAGAGCCAATTCTTAAATCTGTTTTTGGTAATGTTGGTACGATTGTTTCTTTTCGGGTAGGAAATGAAGACTCTGAATTTTTAGCTAAATATTTTGCTCCTGTTTTTAGCGCTTACGACTTAATCAATCTTGATAATTTTAACGCTTATATCAAATTAACAATTCAAGGTCAGGTTTCTCGCGCGTTTAATATAAAAATAAACAAGCCAATAGATTCTGATACAAAGAAATTAGAATCATTAAAACAACTTTCTTCTTCTATATATGCGCGTCCTCGCAATGAAATTGAAGAAGAAATACGCAAAGGATATAAATAATTTATTGTGCTATCTATTCAATTCATGAAATTTCTTTCAGTAGGGGTTCTTAATACCGGAATTGACTTCGGTGTTTTAAATTTATTGATGTTTTTAACTGGAATAACTTCTGGTTTTTATTATTCATTATTCAAAGCAATTTCTTTTACATGCGGCGTTACTAACAGTTATATTTGGAACAAAAGATGGACTTTTCAAAAAGGCAAAAAGCTTGAGAAAAAAGAGTTTTCCAAATTTTTTACAGTTAGCTTATTAGCATTTGGTGTTAATATAGGAGTTGCGTCTATATTAGTAAATTTTGTTGGTCCAATTGGAGGTATCTCTCCTTATGCTTGGGCTAATATTAGTGCGTTGGTTGCAGCTGGATTTACCACTCTAATCAACTTTTTCGGTTATAAATATCTAGTTTTTAAAGATAAAAATTAAACTTTTAAATCGTTCTTTTTCTTGCTATAATATCATAATATTATGCCTCAACTTGTTTTTTATCGTAAATATCGACCAAAGGTTTTTGCTGAAGTAATCAATCAAAAAAACACTATTAAAACCTTATCCAATGCCCTTTTACAAGGTCAAATTGCTCATGCTTATCTTTTTTCTGGTCCTCGTGGAGTGGGAAAAACGACGGTGGCCCGTTTATTAGCCAAAGCCCTAAATTGCCAAAACCGAAAATCTAATGAATTTGAGCCTTGTAATAAATGTGAATCTTGTCTGGCAATTAATGCTGGACATTCAATGGATTTAATAGAAATAGACGCTGCTTCTAATCGTGGAATTGAAGATGTTCGTTCTTTAAGAGATAATATTAAATTTTCTCCAGTTAATTCGAAATATAAGATTTTTATAATTGATGAAGCGCATCAAATTACCAAAGAAGGTTTTAATGCTTTGCTAAAAACTTTAGAAGAACCGCCAGAATATGTGATTTTCATTTTAGCCACAACAGAACCAGATAAGTTACTTGCAACGATTCTTTCACGGGTTCAGCGTTATGATTTTAAAAAATTAAATTTAGATGATACGATCAAATGCCTTCTCTCTATTTGCAAGCAAGAAAAGATAAAATCAGAAGCAGAAGCGTTAAGATTAATAGCTTTATATTCTGAAGGGGGATTGCGTGATGCAGAATCATTGTTAGGACAAATGTCTTTAATAACTGAAAAGAATATTACCAAGAAAGCGGTGGAAGAATTAGTCGGAGCTATTAACTTTGAAAAAATAAAAAGATTTATTGATTGTTTGGCAAAGAAAAACAAAGAAAAAGCATTGCAATTTATCAGTAATATTTATGATGAAGGGTACGATCTGGAAGTTTTTAACAAAGAAGTGCTAAATTATTTAAGAAAAATTTTATTACTCAAAGTCTCTCCAACATTAGGGAAATTATTAGAAAAGGACACAACTTCTGATGAGATGACAATTCTATTTAAGCAGGCAGAGTTTTTTGATACTCCTTATCTTGAGAAATTGTTAGGAAGATTTATTGAAATTCAATTACAACTTAGAAGAACACCAATTCCCACATTGCCTTTTGAAATATGCATTAGCCAAGAGCTTTAAATATTTATTGCCGGGTCGTCTAACGGTAGGACACAGACCTCTGGAGTCTGGTATGTAGGTTCGA
>CAYTXM010000004.1:20785-22982 GCA_964441595.1 uncultured Candidatus Saccharibacteria bacterium
AAGATAATATCTATCTGCGCTGTCTTTATTTATATAGGTTGATAATTTTCTGCTGCCAGTGTAAAATTAAAAGTAATATGATTCTTTCAGATAGAGATATAAAAAAGATAATTAAAAGTAAGAAGCTGGTTTTTAAACCAAGTTTAAGTAAAAACCAAATAGGCCCTTCTTCAATTGATTTAAAATTAGGGCCGATTTTTAAAAGTTTTGATATTACTAAACAATTTCTCTTAGATGCTAAAAAAGGATTGCCAGCCGAAGATTTTATTATTACTAAAAGAATTAAACCTGGAAAAGCTTTTATTTTACATCCAAATGATTTTATTTTAGCCAGCACTAAAGAATATGTAAAAGTGCCAAATGATATAGTTTTAAAGATGGAAGGCAAGAGCACCTTAGCCAGAATGGGAATTTTAGTTCATACAGCCGGTTTTGTAGATCCAGGATTTGAAGGAACTCTAACCTTGGAAATTAGCAATCAATCAAATCTTCCAGTGGCATTATATCCAAATATGCACATCTGTCAGATAGCAGTAGAGCGTTTATCTTCTCCAGCAGAAACTCCTTATAATAAACGTAAAAAATCGCTTTATTCCAAAGCCAAAGGGCCTATGGCCGCCAAAACCAACAACTTATTTGATAAAAATTGATAAAGTATCAAAAAACCGCCAAATTGGCGGTTTTTATAATTTCACCAGTTTTTCGAAGATTATTATAATAAAGTTTATTAAAATAGAATCAAAGTAAATAATTTTTATAGGGACTTTTATTTTTGGCAATAAGAACAGTACCTGGTTCCTCTTCCTAAAATTTTTATTTTTTGAATTACTTCCTTTTGGCACCGGGAACATTTTTGGCCTTCTTTTCTATATACTTTTAAAAACTGTATAAATTTACCTTTACGCCCTCGAGCATCTACATAGTTATTAAAGGTTGTTCCTCTATATTTAATAGATAAATTTAGGATATCTTTTATGGATTTGTGTAGTTTTTTAATTTCTTTTGCAGTTAGAGTGTTTATTTTTCTAAATGGTAAAATATGGGACCTAAAAAGACTTTCATCGGTATAAATATTTCCTAATCCTGCTATATATTTTTGATTTAATAAAAAAGACTTAATATTTCCCTTTTTATTTCCTAATAATTTTTTAAAATTTAATGAATTGAATTCCGCATAAAGAGGATTTAAGCCTAATTTATCTTGAATTTTTTTTAATTCCTGAGGACTAACTACTTGCCAAAACCCAAATTGACGTTGATCATTATAAAACAACTTAGATTGGTCTTGAAAATAAATTATCAAATGGGTTTGTTTATTTGGTAAATCAAATTTATTATTTTTTATACTGTGGCCACCAGTTATTACTTTTTCTTGATTCGTATAAATAATTTGTCCAGTCATGCGTAAGTGAATAGCAAGATATTTATTTTTTTTAGATAATTGGATAATAATAAATTTCCCCAATCGGGAAATTTTTTTAAAGCTATTGTTTTTTAAAACAGCGCAGAAATTTTTATTAGTCGATTTGACAATTTTAGATAAACGAATTTCTACCTTTTTAATTTCTTTATTCAGAACTATTTTATTTAAATCGCTAACAATTGTTTGTATCTCTGGTAATTCAGGCATAATTTATAATTTATACTTTAATTCTATCAAAAAATACCATCTAGCGGTAGATAGGTTTTCTTTAATAATTTCAAATCCGTTCTAGGAACTAGACGATACAAAATCTGATTCTAATGATTTAGTGTTTAAGTTTTTTCTTTTGAAACCAGCTAATAAAAAAAAGTACGGCAATAATAAAAGTTGGACCTGATATAAAAGCGTACCAAGTCCAAGGGCGATTGATTCCAGCCGCAATAATATAAAAAATAGAAAAAGACAAAAATAAAACAAACGCTATGCTTAAAATTCTTGGCAACCAATAGATAATATTTATTTTATTTATAGATATTTTTATATCTTTATTATATAAAAAAATTGATTTTAGTACTAGTCAATGTTATAATAAATCAGCATTCCGCGGTAGCTCAATGGTAGAGCGGCACGCTGTTAACGTGATGGTTGTAGGTTCGAATCCTACCCGCGGAGCAGATTTTAAAATCGTCAATCAGACGGTTTTTTGGTATAATGAAAATAGGAAAAAAGTAAAAGATTTTAAAATATAAATTAATAATATGGAAAAATTAATAA
>CAYTXM010000005.1:0-6159 GCA_964441595.1 uncultured Candidatus Saccharibacteria bacterium
CGAGATACATCAAAATCGCCAAAAAGGCGATTTTTTGATAGAATAAAAGAAGATAAATATAAATAAGTTTATGTTAAAAAAGTTAGTAATTTTGTTAACTATTATTCTACTTTTAAGATATAAAACAACCAATGAAATTTAAAAAAGATATTTTAATAATTGATTTTGAAGGTTTAAAAAACCCAGTTCAGATTGGAGCCGTGCTTTTAGATAAAGAAACCTTAAATGAGAAAGATAGTTTTTCAACATATATTTTTGCTGACTTAAAAGATAAAATTAAAATTATTTCAGGTATATCTCAAGAGACTTTAAAAGGCGCGCCCACCCAAGCTGAAGTTGGGCAAATGATTTTCAAAAGATTTGGTACAGATATAATTATCGGATCATGGGTTGCAAATGCAGATATTAAGAATTTTAAAAAAATAATTCAGGCTGCTGAGATTGATCCTAAATTGTATGACTATCATATTCTAGATATTTGGCCAGCTGCATATATTTATCTAATAAAACAGGGATATAGAGGTGATATGCGTTCAGAAGAAATCTTTCAGAAATTTGGAGCAAAGCCAAGGGGACTACACGATGCCTTAGAAGACTGTAGGATAGCAGCAGATGTTTTACGCAAGATTGTCTTATAAAAAGTTTCCACAGAGATACGTTAAAATCGCCAAAAAGGCGATTTTTTGTTTGCCCCGAGTTTATCGAGGGGGTAAAATAATAAATAATTAGGAATAGAAAGAATAGCCCTAGATTTTTTAAGATGGTATAATAAAAGAGGTCGAGCGTTCTAATTAAATATTAATTTATTTTTAAATTTATAATATGAAAACAAGAGATACAATAATTATTATAGCATTGATATTATTGGTTGGATTTGGGGCTTGGGCCTTGTTTGGAGGGAAAAAAGCGGCTGCGCCAGATGAGGAACCAGCTCTGTCATTAACTGAAATTTTTGGCAAGGCAAAGGATGTAAGTTCTTTAAAGTATGATATGGTTACAACTGTTCCCGGAGAAACAGCAGAAACAGTAAAAATGTGGAGAAAAGTAAATAAGATGAGAATGGAAGGAAGTTTTGAAGGGCAAAGCATAATCTATTTGATGGATGTAGATAATCAGTTAGCATATATGTATTTTCCAACAGAAAACACGGCTATGAAAATAAATTTAAGTGATGTCCAGGAAAGTGTTGGGCAATCCCCAACTGAACAATCCGATTTTGTTATGAAATATAACCCAGAGACTCTTGGTACTGAAACTCTGGATGGAAAGAACTGTTTAGTCATCAAATACACTACTGAAACAGAAGAGGTAAAAATGTGGACATGGACAAAGTATGGGCTGCCTATTAAAACTGAATCAACGACAGATGATGGTACTTTAATAGTGGAGCTAAAGAATATAGACCTGAGTACTATTCCTGATAGCATGTTTGAATTACCAACAAGCGTTCAAATAATGGATATACCATTTACTTTATAAAGGTCGAAAAAAATATCAACAATAAAATTTAAAAAATAATGGCAAAATTTAATGCTAAAAATTTAACAATAGCTGTTCTTTTTGGGGTTCTTTTAATTGGAGTAATAGGAATTGTTAATGCCCAAGAAACATTGCCAAAAGGCGGAGATAGTTTTGAGGCAGCTGTTAAACTGGAGCCAGGAAGTTATAAAGGAAGGAGTTTAGAGAGCCACGAAGTAGAATATTTTTATATCGCTGGCATAAAACCAGGTCAAGAAATTAAAATAAACGGTACATTTACTCCTGAAACTAAATTTAGCGCAATTGCTACATTAGATTTATATGACGAAAATAGAACAGATTTGGGTGTTGGTTGTTATGAATCAGGCGAGGGTACTATGGATATTTCTTGTGAGGTTTCTTGGATGACTAATTCAGACAGAGAGACATACAAATATTATATTAGAACCGGAAGCGATACTTGGAACATAACTTCTTATTTGTTGGATATATCTTTGATAGATCGTTATGATGCTGGAAGCCAGAAAGATGCCGGGGATACAGTTGAAAAAGCAATGAGTGTTAAATCAGGAGAATATAAATCTTATCTTTCTGGAGAGCAAGGTACAGATGCTAAGGATTTTTATAAAGTAGCTGTTAAGAAAGGACAAACCTTGGCTGCTAAAGTAACTCCGCCAAGCGAGGCAAGCATAAGAATAACCGTATATGATAGCAATAGGAAGGTACTAAAAGATGAATATGCGCCAAATCCCGGTGCAATTATTACGAATTCTGTGCCAATAACCAAAAGTGGAGATGTATTCGTTGGTGTTATTTGTGACAAGTATTGTAGCAAGGAACTTGTTGCTTATACTTTGAATATTGCAACAGAAGGAGTTCTAGTTGAGGAGGAAGAATACGACGAAGAAGGTTTACCTTATTACGGCGTAGATGGAGCAGTACCTGGGGATGGAGTTGAAAAAGAAGGTTCAAATTGGACATTAATTCTAGGTATAATTGCTTTAATTATAATACTTGGGATAGTTGTTTATTTTCTTTTGAAAAAGAAGAAAAAAAGGGGAACTACAGATGATCCTCTAAATTTATAATTACTTTTAATTTTTTATGAAGACTTCATACTTTTTAGCCCTTTGCGTAGAAATGGGTAAAATTTAGATTTTTTGGTAAAATAGAAATATATGAAAGAGAAAGTCGCAATAATTTCAATATTGGCAAACATTATTTTAGCTGGAAGCAAAATCGCTGTCGGCGCTTTTTCTAATTCTACCGCTATTTTAGCTGAAGGGCTGCATTCTTTTATGGATATATTTTCTTCGGCAATTGGTTATATTGGGATTAAAATTTCTAAAAAACCTAGTGATAAAGAACATCCATACGGCCATTATAAATTTGAAGTTTTAAGCGGAGTAATTATTACAATTATTGTTTTTGCAACTGGTATTGGTATTATTTACGAATCTTATAAAAATTTTCTTGATCCCCAAAAGATTGAAATTAGTTATCTGGCTTTTGGCGTTATGATATTTTCAGCTGTTGTAAATGAAATTATGGCTAGATTAAAGATCCATTATGGCAAAAAAGAGAGTTCTGTTAGTTTGCTTTCAGACGGAGTCCATTCACGGGTTGATGTTTATGCATCAATAGCAGTTTTAACAGGTTTGTTTTTCGTTAAATACTGGATTTACGCTGATTCTCTTTTAGCTTTATTAATTGGTTTATACATTGTTAAAGAATCATTTTCATTAGGAAGAGAAGCGATTGATTCTTTGCTTGATGTTACTGCAGGGGAAGATATAGAAGAAAAAATAAAAAATATTGCTAAAGAACAAAATATTGAAATTTCTTCTTTAAAAACCCAAAAAAAAGGTTCAGCTACAACAGCAAATTTAGTTATAAAGCTGCAAAGCGATTTGAGCGTTGAAGAAGCAACTAAAATTTCCGATAGATTAAGAGAAAAGCTTATGGAAGAAATTAAAAGTATTCAATATGTCGCAATTCAAATTGAAAGCCATGAAGTAAGTACTGGTTTTTATAAACCTCATCTTGGAAGAAGTTTTGGTTGGCAAAGAAAAGGTAGGTTTAAGGGAGAAATTCAAGAAGCAATTGGCAAAGGTCCAAGTGGCTATTGCATTTGTTCTAAATGTGGTTATAAGATTGCGCATGAGCGTGGCGTTCCTTGTTCAAATTTAAAATGTCCTAATTGCAATACAAATTTAGAAAGGAAATGATATTTTAATTGATGATATCAAAATTAAAGTAAAAGCTGGTCACGGGGAAGAGCTAATTTTTTATCCACAAGGGGTCTTGACTTTAAGTTTAAGGGTGCTACTATATAAATGAAAGTCACCTGCGCCTGCCGGAAGGTAGTGTGCAGGTTTTTATTTATAGTGTATAATAACAACAATGGACAGGGTATGTATTTTAATTGATGGTAATAATTTTTATCATTTAGTCCTTTAAAAGCTCGGCTTAAAAGAGACACAATTTGATTTTGAAAAATTTGCAGTTTTTCTTGCTAATGGAAGAAAAATTTCAGATACAGGTAAGAGGTTTTATATTGGTACTGTACCTGAAAAAGAAGGTGACATTAGGACTAAAAAAGCAATGGCAAAACAGACATTTCTTTTCACTGTATTGAAAAATAATCATTGGGAGATTAAAACAAGTAAACTTAGAACAAGAAAAGAAAGAATCCCCATTGATAATCGTGTTGTTGATTATGAAAAACTTTTGAAGTTTGGAATTAAGAAAATTATATATAAAAGATTACGAGAAAAAGGTATAGATGTAAAAATAGCTACTGATTTAATTGTGGGAGCGGTTGATAATCAATATGATACTGCGATTCTTGTAAGTTCTGATTCGGATCTAAATCCTGCGATTGATTGGGTTCGATATAGATATAGAAAAAAAAAGAAAATTGAATATATTGGTTTTTCTATTCCTGACGAGATTAACCCAGAGAATTCTACAAATCCTTCATTGTCTTTAATTACAAAATCGGATGTAAAAAGGATACTTATTAAATCAGATTTGCGGCCATTTATAAAAGTAGAGTAAATTTTAGGATAAGATAAAACCAAAACGGTTTTAATGTTATTCACGATATTTAGTCGTTTAATCTTTTATTAATAAACTAAGATGTATTGAAATCGCCAAAAAGGCGATTTTTTGGTAGGATAAGGTAATATGTTAATTGATGATATCAAAATTAAAGTAAAAGCTGGTCACGGAGGTCGTGGCGCAGTGGCATTTAATAAAGTATTGATGAGTCTTGGACCGACTGGTGGTAATGGCGGTAAAGGAGGCAGTGTTTATTTAGAAGGTGTGTCTGATATTGGCGCTCTTTCCCAGTTTCGCGGCAAAAAGGAATTAGCGGCAGAGGATGGACAAGACGGAAAACCCCAACTTCATGATGGGGAAGACGGTAAAAATATTATTTTAAAAGTGCCGATTGGCACTTTAGTTCATAATTTATCTACTGGCGAAGATTTAGAGATTATCTCTATTGGGCAGCAGTTGTTAACAGTTAAAGGAGGTAAGGGTGGCAAAGGTAATTTTAAATTTAGGTCGTCAACTAATACAAGTCCAACTCAATTTCAAGAAGGTTTGCCTGGTGAAGAATATGAATTAAGGCTTGAACTCAAGCTAATTGCTGATGTTGGATTTGTTGGTTTGCCAAATGTTGGTAAGTCCAGTTTATTAAACGAATTAACTAATGCTAAAAGCAAGGTGGCTAATTATCCGTTTACAACGCTTAATCCAAATCTGGGCGTTTATTATGAATTGATATTAGCCGATGTTCCCGGAATTATTGAAGGTGCTTCTGATAATAAAGGGCTTGGTATTAAATTTTTACGGCATATTGATAGGACGAAAACGCTTTTTCATTTTATTTCCGCAGAATCGTCTGACCCAGTGAAAGATTATCAGGTTATCAGAAATGAATTAGGCGCTCATAGCAAGCAACTTTTAGATAAAACTGAATATATTTTTTTGAGTAAGTCTGACTTATTAGATAAAGATAAAATAAAAGGAAAACTTAATCAATTAAAAAAAATAGGCAAGGAAGCAATTCCAATTTCTATACTTGATGACGAAAGTATAAAATATATTGAAAAAATATTACGGGATGTAATAAAACAAAAATATAAAAAAGTTTCTTAATGTTTTGAAAAAAGATTAAGTTGTGATACAATAGAAAAAATAAATAAAATTTATTATGAAAAAGATATTGATTATCGCTTTAGTTCTTGTTCTTTTTGTTGTTATAATTAATTGGAGTAAAAATAATAAAATAAATAAAACTATGGAACCAGTTTCAGATAACAATGAACAGATTAATACAACTCAAGACAATGAGTTAAAAATTGAGGTATTAAATGAAGGGGAAGGAATAGCAGCTAAAAACGGAGATAATGTATCGGTTCATTATACTGGAACACTTGAAGATGGCACAAAGTTTGATTCAAGTGTAGATAGAGGGGTTCCTTTTGATTTCAATCTTGGAGTTGGCCAGGTTATAAAAGGCTGGGATTTAGGAGTTTTAGGAATGAAAGTGGGAGAAAAACGAAAACTGATAATTCCTTCGGATCTTGCTTATGGAGTGGGTGGGGCGCCTGGAGTAATTCCTCCAAACGCAACTCTTATATTTGAAGTTGAGCTTTTAGAAATTAAATA
>CAYTXM010000005.1:6259-17681 GCA_964441595.1 uncultured Candidatus Saccharibacteria bacterium
TTTTTTTTCTTTTTCCTTTCTAATTTTATCTTTTGTTTCATTCACTAATTTAAAAAATCTAAGTCTCATTCTTACATTTTTTGTATTTTTTAATATTTCACTTACCATTCATTTTCTTATCCTTTCATTTAATTTTTTCCTCTCCTTTCTCAAAATTTTTTCAAGGTTCAATTATCATCCAGGGTAGATATAAGTAGACGTTATAATCTGCGAGAAAATCAATTTCCTCACGATTAAGTAAGTCTACCCTGGAATGTATATTATTTTACACTGAATATTTATTTTGTCAAGTAGTATTGACATTATTTTTTTCTGTCTTATAATAATTTTTAGAATTAATTTTTTATAAGATGAATATTGAAATAACTAGAAAAGAAGCTTTATTAATGTTAAATGATAAGGTCAAAACGCCTAACTTAGTTAAGCATTGTTTGGCTTGCGAAGCTGCTATGAGAGAATTAGCCAAATATTTTAAAGAGGATGAAGAAAAATGGGGTTTAGCTGGGTTACTTCATGACATAGATTATGAAGAAACAAAAGATAAGCCGGAGCAACATTCTTTAATAGGGTCGGAATATTTGAATGAACAAGGCATAAACAAAGAGATTGTAGAAGCAATAAAAACACATAATGAAATACATGGCATTGCTCCTGAAACTAAAATGGCGAAAGCTTTATTTTGTGTTGATCCTTTAACAGGTTTAATTGTTGCGTCTGTTTTAGTGTTGCCTTCCAAGAAAATAAAAGATGTAGCAACTAATAATATTTTAAATCGTTTTAAGGAAAATGGATTTGCCAAAGGCGCTAATCGGGAAATTATCAAACAATGCGAATCTTTGTTAGGGCTTTCCTTAGAAAAATTTGTTGATTTAGTTTTACAGGGGATGCAAAAGATTGATAAAAATCTTGGTTTGTGATAGAGTATAAAAGTGCCCTTTGGGGCATTTTTAAAAAGAAAAAAATGAATAATATAAAAAGGTATTTTAAAGGAGCTGTTCAAGAGTTAAAGAAGGTAAATTGGCCTACGCGCAAAGAAACAATACGTTATACTTTGGGTGTTCTTGGGCTTTCTTTTACTGTTGCTATTATTCTTGGGCTTGTTGATTTTGGATTAATTAAATCAATGGCCATTCTTATAAAATAAAATAACAACCTGATAGAATAGATCTATGCCAAAACAGCAGATAAATTTAGGAAGAAATTGGTATGTGATTCATACTTATTCTGGATATGAAGACGCGGTAGCTCGAAGTTTAAAGCAAAGGGTTGAGTCTTTGCAAATGCAGGATAAGATTTTTAATGTTTTAGTACCGAAGGAGAAAAAAATAAAGATAAAACAAAGCAAGCGCGCTGTTGTTGAAGAAAAGATATATCCAGGATATGTCTTTGTTGAAATGATTGTTACTGATGATTCTTGGTACGTTGTGAGAAATACTCCGATGGTGACAGGTTTTATTGGAGCGGGAACAACCCCTCGTCCTGTCCAAGACGACGAAATAAAGAATATTTTAAAAAAGACAGGAGAAGAAGAGCCAAAATATAAAATAGATTTTACAGAAGGAGACTTAATTACCATTATTGATGGACCCTTTAAGGACAAGCAAGGAAAAGTTGATGAAATAGACCATGAAAAAGGAAGGGTTAAAGTATTAGTGTCTTTATTTGGAAGAGATACTCCAGTAGACTTGGATTTTCTTCAAGTAAAAAAAGATTAAAAATTTTAATTAAATATGGCAAAAGCAATAAAAACAACATTAATTTTACAGATTCCTGCTGGACAAGCTAATCCTGCTCCACCTGTTGGTCCTGCTTTAGGTCAGCACGGTTTAAATATTCAGGAATTTTGTACGCGATTTAACGAAGAAACAAAAGATCAGGCAGGAGATATTATTCCTGTAGAAATTACTGTTTACCAAGACAGAAGTTTTGATTTGAAATTCAAGCAACCACCAGTATCTGATTTATTGCGTAAAGCGGCAGGAATAAAAAAAGGAGCTGGCAATCCTTTAAAAGAAAAAGTTGGAAAAATTACAAAAAAACAAGTTGAAGAAATTGCTAAAAGGAAAATGCCTGATTTAAATACAGCAGATATAGAAGCAGCTATGAAAATGGTAGAAGGAACAGCAAGGAGTATGGGCATAGAGATAAAAGGATAAATAATAAAAATATAAAAAAGCCCTGGATTATTTGAAACATCCAAGGGCTTTTTAATTTAAACTCGCTGATTTAAAAAGTAGTGTAAAAAGGAAATGAGAGATTTTGATTTTCTTTGACAATTAAATGGTCAAAGATGATAGAAATTTCTCTTTGAAATTTTTGAAGAGTAGGAATCATAATCTCTCTTATCTGCGAGTGTGCTCCTTTTCGACAACGCACTTTAAAAACATGTCTCCATTCTCTTAAGTTAAAAGTGGAAATAATTTCTGTTTTCAGAGAATTAGGTAACACACTTCTGGCTTCTTCTGGTTTACTACCTCGTTGTATCAAGGTATTATAGGCTTTAGCTGATGATAGACAAGATTCATACCAAATCTTATAACTTTTGGTACCTTTTTTGTAAAATAAGGGTTTTATAAACTGAATTGCTCCTGAATAATTGCAATAACGTGTTGATTCTTGGGTGTACGCAGCAAGTCTATGCCTGACTAATTCATGACTTATTCCTCTGTCGCAAATATATCTGACAGAAATGCTTTCATGTTCCAAGACGCTATAATGCCCCATTTCTAAAAGTTTTTTTACAAAAATTTCAGCAGTACCAGGCCCTATCTTTTCCTCACTTTTATGGGAAAGTCTTCCACAATATTCAATCTTTTTTAGTATTTCTTCTCCACGAATTGGTTCATCAATAAAAATTTTTGGTTGAATTACTTTAATAATCATTATTTATTCACCTCCTAAATTTTTTGCAAAGTTAATCTCTTTTTCAATTTCAGAAATAAACTTTTGCATTATTTCTGATCTTTTTTGTATTATTTCCATTCCAGTCCTCGTATAATCTAGATATTAGTTCCGCAGTTCGGATTTTGATGTTTTTTATTAAGTCAATCTGAAAAAAGGCATTATTTTTATCATCTAATCTTTTGTAAAAGTAATAAAAATACCAGTTTTCATTTTCATCTCACGTCCTTTCTTTTTTTTATTTTTTCAAGGTACACGTGTTAGTTTAGTTATTTTTAATATACATTTTTACCCTTATTTTGTCAATATTGGTAATAACGACGGATATTAGTTATAATATTTAAAAGGTTATTTAATGATATGGAATTTAGACCGACAATTGGACTAGAAGTGCATGCGGAATTAAAAACCAAGACGAAAATGTTTTGTGGTTGTTTGAATAATCCAGAAGAAGAGATTACCAATAAGAATATTTGTCCAGTTTGTTTAGCACATCCGGGAACACTTCCCGTTATTAATAAAAAGGCGTTGGAGCAGGTTATAACAGTTGGCATGACTTTAAATTCGGAAATTCCTAAGTATTCTAAATTTGATAGAAAAAATTATTTTTATCCTGACTTGCCAAAAGGTTATCAAATATCTCAATATGATATGCCTTTATGTAAAGGAGGAGAATTATCTTTATTCTTAAGCAATAATTTAGAAGAAGCTAGGGAGAAAATTAAAATTACCCGTGTTCATTTAGAAGAAGATACGGGAAAGCTTATTCATTCTGCAGATAAGCAGTCAACTTTAGTTGATTTTAATCGAGCAGGCGTTCCATTAATGGAATTAGTAACAGAACCGGTTATGCATACAGGGAAAGAAGCAAGATTGTTTGCTCAGGGACTTCAATTGCTCCTAAGAACATTAAGCGTTTCAGAAGCCAATATGGAAAAAGGTCAGATGCGTTGTGAAGTGAATATATCATTGGCTAAAGATGAGAAGTTAGGCACAAAAGTGGAAATTAAAAACTTAAATTCTTTTAGAGCAGTGGAAAAATCAATTGATTTTGAAGTTCAAAGGCAAAAAGAGATTTTAGAAGAAGGAGGAAAAGTAATTCAGGAAACACGTGGGTGGAATGCAGAAAAAGAAATTACTTATTCCCAACGATTAAAAGAAGAAGCTCAGGATTATCGTTATTTTCCAGAGCCTGATTTACCGCGATTACATATTTATTCAAAAGATAAATCAGATGGATTATTTAATTTAGAAGAAATAAAAAAACAAATACCTGAATTACCATGGCAGAAAAAAGAAAGAATTAAAACAGAGTTTAATCTTTCTTCAGAGGAATCTAATCAATTTATTCAGGACAAAAAGTTAATGATTTTTTTTGAACAAGTAGTTAAAGAATTTGATAATATTGGATTGGAAAACAAAGAAAAAGCAGTTAGTTTAGTTTATAATTATTTAACAAGTGATTTAAAGGGATTAATGGAATCGGGATTGATTTCATGGGAAAAGTTAAAAATAACTCCGCAAAGTTTTGCTCAATTGATAATTCTTTTGTCTGGTGGCAAAATATCTTCCCGCGCTGGTAAAAATGTTTTGGCAGAAATGGTAAGACAAGGAGGAGATCCAGAAAAGATAATAAAATCAAAAGAATTAGAGAAAATTAGCGATGAAAGTAAATTAAACCCCATTATTTTAGAAATAATAAAAAATAATCCAAAAACAACTGAGGATTATAAAAAAGGTAAAGAAAACGCACTTCAATTTTTAGTTGGTCAAGCAATGGCAAAAACACGTGGAGCAGCTGACCCAAAATCATTGGAAAGATTATTTAAGGAACAACTTAGTTAATTTTATTGCTTGTTCTGGTTTTTCAATCCATTGCACATTTTTCATTTTTTTAAACCATGTCATTTGTCGTTTGCTATACTGAATAGTATGAAGTTCAATTAAATTTTGAACTTCTTTTTTGTTAATTTTGTTATTAAAATATTCTTTCCATTCTTGGTATCCAATAGTTTGGAGAGTAGGAATCCATTTGTATTTTTTAACTAATGTTTTTACCTCTATTTCCAGTCCCATTTGCATCATTTTTTTGATTCTTTTTGCAATTCTTTTTTTTAATTCTTCTTTTGGTAATTTTATACCGATTATTAAAACATCAAAAAGAGGTTTGTTGTTTTTTCTTTGTTGCCAAAAAGGCTTGTCATTGGCTTTACAGACCTCAATTGCGCGAATTAATCTTCTTTTATTCTTTTTGTCAATAAATTCTGTTCCTTTAGGCTCTAATTGTTCATAAATTTTAAAAAGTTGTTGAGCTGATTTTTTTTCTAACTCCTTTCTTAATTTTTTTTGTGGAGGAACTTTTGGAAATTGCCAATTTTCAATAATTGATGAGATATAAAGTCCAGTGCCGCCACAGAGAATTGGCAATTTACTCCGACTTTGTATATCTTTTATAGTTTTATATGCTAATTCTTTATATTGAGCTACAGAAAAATGTTTATCAGGTTTTATTATATCTGATAAATGATGTTGCTCATTTTTAGATGGTTTTGCTGTTCCAATATTCATTTCTTTATATATTTGGCGCGAATCTGCTGAAATAATTTCTCCATTAAAAAGTTTAGCTATTTTAATAGCTAAGTCAGATTTACCTGAAGCAGTAGGACCTAAAATTACTAATAATTTATTCATTTTTTAATTGGATGATAACTTTGCCTATGGATTTTACAAGGTCCGTATTTTTTTATTAATTTCTTATGTAATTTTGTCCCATATCCTTTGTGTTGATGGAAATAATATTCTGGATATTGCAAAGATAATTTTTTCATCTTCCTATCCCGAGTTACTTTAGCGATAACTGAAGCTAAAGCAACTGAAAAAATTTTATCATCTCCTTTTACGATAGCCTTTTGCGAAATTTTCAAATTTTTATCTATAATTTTGTTACCATCAATTAAGATTAAAATATTTTTTAGGTTATACTTAGGAAGAATTTTATTTAAACAAGTTTTCATCGCCTTTTTAGTGGCGTTTGCTATATTTATTTTATCAATTGTTTTAGCGCCTACAGATGAAAGAGTAAATTTTATATACGGTGTTTTTTTAATAAGATTAAAAATCGTTTCTCTTTGTTTTTCTGATAATTTTTTAGAATCTTTTGTATTTTTTAAGATTTTTTTAAAGTTTTTATTTTCAATTTTAAATTTTGGATTTATAACAACTGCAGCGGTTGTTACTGGACCACAAAGTGGTCCTCTTCCAACCTCGTCTAATCCGACGATTATTTTATAGCCTTTTTTCCAATAATATTTTTCTGTTTGTAAATTCATGTTTTGTCTTTTTGGCTTCCTGTGATAAAATGCTTTTAGTTTTAATTATTTGATTTATACATTATGTATTTTACCCATCTTCATGTCCATAGCCACTATTCTTTATTAGATGGCTTAGCTCGTCCAGAGCAGCTTTTAAAGCAGGCAAAGGAGATGGGTCTTGATGCGCTAGCTTTGACCGATCACGGGGCAATGTATGGGGCAATAGAGTTTTATTCTCTTGCCAAGAAGATGGGGATTAAGCCGATAATTGGCTGCGAGGTTTATTTAGCTCCGCGTTCTCTTACTGATAAAACCCCAAAAATAGACTCCAAATTATATCATCTTGTACTTTTAGTGAAAAATAAAACAGGTTATCACAATTTATTAAAACTAGTTACTATTGGAGAACTGGAAGGTTTTTATTATAAGCCCCGTATAGACAAGGAAGTTTTAAAAAAACATAGTGATGGATTAATTGCTCTTTCAGCATGCGTAAAAGGCGAAATTCCTTCGGCGCTCTCGACAGGAGATTATAAAAAAGCGTTAGATCTAGCTAAAGAATATCAGAAAATTTTTGGAAAAGATAATTTTTATTTAGAATTACAACATCATCCAGAATTAACAGATCAGAAAAAGATTAATGACGGATTATTAAAAATATCCAAAGAATTAAATATTCCAGCAGTTGTGACAACCGATCTTCATTATATTAAAAAAGAAGATAAAGAAGCTCAAGATGTTCTTTTGGCAATTCAAACAGGAACTGATATTAGGAATGAAGATCGTTTGAGCATGAAAGAGATGGAATTATATTTTAAATCACCAGAAGAAATTACAGAGGATTTTCATGATCATCCTGAATTATTTGAAAATATTAAAAAAATAGTTGAGCAATGTAATTTGGAATTAGATATTGGAGAAATTATTTTGCCGCATTTTACCACGCCAAAAAAAGAAGATTCTTTTCAGTATCTAAAAAGAGTAGCCTTACAAAATTTTAAAAAAATATATTCTTCAAAGAATAAAGAAGCTAAAGAAAGATTTAATTATGAATTAAGTGTTATTAAGAAAACTGGTTTTGCTGATTACTTTTTGATTATTGAGGATTTTATTCGTTTTACCAAAGAAGAGGGAATAATGACTAATACAAGAGGATCTGCTGCTGGAAGTTTGATTGCATATGTTTTAGGCATTACTTCTGTTGATCCATTAAAACACGGACTTTATTTTGAGCGCTTTTTAAATCCAGAAAGAATTCAACCGCCAGATATAGATTTGGATATCGCTGATAATAGGAGGGCGGATTTAATTAGTTATATTACTGAAAAATATGGGCAGAATCATGTAGCTCAGATTATTACTTTTGGAATAATGAAGTCTCGTATGGCTGTTCGCGATGTTACAAGAGCATTGGGGTATCCATACGCTTTAGGAGATCAAATTTCCAAACTTCTTCCGCAGAACATAACAATCAAAAAAGCATTAAGTATTGTTCCAGAACTTAGGCAATTATATGAGACTGAAACTGATGCCCAGAATATTATTGATATGGCGCAGCAATTAGAAGGCGTGGCTCGTCATGCCTCTACTCATGCTGCTGGAGTGGTTATTTCCCGCGAACCTTTAGTTAATTATAGCCCTTTACAACATTCAAGTAGAAATGACCAAGAAGTAATAACTCAGTATGATATGTATTCTCTGGAAAAAATTGGATTGCTTAAAGTTGATATTTTAGGATTAGCCAACTTAACAATTATAAAGAACGCTTTAAGGATTATTAAAAAAGTTTATGGTGATGAAATAGATTTAGATAAAGAGGGTTATGAAGACAAAAAAGTTTATAAATTACTTTCTGATGGAAATACAGTAGGAGTGTTCCAAGTAGAATCAGCGGGTATGAAAAGATATCTTCAGGAATTAAAACCAACAAAATTTGAAGATATTATAGCTATGCTTTCTTTGTATCGTCCCGGACCAATGGAATTTATCCCATCATTTATTAATAGAAAAAGAGGAAAAGAAAAAATAATTTACCTTCATTCTAAATTAAAACCAATTTTGGAAAATACCTACGGAATTTGTATTTTTCAGGAACAACTTATGAAAATAGCCCATGATTTAGGAGGTTTTTCTATGGCTGAAGCCGATGTTCTTAGAAAAGCTGTCGGTAAAAAAATTAAAACATTATTGCAAGCTCAAAAAGAGAAATTAATAGAAGGGATGATAAAGAATGATATTAAAAAACCTGTTGCAGAAAAAATTTGGGCATGGGTGGAGCCGTTTGCGCGTTATGGTTTTAATAAGAGTCATAGCGCTTCATACGCGCGTATTACCTATCAGACAGCTTGGCTTAAGGCTCATTACCCAAATGTTTATATGGCTGCTCTTTTAACTTCAGATTTTGGTAATTTAGACAGAATTGCCATTGAAATAGCTGAATGTCGAAGATTGGGTATTAAAGTAATGCCTCCTTCTGTAAATGAATCTTTCGCAGAGTTTGGTATACAGAAAAAAACAGGAAATATTTTTTTTAGTTTGGCAGCTATAAAAAATGTTGGAGAAGGAGTTGCCACTATGATTCAGGAGGAAAGGCAGGGCAACGGTATTTTTAAAGATCTTACTGACTTTTTAAAAAGAATGCCGCGGCAGGCTTTAAATAAAAAAAGTTTGGAGAGTCTTATTAGAGCTGGAGCATTGGATTGTTTTGGGGACAGGGAATTAATGAATGATCACTTAGAAGAAATCTTGGATTGGGTTTATCGATTTCATAATCATAAAAACGACAATCAAATAAGTCTGTTTGGCAAGAGTGATTCTGATGATGTTCTCAATCATTTAAAAAGAAACAACTCAGTTAAGTCGCCTGATAAAACAAAAAGAATAAATTGGGAAAGAGAATATTTGGGAATTTATCTTACTGGTCATCCTTTGGATAGCTATAAAAATGTTTTAGGTAAAATAGCTCTTACTGTTAGCCAATTAGACCCTCGTCATATTGGAAGAAAAATTAAAGTTTGTGGTTTTGTCTCTCATATTCAAAAAGTAACGACAAAAATGGGTAAGCCAATGGTTTTCACCCGTTTAGATGATTATGATAAGTCTATTGAAGTTGTTTTATATCCAAGAGTATTAGCTAGTAATTTAGCTGTTCTTCGTGAAGACAAGGTATTATTAGTAGAAGGCAGGATGGACAAAAGAAACGGCAGTTATCAAATCATCGGGGAAAGACTAGAAGAGATTGAACCAATGGAAGCCTAGTTAAGTAATTTGTACTAATTAAGTAATTATAGTAAGATATTTAATAATGAAACAAACTTCTTTAGGAATTATTCGCCATTCCATGGCTCATGTATTAGCTTTAGCTGTAAAAAATTTATATCCTAAAGCTAAATTTGGTATTGGACCGACAATAGAAAATGGTTTTTATTATGATATAGACATTGGTAAAACTTTGTCTTTGGAAGATTTACCAAAGATTGAAGCGGAAATGAAAAATATTATTAAACAAGGATTGCCATTTAAAAAGAAAGGGGTTTCTTTAAAAGAGGCAAAAGATATTTTTAAAAAATTGGGGCAATCTTACAAAATTGAACTTTTGAAGGATTTAGAAAAATATGGAACCACAGATCAGAATGAAATATTAAAAATGAAGAACGATAAAGATAAAAATGAAGACATTAAAGCGCCAAAAACAGTATCTATTTATCAAGTAGGCGAATTTGTGGATTTATGCCGCGGACCGCATATAAAAAATACAAATGAACTGCCTTTAAGTTTTAAACTTAGTAAAGTTTCTGGCGCTTATTGGCGCGGCAAAGAGACTAATGCAATGTTGCAAAGAATTACCGGAATTGCTTTTGCAAAAGAAAAAGAATTAAAAGAATATCTATATTTGTTGGAAGAAGCGGAAAAAAGAGACCATAGAAAATTAGGTAAAGAATTGGATTTATTTAGTTTTCATGATGAAGGCGTTGGCTTTCCTTTCTTTCATGATAAAGGAATGATTCTACGGAATATCTTGGAAGATTATTGGAAAAAAGAGCATCGTGAAAATGGTTATACTGAAGTTAAAACTCCAATGCTTTTGAACAAAGCATTGTGGGTGAAATCAGGCCATTGGGACCATTACAAAGAATATATGTATTTTACAAAGATTGATGAGGAGGATTATGCTATCAAGCCAATGAATTGTCCTGGAGGGATTTTAATTTATCAGAATTCTTTGCATAGCTACAGAGATTTGCCATTAAAAGTGGCGGAATTAGGATTAGTTCATAGGCATGAATTATCTGGAGTTTTGGCTGGTTTGTTTAGAGTAAGATGTTTTACTCAGGATGACGCTCATATATATATGATGCCAGAGCAAATTAAGGATGAAATAAAAAAGGTTATAGATTTAACTGATCGTATATATAAAAAGTTTGGATTTTCTTATCATGTAGAACTTAGCACTAAACCTGAAAACGCAATGGGTTCTGATGAAATATGGGAAAATGCTACAAACGGATTAAAAGAAGCATTAAAAGAAAAAAAGATTGATTATATTGTAAATGAGGGAGATGGGGCTTTTTATGGGCCAAAAATTGATTTTCATTTAAAAGATTGCTTAGGTAGAAGCTGGCAATGCGGCACGATTCAGTTGGATTTTATTATGCCAGAAAAATTTGATCTTTTTTACATTGATAAAAATGGAAATAAAAAAAGACCTGTTATGTTACACAGGACCATTTTAGGCAGTATTGAAAGATTTATGGGCATACTCATTGAAAATTATGCTGGCGCGTTTCCTTTATGGTTAGCTCCAGTTCAAGTAGTTGTTGCTCCAATCAAAGATGAAAATATTGATTACGCTAATAAAGTTATTCAATCACTTCAAGCAAAAGGATTAAGGGCGGAACTTTTAGCTGGGGACGAAACATTATCTAAAAGAATAAGGCAAGCAGAAATGCAAAAAATTCCTTATATTTTAGTAGTTGGAGATAAAGAAGAAGAAAAGAAGAATATTGCGGTAAGGAGAAGGAAAGAAGGAGATATTGGGAGCATGACAATTACTAAGTTTTATGATATAATACTAAAAGAAATTTAAAAATAATAAAAATAGTAAATGAAAAAAATAATTTTAAGTTTATTAATTTGCGGGTTAATCAGCGGTTTTTCTGCAAACTTAATATTTGCTGAAGAAACTACGACAACCACTGTTGCAGATACAA
>CAYTXM010000005.1:17781-22797 GCA_964441595.1 uncultured Candidatus Saccharibacteria bacterium
TGAGGCATTGGGACTGAAAAAAGTTGGACTACTTCCTACAAGCCCGTTTTATTTTTTGAAAGAATGGTGGAGAGGTTGGAAAGTAGGATGGATTAAAGATCCTATAAAGAAAAGTGAAGCGCAGTTGCAAATACTTTCAGAAAAAATAGCCGAAGCGGCAGAAGTAGCTCAAAGAGCTCCCAAGCCAGAAGTTTTGGAAAAAGCATTTGATAATTATACAAGCGCAATGGATAGGTTAAAAGATAGAATGGAAGGATTAAAAGAAACTTCAGAAAATCCGAATATCGATAAAATACTTGATAGAATAACAGAAGCTGAAATTCGTCATTCAGAAGTATTAGATAAAATTTTAGAAAGAGTTCCAGAGGCTGTTGTTCAAGTTGAGAAAGTTCGTCAAAATATTAATCAAATTTTACCACTCCTTCGTTTAAAGTTTGAAAATCAGGAAGAATTTATGAATCGTTTCGAAAATAAATTGCGTGAACTACAACCTTTAAATCCTGCGCCAGCTGGAGAATTTAGGCAATTACGAATAATGGAAAGTACACGAGAGCAGCTTCAGCAAACGGATTTAGGAAATTATCCAGAACATGTTCAAGCTAAAGCAGAGCAGTTAAAAGAAAGATTGAAAAATAATATACAACAGAGAATTCAAGTCTTAGAAAAACAAGGTTTTTCTAGCAGCACAATACAAGATGTTATGGAAGCATTACCAGTTCCAACTGCAAGAATCCCTAAAGGGCGTTTGCCAAAAACACCGCCACCAGGAACTGAAACAACTACGACTACTATTGCTGATACAACTACAACCACAACTACCACAGTCCCTGAGACAACTACAACTACCAATTAATTTTTTATGTCCTACCAACCTAATAAGATTGAACCCAAATGGCAAAAAATTTGGGTTAAAAACAATTACAAAATTTGGCATACTTCTGATAATCCTAAAAAGAAACATATTTATATTCTAGATATGTTTCCTTATCCTTCAGGAGAAGGGCTTCATGTCGGGCATATAGAAGGATATACTGCTTCTGATATTTTATCGCGTTATTATCGAATGAAGGGTTATGATGTTTTACACCCAATGGGATGGGATGCTTTTGGGTTACCAGCGGAAAATTATGCTATAAAAACCAAAAAAAATCCAAAAGAAGTAGTTGCAAAAAATGTTAAGCATTTTCGCAAACAACTTCAGTCAATGGGATTTAGTTATGATTGGCAGAGGGAAGTTAACACGACTGACCATAATTATTATAAATGGACTCAATGGATTTTTTTACAACTTTATAAACACGGCTTAGCTTATGAAGATGAAATTTCTGTTAACTGGTGTCCTTCTTGCAAGACCGTTTTAGCTGATGAAGAAGTTGTTGTAGGTAAATGCGACCGTTGTGATACTTTAGTAGAAAGAAAAAAATTAAAGCAGTGGGTTTTAAAAATAACAGCTTATGCAGATAAATTATTAAAGGATTTAGATTTATTGGATTGGCCTGAACGTGTAAAGACAATGCAAAAAAATTGGATTGGTCGTTCTGAAGGCGTGGACATAGAATTTAAAGTTGTCGGATATGAAGAACATATTAAAGTTTTTACAACTAGAGCTGATACAATTTTTGGGACCACTTATTTAGTATTGGCGCCAGAACATCCTTTAATAAAAAAAATTACTTCAGAATCACAACTTTCTGAAGTAAAAAAATATGTTGAAGAAGCTTCGCAAAAATCGGATTTTGAAAGGCAAGCTGGAATTAAAGAAAAAACAGGAGTATTTACTGGAACATATGCTATAAATCCCGCTAACAGAGAAAGAGTGCCTATTTGGATTTCCGATTATGTTTTAATGAGTTATGCAACTGGATCAATAATGGCTGTTCCCGCGCATGATGAACGAGACCTTCAATTTGCCGAGCAGTTTCGCTTGCCAGTAAAAGAAGTTATTTCATCAAATGGAACATTAATAAATTCTGGTCCATTTGACGGTACTCCTTCAAAAATAGCTCAGGAAAAGATTGCTTTGTATATTGGGGGTAAAAAAATTGTTCGTTATAAATTAAGAGATTGGGTTTTTTCCCGCCAGAGATATTGGGGAGAGCCTATTCCTATAATTAAATGTCCTAAATGCGGTAATATACCTTTAAAAGAAAGTCAATTGCCGTTAAAATTGCCTGAAGTTAAAAAATACCAACCAAGTGGAAAGAATGAATCGCCATTAGCGGATATTTCCTCTTGGGTAAATGTAAAATGTCCAAAATGTAAAGGCCCTGCTAAAAGAGAGGTAAATACAATGCCGCAATGGGCAGGTTCTTCATGGTATTTTTTGCGCTATTTAGATCCAAAAAATAAGAAAAAATTAGTTGATATTAAAAAAGAAAAAGGCTGGATGCCAGTTGATATTTATATTGGAGGAGTTGAACATGCAGTTTTACATCTTTTATATGCCCGCTTCTGGCATAAATTCCTTTATGATATTGGGGTTGTTTCTACTTTAGAACCATTTTCCTGTTTGATTAATCAAGGAATTATTTTGGGCGAAGATGGAGAGAAAATGTCTAAATCAAGGGGCAATGTGATAAGTCCTGACAGTATTATTAAAAAATATGGAACTGATAGTTTAAGGATGTACGAAATGTTTATGGGTCCTTTATCTTTTTCAAAACCATGGAGCAGTCAGGGAGTTATTGGAATATATCGTTTTCTAAATCGCGCCTGGTATTTGGTAACTGAAAAAAATCCAATAGCTGGTAAAAAATCCAAAAAGAAAAGAGAAGAGAAAAAATTAATTTTGACTGCAGAAGCAAAGAGAAAACTAAAAGAGAATTTGAAAAATCTGGAAAAGACCAGGCATAAAACCATCAAAAAAGTCACAGAAGACTTGGAAAAACTTCATTTTAATACAGCCATTAGTTCTTTAATGGAATATGTTAATCAGTTATATGAAATTCCTTTGGAAAAAGTAAATAAAAAATATTTAGAAAGTTTGGTTTTGCTTTTATCCCCACTTGCTCCTCATATGTCCGAAGAGTTATGGAAGGTATATCTAAAACATAAAAAATCTGTTGGTAAAGAAAAATGGCCAACTTTTAAGTTCAATTTAATTGAAGAAAAAAGTTTTGTATTAATAGCTCAAATCAACGGTAAAATAAGAGCAAAAATAAAGACAAAAAAAGGCATTGGTAAAACAGAGGCTGAAAAACTGGCAAAGAGTTCTTCATTGATAAAAAAATATTTAAGTAAGAAGAAAATAAAGAAAGTCATTTTTGTCAAAGACAGGCTCATTAATTTTGTAGTATGAAAAAAGTTGTAGTTATTGGCGGGGGAACTGGAGTGTTTACTGTTTTGACTGGTTTAAAAGATTATGCTTTTCATTTATCTGCAATCGTTACAACGGCTGATGATGGCGGTTCCTCAGGAATTTTACGGGAAGAATTTGGAATATTGCCTCCCGGAGATATTAGAAGAGTATTAGTAGCTCTTTCATCTGATAGCCCGGTTTTAGCTAATTTATTTAATTATCGATTTGAAAACGGAACAGGATTAAAAGGCCATAGTTTTGGCAATCTTTTTCTTATTGCTTTAGAAAGAATAACAGGCGATTTTAATCAAGCTCTTAAAGAAGCGTCAAAGATTTTGAGAATTAAAGGAAAAGTTATTCCTGTAACTTTGGATTATACGCGGCTTTTTGCTCGTTTAGAAAATGATCTTCTTGTAGTAGGGGAATCAAATATTGATGTTCCGAAACATGATGGAAGCTTGTTTATAGAAGAAGTTTTTTTGAATCCAAAGCCTAAAGCCAATAAAGAAGCTATTAAAGCCATTAAAGAAGCAGATATTATTATTGCCGGGCCCGGCGATCTTTATACGAGCATTATTCCTAATTTTTTGGTAAAAGGAATTAAAGAAGCAATAAAGAAATCACGGGCAAAGAAAGTTTATATCTGCAATACCATGACAAAATATGGGGAGACAAATAAGTTTACAGCAGAGGATTTTTTTGCTACATTAGAGAAATATCTTGGAAAAGGAGTAATTGACTATTTCCTTGTTAATATTGAAAAACCGAAAAAGTATTATTTAGGCAAATATAATAAAGAAAAGGCAGGACCAGTTAAATATAATAAAAAATTATTAAGTTCTTGGAAAAAACCAAAAGTAATTTTTACTCGTTTATTAAGGCAAGGACCATTGCTTCGCCACGACCCGAAGAAACTGGCTAAAGTAATTTCGAATATTTAGATAATTATATGGATAAGAAGGAATTTTCAGAATTTTATGATAAAAATATAGATAAAGTTTTCCGTTTTGTTTATCTCCGTGTAGACACTACAGAAACAGCTCAGGATTTAACATCTTTAGCTTTTTTAAAGTTGTGGAAAAAACAAGGTTCTGAAATCTCTAATCCCACTGCTTTTCTTTATCGTATAGCAAGAAATCAGATCATTGATTTTTATCGCGCAAAAAGCAAAAAGCCAATTTCTTTGGATAATGCCGGAGAAATTGCTGATTTTCAAGTTGCCCAGCCGACTTTTGTCCAAAAAATAGAATTAACATTGGAAATGGAAAGAATTAAAAAAGCTATCCATAATATAAAACCAGTTTATGCTGATGTCATTATTTGGCATTATGTAGATGAGATGCCTATTAAAGATATTGCCCAAGTTCTTGAAAAAAGAGAAGGTAATGTAAGAGTAATAATTCATAGGGCATTACAGGCATTAAGAGAACAATTGGAAGTGAAATAGATCTGGAGAATTATTTGTTATTAAATTATGGCTATTGATTTATTCAGCCAGGGGGTGTATAATTTACGCTAAAGGTACCCAAATATGGGTACTAAGAATGAATAAATAATAGAATCCATGAGGAAAGACCACTTATTAATATTGATGAGATCAAAAAAAACGGTTTTTACCTTTAAAGACCTGATTTTGCTTTGGGGAGAAACTGATACTAATTTTGTTAAAAAGAAGATTTATCGGTATATAAAGCTTGGTAAAATGAATTCTATACGTA
>CAYTXM010000006.1:0-21311 GCA_964441595.1 uncultured Candidatus Saccharibacteria bacterium
CCTTCTTCACAAAGATAAGACATTTCTCCATATTCTTGGATATCAACTTCATAAGCTATATTTTTCGTCCATCTTTCAATTTTTTTTACCTCCCCTCTATCCTCTGGAAAATAAGCTTGAAAATTAACCAGTTCTGATTGATCACCAATATTAGTCACGCTAAAATAAACATCGGCTTGAGTTAAACCAATATAAGTTGCCTTATCGGTTTTGATTATTAAATTTTCATTCGGTAATATCTCCGCATCGTCATAGTCAAAAGAAATAGTTCTTTTTCCTATAGTTAGAGGTGCAACCTGTAACTTGTACTGATCTGCTGATATCTTTGGTGGAAATAAATAAAAAAAGACTAGACTAAAAAAAAATAAAGTAACGGCTAAACTCTTTATTAGTTTATGATTAAATATCACATTCAGAAGTTAAAAATATAATTTTATTATACACCCGTGAGATATTTATGTAAACGATTCTTAATACATCTTTTCCCCCATCTCATGGGGTACCAGATGAAAAAACAAACTCAAAAAGTTTATAATATAAAAAATATAAATATTATCCAGTCCAATAATAAGCCATAATGCTAAAATCAACTAAATCTACTTTTCCATCGCCATTTAATTTCTCTATTTCAAGTGATTTAAATGAATCACTCAAGATTCTATTATACCAATAAGCGGCAATGGAAAAATCTACTAAATTAACCCGACAATCAACATTTAAATCAGCTTTAGGGCATTTTTCAGTTGTTTTTAAAACTGTTTTTGTTCCTACCTTAAAACCTACTGTTTTTGACAAAGAACTAATTTCTTCTTCTAAGGTTACTCTTGACTTTGCCAAATGATCTCCCATATCCACTTCTACAGTATCTAAATTATAAAGATAAGCACCTATTTTATCTGTTTTTGTTTTGCCATAAATTTCTTCGTCGGAATTAATGATAATTGTAATATCAGAGTCAGGTATTGATTGACCGAATATTTTTATCACCTCCCCTTTTTTTACTTCTGATTTATCAACATCAATGGTTGGAGAAATAAAAATACCAGTAACTTTAATGATAACGCCGTCAGACAAAGTTAGAGGAAAAGTTAAAAGGGAAGATCTATTATCTTTATTGTCTTCACTATAAACTGAGAAAATATAACTGCCAGCTGTAACATTTGTTAAAGTTATTTCAAAATTAGCATCAGCTCCACTAACTGTTTTAGCTACTATCTGTGCATCCTTTAATAAAGTAACTTTACTTTCAGGATAAGCACGGCCTGTAAATATGACTTGGCCAGTCTGAGTTGGAATTCCTCCCCCGCCGCCACCTCCTCCACCACCAAGAATGGTAGTAGTTGTAGTAGTTGTAACAACTTCCACTTTAACGGAGGTGGATATTTGAATTGCTTGAGTTTCTATCCCAAATAAAAAAGTGGAACTAAAAATTAGCCCAAAAAGGATTGGAAATATTACCAGAATCACTAACTTTTTTGAAAATACAGGCATATCATACTATTAATGTTTTTTCTTTAAAGATTCTAATGCCTGTCGAATTCCAAACCCAATCGCGAACAAAATAAGCAAACTGCCAAAAATAATTATTAATTTGTCTTTCATGTTTAAATCAAAAATCGTTGCTCTTTCATAATCAGTAATGCTCCCTTTTGACAAAATACTTAAATGAATTTTTCCCTGGCTAATAATTTCATCTTTTTTGAAAATTTTATATTGTGCATAATAACTCCCGGCTTTTAATTTGGTTTTCAGCTCAGCAATAACCCAGTCTATTTCAAATGGATTTATTTTATTCATTTTAGTGGTTTCAATTGTTTCTAGAAGTTCTTCTTCTTGTTCATCATAAATGTTGAAAAGCACTTTGTTTGGGGCAGCTTTTATATTTCCAAGATTCTCAATTTGCATTGAGAATTTTATTATTCCCGGGAAATAAAACATCCATCGCTTATCCCCTTCTTCCAAATCAGAGGCTTTTACTGATCTGACCTTAAAATCAAAAATTTCTTTCTGGACATTTAAGTTAACGTCAATCTGGCCTCCTAAAAGAATTGATATTGTTCCTTCTTCTGGCGGTTTTACTGGCGCGGTTTTTATCCTAATAATCCCTGTATATCTTCCAAATTTAGTATCTTTTGGAACATTAACACTAAAAATAATTGGAACTTGTTGAGCTCCTTTGGGCATAATAAACTCTTTTCCTTTATCAACTGATATCCAATCATTAGCTCCGGGAACATTAATTATTATTTCTACATTCCAATCCTCAATCGGATCTCCCCTGACTAAAGTAATTTTCTTTTCATAATGCAATCCTTGGCTAAGATTTTCATTTTTGATATAAGGAGGGGAAATACCAAAACCAGCCTGAACAATATTAATCAAACTAAAACTAAATAATAAACAAGTAGTTAAAAATAAAATTCTACTCTTAAAAGCCATTGATTTTACTTATTTATCTAAAATAATATCCTTCGTCATCATGCAAAAATATTATGCTCCATAAGTCTCATTATCAACTTTACCTTCAATAGTATTTGCACCAGTATAAGTGTCTACGCCCTGGCCTACAGGTACACGTAAATACCAATAAGTATTTGCCGTAGATGGCGAACCAGTAGTCGTAGTTTTAGCACAGTCAAGTTCAGATTCAGTTGGTGTTCCGCTTAAAGGAGTTCCGCTTGCCCAACCTAATCCCTGTGATAAATTATAAACCTGTTGGACAATGGCAATATCATCTGAATCTGCACAAGTTGGATAATCATTACATAATTGGCTTCCAGAAAGATTTTCATCTAATCCTACATTACCAGTAGCTTCAACAGTAGCAGTTTGTTCTGAACTATCATTATCAGGAGCTACTGTTCCGTAAGCAATAGTAGCGGTATTTAAATCATAAGCCATAAATTTATCCATTTCATTGCTGCCAGTTGTAGAATCTATTAAGCCTGTATTTGCAGCATCATCGTCAGTTGCTTGAGCAGTGGCTACCCAGTTATAAGCTGCTTTGGGTGTGCTGGCAACTGTTGGGTCAGCATGATATTCCAAAGGAAATGTACATGCCCAACCAACACTAGTATCTGTATTATCAGTGCAAGCATCAACTGTTGAGGAAGCAGCGCAAACAGGATTCCAAGAAGCAGAAGCATCAGGATAACAATCATTAGCATCATACTCGCCGCTCTCATCGCAAGCAGCTTGAGTTTTTTCTGACATTCTTAAATTAATAAAAGCTGAAGAAATTTCATCTCCAGATGAAATATTTTTACAGCTATTAGCGTCATTTACTATAAAAGTAACTGTAAATCCTGTAGTTTCTGCTTGTTCAGTATTTAATTCCAAATTACCGCTTGCATCTGTGTCCAACAAAGAGATTGATGTATTTGTAATTGAAGGGGTGCTATTACTTACTGTTGGTGAAGAATCAGTTCCTTCAGCTGTATCTACAGAGACAAAACCATGGCTATCAACTACATAACCATAAGCTTCGTAATCGCCATCTGGTCTCGGAGTTGTAGTGCCGCAAGTTGGATTGCTGGATTTCCCAGTATCAGAACACCAAGTATCACCTCCACAGGCAGAACCGGTAAAGCTGGCCGTTTTGCAAACATATAAGCTTATCGTATCTTGCGATGTGTCGCTATCTGGATCAGAAGCAGTAGTTGTCCAGGTAATTGTCGTGGCAGGTGCTTTTGGTCCGTCATCAATAAAAACAGTAAATGCTGGACTATGATTTACTTTAAATGGAGGACCAGAAGCATCTGTTTTATGGTCTTCTCCAGAACAAGCTGTTGCATCACACGCATAACCATACCAATCATTTGATTCAGTATCCCCTACAAGCGCAGTATAAGCACAAGTATTCTCTGTATTTGAACTTACTGCGCTAGCGCTATTACAGATTACAGTACCAGTACAAGTCACCCCTGTTGTGCCAGCACTTGCACATATTAAAAGCTTCCAATCATCACCATTATCATCAGTTGCTGTTCCCTTAAAAGTCACATCACTACCAACATTTGTTGGAGTAGTTCCATCTGAAGCCGCATCTTCATGAGGCTCATAACCACTATTAAAAGTTGGCGTAGTATTCCCAACATTCACCGAAGTAGTTGCGTCATCAGCTTCAACTTTTGAACTCATGAAACTAAAAGTTAAAACTGTCGTAAGAATTAAACTAAAAATTAGAAACCAGGGAATAGATTTTTTAACAACTTTCGACATATTTTTAATTTTATTTTTATATTTTATTTTTATATTTTATTTTCTATTAATATACCGTTGTCAGCTCGCGGCTGAGCTCGACTATTTTTAATTTTATTATTATATAATATTATATCATAAATAAAAAAAAGAAAGCAAGCATAAATTCATAAAATAATTATGGACAAGAGCTTTCACTTGCTGCATCAAAAGTATTACTACCAGTATATGGTCCCCCTGCCGATTTTCCAGTCGGTACTTTTAATTTCCAATAAACATTTTCAGTTGCATTGGTCGGACTTTGAGTCGGTTTACCACTAGATAATTCATGACAAGTAGCTGTTCCTGTTAAAGCTGCTCCTTCAGTTTCCCAATTAAATCCAGAACTGACACTATATTTTTGCTGACCAACTAAAATAGTATTTCCACTCCAAGTCATATTAGTGCCAGATAATTTAACATCAATTGCCGCATTGCCAGTAGTCTGGACTTCAATTGTTTTTACAGAACTTACATTGTCAGGATCAACCGTACTATAATCAATGCTACCTAAATCTATGTTCAAAGCACTTAAAGTATTTACATCAGGCGCGTCGGTCGGACTATAATCTGAACCAGTCAAACTTCCATCAGTTGCTTCAATCCAAGCTCTCCAATATTCAGCGCTCTCATCAGTTGGATCAGCGTGAAATTGCATATTAATTGTGCAAGTATAAACTGCATCTGTTCCCACACAAGAAGTTTCACTACAAGAAGCAACACTATAGCAATCATTATTATCAGGAGTACAATCTTTTCCATTAGTAACACCAGAACGATAAATTTTTGCCGTGACATTAGTAATAGTATTACATCCCTGTGGATCAGAAATATCAGCTATAGCCGAAACAGATTTAGTTGTATTTTCAATTAAATCAATTGCGGCTTGACCATTTAACTGAATATTATCTACGTCTGGTGTTTGGCTAGTTACTGTTGTCAATTTTGGATAATTAGTATATTGAATTACTGAATCATCTGAAGTAACCATTCTAAAACAATAATCCGTAGAACCAGAGGCTCCATTATTTTCAACTACCCAATCCCATTCTCCCCGAGAACCTTTTGCAATCATAGTAGGATTACTTACTGAATTATTTTCTTCTTCATAAGATTCTAAAATATTATTTTGAGAATTAAGTAAGGATGCGGTAATCGTATCTCCATCAGAAGGTGTCGTATTATCAATATTGCCTCGCCAAATAGTTGAAGAAGCTGCTTGTCCTACGTCATACCAAGTACTAGTACTAATTGCAGAACAAATAGAACCCTCTCCATATTGAAGTTTAAAAGACTGGCTGGAAGTAGCTAAATCTTGTAGTCCTACTTGAACAGCTATTCGAATTCTAAAAATATCATTATCTGCCACATTAGTAATTAAAGTATTCTCAGCCGCTAAAGGTGAACCTGGCTGAACTGAATCGGCATTTTCATAAAAACGATAAGTTGTTTGATCTAAGGCTATAGACCCAGATGTTAAATCTCCCGCTTCTACCGCCAGCCAGGCTACTGGGTTGGAATTGTGGCTATCACAGGTATCAGGACCATCTAGCTCGCAAAAACGGATATTGGCGGAGGTTGTGGTCACACTATCGGCTTCTGATATTTCTGCTCGCTGATTACCACTAACACCGTTCATTTTAGTAATTACAACCGGCACCGAGCTGAAACTAGGACTGAATGTTCCCGTGCTAGTCCATGTCTCGCCGCCTCCATGTGTTTCACTTCCAGAATCAGCTAGTTCGTCAAATGGTATATTTCCTGGTTCAATTGCTACCCAACCAACTGTCTCACTAGGATGACTGTCATTACAGTCATCTGTTGCATTTTGTTCACAAATTCCTGCGCTAAAATCTCCAATATTTGTTACTGTTACTCTAGCTTCAACTGGAGCCGTTCCGTTAACCGTCTGAACCGAAGCAAACACAACTGGTGCCGAGGAAAAAGACTCATTATAATTTACTGTTTGCACTCCTAGCTCATCGCCACCTGTGTCAATACCACCACTAATAGAAAAAGTGCCCGCCTCAATTCCATCAACTATATCGGCAGTGGCAGCATCAATAACCAAATAACCCACAGTTTCCGAAGCATGCGTGGCACACCCTGAAGCACTCTGCCCATCAGATTCACATACTCTCATATCAGCTTGAGTTGTTGTTATATTTCGCGCCTCAAATACAAGCACGTTATTACCTATTCTGGTATTTGTGGTTCCTACAACAACAGGCGCGCTATTATAAGTATTATTAAAAGTTATAGTGCTCCAACCTCCATCAGTAAGAGAGCTAAAAGTATCAGCTTCGCCAATTACAGTCGAAGTTTTCACTGAACTAATTGTAACTTCCGGATAAACTGAATAGTTATTTAAATTAGAATCGGCAGTAGTGTCATAAAGCCGAAAACAATAAGTTGCAGCAGTAACTGCATCATCTGTAGCTTTAAAACTATATTCCACTTCAGTATAATAACTGGCTGATAAAGGTCCTATTGAACCAGTAGTATCAGCCGTATCTCTGCCTTCACCAGAGGTATAGGTATAACCTTCTGAATTTGTCAAAAGATATGATGAGGTTGTTTCTCCGTCAGGATCAATATTGGTGGTATTTATCATATCAAACTCATCAGAAGCATCGGCAACGCCAGTCCAACTAGTAATATCAGCACAAGATGACTGGTCGGTTTTATCCCCCCATTGTAATTCATAGGTTCTGGCTGCTGATTCTATTTGAGCGCCAGTGTTAGCTGACTCAATTCTCAATCTGTAAGTGGTATTTCTCGTAATATCGCCAATACTATTTAAATCTTCAACAGCGAGCCAACCACCACCGGTATTTAAATCAGTCGTGTCATCCCGCCAGCGAAAGTGAAGTTGTGAAGTAAAGGGACCTATAGGTGTAATACCGGAAAGATCAATAACCCCATATCGGTATGTGCCTGTGTTGCCTGTCCTATGTGTCCACTCGGCAACATTGGTTGTGCTCGTCAAGTAGGCGGTGGTAGCTCCTCTGGCATAAGCAGTGCCAGTCCCGTCAGTTAAGACATACCACTCTAAAGCGCTTTCATCCAGATTAGTAAGACCAGAAACAGTATTATCAGCCGATGCAGGAATACTTACAGACTTTGTATATCTAGTAACAACCATATCATCATGCTGCAGCACATGGATAAATATTTCTGCCCCGGTCAATCCCGCAGTACTGTCAAAGGTAACGGTGGCATCTGTGGTATAGCCAGATCGCGGCTCAATGACAAACCAAGTATCTTCCAATGCATGATTAGCATCCGTAGAAGCAGACATTGAAGCTTCAATAAAAGCCGTTCCCCAATCAGTAGTATCAAAATCGATGCCCGTACCATCAGAACTCTGTTTAAGTGTAATATCGTTTGAACCAGTTGAGGGTGATTCTAACAAAGCATGACCAACTTTCCAGTTAGAACCTGTGAACTCCACTACTACGACATAAACATCAACTGCCGTACCCGTTTCCCCTCTTTCAACAATCAGGTTGTCGCTGGAATCAATATGAGCATGAGACACAACTTGATTGCCATCGGTTACTGCTGCTAAATCAGCAACCACACCTTGCACAAATGGTATGATGTCATCACGATCGGAAATTCCCGAGATAGCCTGCGAACCAGTCTTTGAACCAGAATCTATAGTTACCTTGCCCCGCCAACGGACGATAAATTCATTTGCACCGCCACTAGAACCAGTGTATCGCCAGGTCTCTCCGCGCATTTTAACTTCAACGGATTGCGTGCTAGCTCGATAAGCAGTAAGAGTTGTTACTCCTGTAAGTTGCGCCCCTGCAGAAAAAACATTCCAATTCGTATTGGCCGTGGAGTCAGTCGGACCTCCTGATGTTCTTCTGGCCGTGTTGTTACGGAAAAAAGCACTGTTTAACGACCCAACATTGGTGATAGTTTTGGTTGAACCATCCGCCCCAATATCAAATTCAATATGCTCAACTTTAATAACAGCATCTGGAGCATCCGCCGCAATCTGCCACTGCCTAATTTCTTGAAATTCTCCAATTTCAAGCGGACCTAACAAATACATATAGGGACTGACATTCGGAGCATCAAAAACATATTTTAATTCATATATCCCTCCTGCTTTCCATTCTACATTCCAAATAATAGACTTTTGATCCTGACCCATATTCTGTATTCTGCATTCAGTATTCAGTATAGAAATATCAAAATTTACTGGTACAGTTTCTATTATCTCACCATTAAAGTCTTGATTGCTTTTAATTCTCATTTTCATTTCATAACTTGCTAATGGATAAATTCTGGTTGGTCCGATTCTTTCAATCTCAAAAGGAACAGAGTCTCTAACTTCAAAAGAATCATTTATTTCATAACCATTATCAAGATTTGTTAATTTCATTTGATAAATTCCTGAATCTTCTAACTGATAATGAGTAAAATAATCTGGCTCATCGGTTACATTATCTGGTCCGCATTTTCCGCTGTATTTAATTGTCCCATCTGCTGTTGATAAAATTGAAGTTTGAAATTTGGAATTTGTAATTTCAAGCTTAAGCGAAGCATCACAAACAGTATGTCCATCGTCTTTTAACACTGCCATTTGTAAATAAGCGGTTTCATTTGTCAGATAGATTGATTTATTGGCATTAATAGCTAAAACCCCCCAAGTGAATTCTTGAATTGATATTTGATCGCTTTGTTTAATCCTTAATTTATAAAGGCCGGGTTGAAAACTATTTTTTTTGAGTTTAGTAACTTTGATCTTGTTCTCTTGAATAACAATACCTTCTTTAGTTTCTCTACTATTAGGCGTAAGAAGATAAGCATCTACTTCCTTTTTTCCGACGAGAGAACGAAAGAAAGATAAAATTTTGTTATCGCGTTCTGATAAATCAAATTCTGGTTCTTCATTCATTTTCCAATCATGTTTTATTTTTTTAATCGTTATTGTTTCTTGAATAATTTCTTCATAATCTATTTCTAACCAAACGCTATCTAAATAAACTGATGAGAATTTGGAATTTGGAATTTGGAATTTGGGAGAATAAGTAAATTTTATTTTTAAATTTTGAAGATCCTCTGGATTTTCAAAAATTGGTAAAGCATAAAGAAAATATCCGCCATTTGTATTATTGGAAATTTCTGAATATAAATCTAATTCTCCAAAGTTCTGCCATTCATTATCATAAAAATAACTAATTTTTAGTTCATCTCCTTCTTCCCCTTTACCAGCCAAAGAAAATCTTAATTGAATATTTTGTATTTGATTTAAATCGAAATCTTCTGGCAAAGAAAAATCATCAAAAATAATTGCTGCAAAAAAATTAGTTATTTGATTTTCTTCTTCAGCATTAACTTTTGGTATTAAAAATCCAAAAAACTTCTCTAAAAAAGAAATAGGTTCAGTAGTAGTTGTCGTTTCTGGAGGATTAGTTGTCGTAGTAGTGTTATCTCCTTGAATTAAAGTTGTAGTGGTTGTTGTTTCTGAAAGATTAATTGTTGTCGTTGTTTCTTCTGGAGGTAAAGTAGTAGTGATTGTAGTTTCTGAAGAAAGAGTTGTGGTAGTAGTTGTTTCTTGCGGAATTGTGGTAGTTGTTGGTTCTTCTTGAATTGTAGTAGTCGTTGTCTCCTCTTCAATATTTCCTTGAATAAATGCCGAGTTTTCTTCATTAAAATTAGAAAAAGAAGCATTATCTTGTAAATCTTGAGTAAAAGCATTTTGAGGATTTTGCCAAAAAATATTACCAGAAGATTCAATATTATAAGAAGTTGGAAAAATTTTAATCTGATTTTGGGCCTTAACTATAAGCTTTGCATTGAATATAAAAAACGCAAGCAATAAAAATATTGCTAAAATTAATATAAAAATCAGTAATCGCTTAGAAGATCTTATAGGAAAAAACATTCTTAGGCTAATTATATTATGATTTATTTTTTATTATGTTAAAAATTATTAAATCTAACTCTAATAAAAGGATTTTAAAAATAAAAAAATTATAAGCCAAAATATTGAGGCAAATATTACTCCAGCTATAAAACCAGAAAGGGCAGAAGCTAATGTCTTGCCTATTTTGAATTTAAACTCCCGTTGTTCGTTAGAAATAAAATCCCTAGACAAATAATATGGTTGCTTCATATTTTTTTATATTATTTTTATTTATATGTTTAATATATTATTTTCTATTATAATATATTTTAACTTAAAAATCATAGTTCTACAACTAATTATACCTAAATAAAAACAAACTCAAGAAAGTTTGTTTTATAGTGCCCTCAGCGCGACTCGAACGCGCAACCTTCTCCTTAAAAGGGAGCTGCTCTACCAATTGAGCTACGAGGGCAATGATTATTTTTCTTTTTCGTTTTTTATTTTCTCAATCTTTTTTTCTAATCGTTTTTCAAACGGTAAAACAACAAAATTAATCAAAAGAATTAATGCTGTAGCAGATATTGCCAACCAATATAATTCTAATCCTACTGCAGCTCCAACAGCAGCTGTTGCCCATATCATTGCTGCTGTAGTCAACCCTTCAACTTTACCATCTCTTTGTCGAAAAATAATAATACCGGCTCCTAAAAATCCTATGCCAACAATAATTTGCCCTAAAGTTCGTGAAGGATCTAAATTCGATACTCCTAAATATTGGTTAAAACTTAAATTGGAAATCATTATAAATAAAGCTGCCCCTAAACTAATTAAAGAAAATGTTCTTAGTCCTGCCGCTCTTTGAGCCCATTCTCTTTCAAGACCAATCAAAGCACCAAGCATAGCTGCCAATATTAAACTTTTAAAACTTAGAATAAAAATACTTGACGAAATATCCATTGTAGAATACTATAACACTAGAAAAATCAAAAATCAATAATATGATACCTACTTCAGATTTTGAAAAAGGAATGGTTATAAAAGTTAATGGCGAGCCTTGGCAACTCGTCAATTTTGAATTTTATAAACCCGGAAAAGGAGGAGCTGTAATGAGAACCGAGTTAAAAAATTTCCAAACAGGAAAAGTTTTACAAAAAACATTTCGTTCTGGAGAAAAGTTTGAAGAAATAGAAGTAGATTATCAACCTGCTTTATATTTATACAGTGATAGAAAGTCAGCTGTTTTCCAACTAAAAGATAGTAACGAAAGAATTAATTTTGATTTAGAAAAAACGAAAGATTTAACCCCATTTTTAAAAGAAAAAAGTGAAGTTTCAATTGTCTTTCTTAATGAAAAACCAATTAATATTAATATCCCAACAAAAGTAGAATTGCAGGTTATTGAAGCACCGCCGGCAATTAAAGGCAACACTGTTTCAGGTGCTATAAAAACCGTTATTTTAGAAACTGGATTAAAAATTAATACCCCGATTTTTATCAAAGAGGGTGATACAATAATTATTAATACTGAAACAATAAGCTATGCGGCAAGGGCTAAATAGTTTTATTTAACTGTAACGCTTTTTGCTAAATTACGCGGTTTATCTGGATCTATCCCCTTTTCCAATATTAAATAATTTTTAATTTCCAATTTTTAATTTTTAATCAATTTTTAAACTCAGATTATAAAAGGTTCGGAATATTGTTGAGAAAACGATAGCGATTAGCGTGTTTTTCGAAGCAATATTTCGGACCTTTATAACGTAAACTATCTTGGGTCTATTTTAAGACCATCATTAAAATAACGAGGAATAATATGAACATGAGCCCGATGAGCAATACCTGATTGAGCTGCCTCACCTTGATTAATCAAAAGATTATAACCATCAGCCTTTATTTCTTTTATGTGTTTTTCCGCCAAGCTACGAGCTAAATTGCAAATATTCTTCCATTCTTGTTCGGGCATTTCTTCAGTATTAGCATAATGATTTTTTGAAAATAAAACAAAGTGCCCTTTGCTAATAGGGTTAATATCAAAAATAGCTAAAAAACCATCATCTTCATAATATTTTTTGGAAGGAATTTCTCCTTTAATAATTTTGCAAAAAATACAATCCTCTTTTAACATAATTTTAATTTACAAGATTAATTTGTTTTCCTTCTAAATAATTCTCAATATTCTCCATTGTAATAATAACAATATTTTCTAATGCTTCTTTCGTATTAAAAGCATTGTGCGGAGAAATAATCACATTATCTAAATCAATAAAAATATGGTTAGCCAAAAGATTTTTTAATTTTTCTGGAGGAATATTTTCTTTTTCCAAAAGCATTCTTTGCTCCTCAATCAAATCACCCTCTTCTTCTAAAACATCTAATGCCGCGCCAGCTATTTGGCCATTTTTTAATGCCTTATAAAGCGCTTGCGTTTCTATTATTGCACCGCGAGCAGTATTAATAATATAAGCACCTTTTTTAACTTTTGATAAATTATCTTTATTTAGCAAATAATGAGTTTCTTTATTATAAGAAACATGCAAAGTAATTATATCTGATTGAGATAGTAAGTTCTCTAAAGCAACGTATTGAAAATTTAATTCCTGAGCTAAATCTTCTTCAAGATATTTATCATAAGCGATTACATTCATTGAAAATCCTTTAGCAATTTTTATCACCTCGGTTCCAATTCGTCCTGTTCCTATTACTCCTATTGTTTTTCCAAATAATTCTTCCCCTCGCAAACCTTCAATAGCAAAACTTCCTGATTCCCTAATGCGCTGATAAGAATTATAAACTTTTCTTATTAAACACAAAAGTAAAGCAAAAGTATATTCGGCCACAGTATGGCTTCCGTATGATGGCACATTTGATACTACAATATTATGATTTTTACAATAATTTAAATCAATATGGTCAAAACCAGTAGAGCGCGTTGCAATAAATTTTAAATTCACCAATTCTTTTAATGTTTCTGCCGACAATTGGGAACCAATAAAAGTAGAGACAACTTCATAGTCCTTAAATTTCTTGGAATTTTCCAAAGTAAGTTTTTCTTCAAAAGAATCAATTTTCTCTAAAAAACCAGGATATTTTTGAAGAATTTCCTTTTCCAAATCAGTTGTTTCTAAAAAAACTATCTTCTTCATAAATTTTGATCAACCTATTATATTTTACCATCCTTTCCTCTTGATTTGGAGCCCCGGCTTTTAATGCCCATGCCTTGCTTGCCCAAGCTAAATCGCTTATAAAATGATCATCAGTTTCTGCGCTACGATGGCTTATAATAACTTTTAAATTATATTTATTTGCCAAATCAATTGTTTTCAAAGTTTCAGAAATAGTTCCTATCTGTGTAGGTTTTATAATCACTCCTGTAATTGTTTTCATTTCCACAGCTTTCTTAACTAATTCTGGATTAGTTACTGTTAAATCATCTCCTATTATTGTGGTTTTATCCCCTACCTCGGCAGTTAATTTTTGAAAACTTTCCCAATCATTTTCTTCAAAAGGATCTTCAATAGAGAGAATGTCATATTCAGAAACAAGGTTTTTATATATTTGTTCTAATTTTTCTTTGGAAAAACTTTTATCTTTTTCTAATCGGTATTTATTTTGCTCATTATTATAAAACGAAGAAGCTGCAATATCTAATGAAAACTTTATTTTATGTTCTAAGTTTAATTCCTTTTTAATTTGATTGAGAATCTTCAAAGGTTTTTCATAATCATCATCTAAAATTAATAACCCCCCTTCGTCTCCAAATTTATTTACTCCATATTCCTTCTTAAAATATTCTTTTAGTCCTGTAAAAAATATCTGAGCAACTTCTAAAGAAACTTTCAGGTCATCAACCTGAGGTATAATCATATATTCCTGAATTTTAGGCCCATAAGCGGCGTGCTTACCGCCATTAATCAAATTAAATAAAAAAAACGGAACTTTCTTTTCAATGGAAAAAGATAATTGTGTTTCTAAATATTGCCAAAGTTCCAAATTTTCTAATTTTGCAGCTAGATAACAGAATGCTTGTGATAAAACTAAAATTAGATTCCCGCCAAGATTACTTTTATTTTCTGTTCCATCCAATCTTAATAAATAATTATCAAATTCCTTTAAGCTGGAAAACTCAACATTAATGATTTTATTTTTAATCATTTCCAACTTTCTAATTGCTGAATGCGGTTCTAAAATATAAGCTTCTCTTCCTCCTGTACTTTTTCCTTGAGGAATACTGGAATTAACTTCAATATTGCCACTCTTCATCGTAGCTTTTAAAGTTTCTTTTCCTCGCGAATCAAGAATTATTTTAAGAAAAATGTCATCTATTTTCATTTTTACTAATATCTAAAATTGTCTTTATTACTGTATCTGGATTTAAAGACATACTTTCTATTCCCTGTTTTGCCAGAAACTTTGCGAATTCCGGAAAATCACTCGGGGCTTGGCCGCAAATCCCCACATACTTTTTTCTTTTTCTACAAACTTTAATTACTTCTGCAACCATTTTTTTTACAGCTTCATTTCTTTCATCGCCTATTTTTTGTACTACAGCATTATCTCTATCCATACCCAATACCAATTGAGTTAAATCATTGGAGCCAATGCTCATTCCATCAAAAATATCCAAAAATTCATTTATTAATATTACATTTGATGGAATCTCGCACATCACATATAGTTTTGACGATTTATTATCATTTAATAATCCTGTTTTTTTAATTAATGCCTTAACCTCTTTTGCTTCTTTTATGGTACGGCAAAATGGAACCATTATTGAAACATTATTCAATCCAAAAATCTTTTTAACTCTTTTAATTGCCTCGCATTCCATTAAAAACGCCGGTTTGAATTGCGGGTCAATATAACGGCATGCGCCCCTGAATCCAAGCATTGGATTAGCTTCATCTTCTTGCTCAAAAAGTTCTCCTCCAATCAAATTACGATATTCATTTGTTTTAAAATCAGAAAATCTTACAATCACTTCTTTTGGATAAAAAGCAGCAGCTATTTGAGCAATTCCTTCTGCTAATTCTTTCATAAAATATTCTTTTTTATTCCTATGTTCCACAGTCATCTCATCAATCTTTTTAATAATCTCTTTTGATTTTAAATTTCTGTAATGATAAAGCGCTAATGGATGAATTCTAATCTTTTCTGCGATAATAAATTCTTCTCTAGCTAAACCTACTCCATTATTAGGAAGAAATGATGTTGCAAAAGCTATCTCAGGAGCACCAATATTAATCATGATTTTTGTCTTAATCTTTGGAAATTTCTTAAAATTATATTCTTTAATTTTAAAAGGAACTTTTCCATCAAAAATCTTTCCATCAAGACCTTTAGTACAATCCACTGTTATTTCCTGTCCATTTTTAAGAATCTTTGTAGCGTTCTCTGTTCCCACAATACAAGGTACCCCTAATTCTCTGGAAATAATTGCACTATGGCAGGTCTTGCCCCCTTCATCAGTAATAATAGCTGAGGCCATAGGAAAAATTGAAGTCCAATCAGGGTCAGTCATCTTAGTAACTAAAACCTCTCCTTTTTTAAATTCAGAAAGTTTTGAAGCGTTTTTTATAATATGAACTTTTCCTGTACCTATTTTATTGCCAATAGCAATACCATTTAAAATTGGTTTTTTTGTAGTTTTTATTTTATATTCCTGATAAATATTTGTTCTAATTGAATGGACGGTTTCTGGCCTAGATTGAACAATAAATAATTCACCTGTTTTTCCATCCTTTGCCCATTCTATATCCTGAGGCATCCATTTCTTTTTAATCTTTGAATAATGTTCTTCTATAATAATCCCCCATTTTGCCAAAGTAAGAATTTCATCATCGGAAAGAGAAAATTTTAATTGGTCTTTTTCAGAAACCTTAATTTCCTTAAGCCCATTTTTTTTATGATAAATATATTTTTTTGTCTTTCTTCCTAAATCTTTTCTAATAATCGCTTTATATCCTTGCTTAAGTGTAGGTTTAAAAACATAAAATTCATCAGGAGTAATCAATCCTTTTACTATCATTTCTCCAATTCCAAAAATAGAATTAATCAAAACTACATTAGAAAATCCTGTTTCTGTATCCAAAGTAAACATAATTCCAGAAGATGCTAAATCAGAGCGCACCATTTTCTGAACTCCTGTAGAAAGCCCTATATCCATATGCTTGAACCCTTTTTCTTCACGGTACATTATTGCTCTATCTGTAAACAAAGACGCATAGCTTTTTTTAACCGCTTTTAATAATTCCCCTTCTCCTCTCACATTAAGATAAGTCTCATGCTGACCTGCAAAACTGGCTGAGGGAAGATCTTCAGCTGTAGCAGAAGAACGGACTGCCACATCTAAATCATTTTGTTTATATATCTTACATAACTTTTTATAATTCTTAATAATATCTTTTTCCAGATCTTCAGGTAAAGGTGTTTCTAAAATTAATCTTCTTATTGTCTTTCCTGTTTCTTGAAGACTTTTAATGCTCTTGGAATTAAATTCAGATAAAATATCTTGGATTGTTTTCTTTATTTTGCCTTTTTTTAAAAAATAAAAATATGCCTGCGCAGAAACAGCAAAACCATTAGGGATATTTACTCCTTTTTTTGATAAATTCCTATACATTTCTCCCAAAGAAGCATTTTTCCCACCTACAATAGGAACATCTTTGATATTTATTTCTTTAAACCACAAAATATATTTTTTCTTCATAATTATAATAATTATAACGATTTTAAGTTATCCACAATGGGACTTGACAAGATTTAAATATTTGCTATACTACTAATGTTACTGTCTAGAGAGATTGAATAGCTTGCTATTTAGTTTCAAAGGGCAGTAACATTTTTTTTATTACACTTTTCCTATTCTTCCAATAATAATATCTCTGCCTCTCTTTTGATGGCAGAGATCTTTTTTTCGGGAATACGTGTCTTTTTTGAGAACTTTACTACATTTATCTTTAATATATTCTGAACCAATATTAATCTTTGCTGATAAAATATTTCCAATAAATTATTAGATAGAGATGGAAGAATGGTAATTGGATAAAATCTTTCTGATTCAATGACGCATTCTAACCCCCCCATTTCTGGATATTTCCATCCCAGTAGATCTACACCGCTACATTCACAATATTTGATTACTTTGCTTGTAAATTTAGTATTCGTTACAATAATCGGTCGTATTTTTAATTTCTCTGATTTAATTTTATTTAAAGAATTGCCTGCTTTTAAATCTAAAAAGCGGGCATAATGAATTAATCCAACTTTTAAATCTACCCTTCCCCCTGGTAAACTATGATATTTACATTCTCCAATTAAAAAATATTTTTCTTCTTTAGCCAAAAAGTCAATTTCGTGGCGAACACATTCTCCTTTAATATATTTATTAATCTGAGTAGAAAAACCTAATCGTTGAAAAATACCAGCAATATATTTTTCAAATGGAAATCCACTTGGACCTAAACGTCTCATTGCTTCTTTTAATCTAAAACGAATTCTGCCTCGAGGATACTTTTTTGATAAAATTTGTTCCACTCGTTGAAAAATTTCTTTTGTAGTTATTCCAGAATATGCTTCTTTTTCAATAATAGTGGCAATTTCTTTTGCTAATGCTTTTGAGGCGCCAACTCGTTCAGCACCATTACAAATCTTTTTCCATGAAAATGGTTCTTTTTGACCCGAGTTATTGATAACATACAGTTTTTTCATATTTTTTTTATTTTACTTTACTTCCAGGTAATACCTCCCCTTCTGGAACTAATAAAACAGGTCCTTGAGGAGAATCAACTGCTAAAAGCATGCCTTGGCTTACATAACCTTTTATTTCCCTGGGCTCTAAATTAGCTACTATAATTATTGTTTTACCCACTAATTCATCTGGAGAATAAGCCTGAGCAATACCAGCAACTAATTGTCTTTTCTCTTCGCCTAAATCAATATCTAAAAGAAGAAGTTTATCTGCTTCTTCTATTTTTTCCACTTTTAAAATTTTAGCAGAACGTAAATCCAGTTGTTGAAATTGATTAAAAGTAATTGTTTCTTTTACAGAAAATGGTTTTTTATCTTGAACTCGCTTTTGAATTTCTTCTTCATTCATACCAAAATGATGAGCTATTTCATGCCAAACTGTTTCTTGTACAATTTCTTTTATTTTCTCTTCATCACCACCTGCTGCATTTTCAATATTCTTTTGAAACAAAGTTATTTTATCTGGCGCTGCTCTATTGTAATGCTGCCTTTTAATTTGAGGAACCCCTTCATATAATCCTAAAATACAACCTCCTGAAGAATAACCTAATTGTTTTTTCTGAAATTCACTTGGTTTATCTTGCGCTATAATGGCAACGTTTTTTAATTTATTTAAGAATCGATAAGGAAGTTTTTTTAAACTTTCACTTATTAAACCTTCAAATTTCTCTTTTCCCATATTTATGCTTTTAATTGTTGAATTACTTCTTCAAAAATATCTGGAGGAATGGGAATAGGATCCCCTGGTTTAGTTATCCCGGGATATTTCCACGCGCTAATAACCTTTATTCTATGACCTTGTTTACTAATAAGTTGATACATCACCCATATCTCATAAGGATGCTTTTTAGAACCAGCTTTTTGCATTGAGGCTAGAGTCTTTGGAGCAATACCCTCTTCTACTCTCTGCGGATTTCTTATTACCCGTTTTACTCTGCTTTCCGAAAGCATATATTGATGCATCTTTGCTTCCGAATGCTTAGTCCAAACAAACAAACCCGTTTTATCTTCTTTCTCTTTATGCTTGATAAAATTCATTTTATTTCAAAATCAATTAACCCCTCATCTTTTTCTACGCTTTTTTCTATATTTTCAAGATGATATTGAAAATAATTCTTTAGGTTATTTATTAAATTTTCTATATTTTTTTCTAATCCTTCTGCTACTAAAGTGACGCTTCCATCGTCATTATTTTCCACCCAACCAACTAAATTATATTTTTCAGCTAACATCTTCGCTGCATAACGAAACCCCACGCCTTGTACTTTCCCTTGAAAAATAAATTTCTTTTTCATCCTCCGTGTTTAAATATTATAACATCTCCATCCTGCACTTCATATTCCTTTCCTTCCAAACGAATCCATCCTTTTTGCCTAGAAGCACTCCAACTACTTGCTTCTATTAATTTATTCCAATCAATAACTTCAGCTTTAATAAATTTATCGGCAAAATCACTATGAATAACACCTCCAGCTTGAGGAGCTTTAAGACCCTTCTTTAAAGTCCATGCCCTGGTTTCATCTTCGCCAGTAGTCAAAAAAGTAATTAATCCTAATAAATCATAAGCGAGTTTGATTAATAAATCCAATTCTGATTGTTTAGGAAGCCCAAATGATACTCTTTCTTCTGCAGAAAAACCGACAGTCTCTAATTCAATTGCCACATCCATAATTAAATATGGCCATTTATTTTTATTAAAAACTTCTAAAATATGTGTTGGAACTTCATTCTCCTGTCCATTTAATAAATATATTTTTGGCTTTAAAGTTAATAATTGATACTTATTAAGAATTTTCTTTTCTTCTTCGTCCAATTCTTCTTCATACAGAATAGATCCTTTTTGTAAAAAATCTTGAGCTTTGATTAGTGCTTTTTTTTCTTGAATCGCCTCTTTTGCTCCTAATTTAATTTCTTTATCTATACCTGAAAGTCTTTTATCTACTACTTCTAAATCTTTTAAAATTAACTCCATTTCTAATGTTTCTTTTTCTAGAAGCGGATCTGTATCATTTAATGTATTAATAATTTTTTCATTTTTAAAACATCTTAAAACATAAACAATAGCATCAGTTTCTCTAATATTAGCCAAGAATTTATTTCCTAATCCTTCACCCTTACTTGCTCCTTTAACTAAACCAGCAATATCAACAAATTCTATTGTTGTATAAACCTTTTTTGCTGATTTACTTAGATCTGTTAATTTATCCACCCTTTCATCTGGCACAGCAACAACACCGACATTTGGGTCGATGGTACAAAAAGGATAATTTTCTTTATCTACTTGCTTCTTGGTTATTGTTTCAAAAAGAGTAGATTTTCCAACATTAGGCAAACCAACAATTCCAATTGATAAACTCATATACATCTATTTTATATTAAAACAGGGCTGATAACAATATATCAGCCCTAATAAGTTTTATTTCTTTATTTCAACTTTATTTATTTTACTCTCAAATGGTTCTGCATTCATTAGCCTAGCAAAAAAATTCATATCCCTAAAATTTCTTCTAGGCGTCCCCATAAATTTTCCAGATTTTTCAAGTAAAAACTTGAATAATTCCTTAGAAAGATCCTCTGGAAAATGGTCCAACAAACTAATTGATTTTTGGAATGTTGCCACCACAATTCTTTTATGCATTTCTTTATCTTCTATTACTACTTCGATTAATCTTTTCATTTTTCTTTCCCTCCTCCTTTTTATTGTATTAATGCAAATGTATATACTTTTCTCAACAAAAGATGCTTTTCTAAACAATCCGGGCATATTCTTAAATTATCAAAATCTGCATATTTAGGTATGAATTTTACTTTTGTACCACAATTTGCAGAAACAATACTTTTATCAATTGGCCTTTCATCTGTGTCAAGAAGATGAATTTCCATAATTACAATTACCTCCTTTTTTATTAATTAATTTTATTATTCTATTTTTCTAACTTGAATTTCTAAAATACTTATATAATCTTTAGAAAATTCCTTTTTTAATTTCTTCTTTTTTTCTTTAGCAAAATCTTTATCACCGCAAAATTTGACATTGTCAATATTCCCATATTCTATACCGGGATTGCCATTACATACTGCACACACCAAAAACTCCTTGACTTTTTCTCCTACTTTAAAACTCAATGCTCTTATCTCGAGATTTGTTAATTCCCTTGACATATTAATTACCTCCTTAATATAATTTTTCATCATTCACAAAAATCATCTTTCCAAAGACAAAATAAGCAAAGCGTCAGAAGAAACATAAGACAAGAAAAAATAATCCAGCAAAACAAAGCTAATATGGATTCCAAAGGTGTTAAAGAAGCAGCGATATATTTTGATATATATTCTACTCCCTTAGACATGCAAAAATTATACGTCAATTTCGACAAAGTAACAAAAATTATCATCATACAACAAAAAACCAATACATCTATCTTTTCTTCCTTATCCATTATATTTCACCTCTTTT
>CAYTXM010000007.1:0-18822 GCA_964441595.1 uncultured Candidatus Saccharibacteria bacterium
ACAGAAAGACGAGCTTTTATAAAATAATCAATAACTCCTAACGCCTTTCCTCTCTCAATATCAGAAGGCTGTCCTAAATTAGAAATAATGATAACCGGAAGTTTTTCCAAAAGCGGATCTTGACGAATTGTCTCTAGAACTTCAAAACCGTTCTTTTTAGGAAGAATTAAATCCAAAAGAATTAAATCAGGCTTTACTCCTTGCTCAGTTAAAAAATTTAACGCTTCATCGCCGTCTGCAGCTCTGATAACTTTAAATGACTCCTTTTCTAATTTCATTCTTAAAACACTGCTCAAAAAAGGATCGTCTTCTATTAATAAAACTATGGGTTTGTTATTCATAATTTTTTATTCTAGTAAGTATTATATCAAGTAATAAAATAAAAAACAACCTTGTCAAATAGACAAAGCTGTTTTTAATTTCAATCCTTTCTGGTTATCCCAAGTGTAATTAGTCTTGTTTTTTGGATGGTAAGACTAACATCCATATCTGCCAGAAATCTGACAGAATCAACCTAAATATTTTTATCTATAAAAATAGATAAAAAGATTATATAAAAGAAAAGTTTCACCACCAGCTTCCGCTAGCGGTGCCTTGTTATGACTTAGCCCCTGTCACCGAACCTACCCTAGTTCCCCCGAGAGGGATTTTTAGGTATTCCCGGCTTCCTTGACTTGACAGGCGGTGAGTACAGAGTTCGAGAACGTATTCACCGCGGTATAGCTGACCCGCGATTACTAGCGATTCCAACTTCATGAGGTCAAGTTGCAGACCTCAATCCGGACTGAGAAATTGTTTGATGCGATTAGCTCCATCTTGCGATTTGGCAACGCATTGTCAATTCCATTGTAACATGAGTGTAGCCCAGGGCATCAAAGGGCCATGCTGATTTGACGTCATCCCCACCTTCCTCCCCGCACTCAGAACACGAACAGTGAATTTTTTAAATTCCTGTACTGAGTGCGAGGCGGTCTCCTATGACACTTGTAACATAGGACAGGGGTTGCGCTCGTTTCCCCACTGAAGGGAACGACTCGCGCCACGAGCTGACGACAACCATGCAGCACCTGTTCCGATGTCCTTGCAGAGGTTCCGGTTTTCACCGGAATTTCATCGGAATTTCAAGCCCTGGTAAGGTTCTTCGTTTGCTATCGAATTAAACCTCATGTTCCACCGCTTGTGCGAACTCCCGTCTATTCCTTTGAGTTTTAGTCTTGCGACCGTACTTCCCAGGCGGGGTGCTTAACGCGTAAGCTTCGTCACTGATAGGGTCGATACTACCAGCAACCAGCACCCATCGTTTAGGGCGTGGACTACGAGGGTATCTAATCCTCTTTGCGACCCACGCTTTCGTCTTTGAGCGTCAGGAAAGACCCAGTTGGCTGCCTTCGCTTTCGGTGTTCCACACGATATCAACGGATTTCACCCCTACACCGTGTGTTCCGCCAACCTCTTTCTCCCTCTTAGTTCTGCCGTATTCATTGCCTCTCCCTGGTTGAGCCAGGGGCTTTAACAACGAACTAACAAAACCGCCTAAGGACGCTTTACGCCCAGTAAATCCGGATAACGCTTGGAGCCTACGTATTACCGCTGCTGCTGGCACGTAGTTTGCAGCTCCTTATTCCTCCAGTAATGTCATGCCGATAAATCGGCATTCTTCCCAGAGAAAAGTGGTTTACAGGCCGAAACCATTCTTCCCACACGCGGTGTCGCTCGGTCAGGCTTTCGCCCATTGCCGAAGATTCTCGGCTACTGCCTCCCGTAGGAGTAGGACCCGTGTCTCAGTGCCCTTGTTGGGGACCATGCTCTCACACCCCCTACCCGTCATAGCCTTGGTGAGCAGTTACCTCACCAACAAGCTGATAGGACCTAGGTCTATCGTCAAGCAGATTGCTCTTTTACACTTCAAGCTTTCGCTCTCAGTGACTATTGGGTATTACTTCGTCTTTCAACGAACTATCCCCATCTCGACGGTAAGTTACCAAGGTATTACTAACCCGTTTGCCACTCCGATTACTCAGTAAACTGAATAATCAGCGTACGACTTGTATGCCTTATCCACACCGCTAGCGTTCATCCTGGACCAGGATCGAATCCTCATTTAAGATCTTGATCTTGGAATAACCAGAAAAGATTGAACTTATTGAATTGAACTTATTGACTATTAAATTATCAAAGAGCTCCTCTCTAAAGGAGGTAATCAATAGTATAAAGGAAAAATTCTGTTTGTCAAATAAATATTTGTGCCCCCGACAGGAATCGAACCTGTATCTAGGGCTTAGGAGTCCCTTGTTCTATCCGTTGAACTACGAGGGCAAAATAAAATTGATAAAAGCGCGGGCGACCGGATTTGAACCGGCGACCTCCGCAGTGACAGTGCGGCGTTCTAACCAGGCTGAACTACACCCGCTTTGGGTGCCAGGGGTGGGAATCGAACCCACGACCTTAGCTTTATGAGTGCTATGCTCTAACCGACTGAGCTACCCTGGCAAAAAAATAAATGTGGTTGCGGGGGCTGGAATTGCACCAGCGTCTCGAGGTTATGGGCCTCGTGAGATACTACTTCTCCACCCCGCGATGTTTATTATAAAAGAAAAGTAGGTTAAATGCAACCCTCACAAAGTATTTAATAATTCTTCCCAAAATCTTTTATATATACGTATAATTTCTTTTGCTCTATTTTGACTTAAAGAAAAATTTTTATCCCCAATAATTTTTTCTCTTATATTATGAAGGTTAGATAAAATTTCTAAATTTTGATACCCTCTAAACTTTAATTCATCTAAAATTTTTGTAAAATCGCTTTCAACGTACCCCATAAAATTTAATGTTTTTTCCACTATCGCTTCCGCCTTGAGTACTGCTAATTTCCATGAAGATTGATGAGATTCTTTTAAAAGTTCATCAATTTTTTTCCACCCTTTACGGCTTTTGCCAGATAAAGAAAAAACTGGAACAATCCCCCACCAATTTTGCAATGTTTCTGCCCACTTAGTAAAAAGTCGTAATTTCCAAGCATAATAAATAGTTCCAATTAATAATCCGCAAGACATTGCGAGACAAAGAAATTTAAAATAAAAAAAATAAATAAAAATAGATTCAGTCATTATAAAATAATATCTTCAATTGTTTTTGTTATATTTAATAATGAAAAATCAGAAAGGTACGGTCCAATAATCTGCATATTTATGGGCAAATTATCTTCTTGCCCACAAGGTAAATTAATTGCTGGCACTCCGGCAATATTAGCACTCACTGTAAAAATATCTGAGAGATACATTGATAAGGGATCATCAGTTTTTTCACCAATCTTAAAAGGAAATGTTGGAGAAGTTGGGGTAATGAGAAAATCAACTTCCTGAAAAACTTTATCAAATTCTTGAGCAATTAATTTCCTTACCTGTTGAGCTTTCTTATAATAAGCATCATAATACCCGCTTGATAAAACGTAGGTTCCTAAAACTATTCTTCTGCGCACTTCTTCTCCAAATCCTTTTCCTCGTGTTTTAAAATATAAATCATGTAAATTAATGTCCTGTGATTCATTGTTGATAATTGGAGAATAGCGAATGCCATCAAAACGAGCTAAATTAGAACTTGCTTCAGCAGGCATTATTATATAATAACAAGGCAAAGCATAAGAAGTGGAAGGCAAACTAACTTCTTTAATAGTTGCTCCTTGAGATTTAATTTTTTCAATTACGCCTTCAATAGTTTTTCTGATCTTCTCGTCCAATCCTTTCTGAAAATATTCTTTGGGCAAACCAAACTTAATGCCTTGTAACTTGTAACCTGTAGCTTGTAACTTATCTGAAAGCATAGGAAGATTTTGAGACGTTGAATCCATTGGGTCTTTACCAGCAATGCTTTTAAAAACTATTTCCGCATCTTCTACACTTTTAGTAAACGGACCTATAATATCTAAAGACGAAGCCAAAGAAATAAGTCCATAACGCGAAACCGCGCCATAACTTGGCTTAAATCCAACCACTCCGCAAAAACCAGCTGGCTGCCTAATTGATCCACCTGTATCTGACCCCAAAGCAAAAACTGACATTTTACTTGCAACAACTGCGGCAGATCCTCCAGAAGAACCGCCTGGAACTCTTTCCAAATCATGCGGATTTTTTGTTGTGAAAAAAGCTGAATTCTCTGTTGAAGACCCCATAGCAAACTCATCCATATTTGTTTTTCCCAATAAGATTGCCCCTTGTTCTTTTAATTTTTTTATTACTGTCGCGTCAAATGAAGCAGTATAATTTTCTAATATCTTTGAGCCAGCAGTAGTCTTTACTCCATTAACCAACATATTATCTTTAACTGCGTAAGGGATTCCTTCTAAAACATTAATATCCTGTCCTTTTTTAATTTTCTCGTCTGTCTTTTTAGCTTGTTGTAATGCCTCGTTTTTAGTCAAACTTAAGAATGCTTTGATTACATCATCTTTTGTATCAATTACTTGAAAATAACTATCTATTAATTCAACAGCAGTAATCTTATGATTTATTAATTTGTCATGAAGTTCTTTTATCATAAATTAAAATATTGGTGGTATTTTAAAATAATCATCTTTTAGGCAAGACGCAGATTTTTTTAATTCCTTGCTTGTATCTTGTTTTTGTTTATCAATTCTATCTTCGCGATAAATATTTTCGAGTAAAGTACCTCCCGTCATTGGTTCTACGCCATCGGTATTTAACTTTTGTAATTGTTTTATATAATCTAAAATATTTTCAAGATCTAAAGCAATCTTCTTTTTTTCTTGAGAAGATAATTCTATTCTTGCTAATTTTAGTAAATGATCTATTTCTGTAAAATCCATAAAAATTTTTTCTCGTTAATAATTTTTATTCCCAGTTTTTTTGCCTTGGCATACTTAGTGCCTGGATTTTTTCCTGCAATTAAATAATTTGTTTTTGAAGAAAGAGTTTTATTCACTTTACCCCCTTGATTTACTATTTTCTCTTTTGCTTGCTCGCGAGACATTGATTCTAAAACTCCAGTAATCACAAAAACCAAATCTTCTAATTCTCTCTTTTCTTTTGGAATAAACACAGGTAATAATCTTATGCCTTTTTGTTCAAGATTTTTAAGAAACTCAATATTTTTTTTATTATTAAACCACTCATACACTGCCTGCCCTACTTTAGGCCCAATAGAAGGAATTTTTTCTAATTCTTCTTGCTTCAAACTAGAACCGATTTTAATTAAGTCTTGGATAGAAAATTTATTTGAATGAATTCTTTTTTGAAAATACTTAGCTAAAAGTAAAGCTGTTTCTTCTCCAATATGAAGAATGCTCAAAGCAAAAAAAAATCGGTTTAATGATATGTTCTTATTCGCTTGAATTGTGGAAATAATATTCTGGCTAGATTTTTCTCCATATCTTTCTAGAGGAGCAATATCTCCCTCTTTTAAATCAAATAAATCAGCAGCGTTTTGAATTAATCCTTCATCTAAAAATCTATCAATCAATCTTGGTCCAATGCCTTTAATATCAAATGCCCCTTTTCCAATAAAATGATAAAGTCTTTCCTGGGAACGGGCAGAACAATTCTTGTTAGGACAACGAACTAAAATCCCGCCATCGTCTTCTTTAATAGAATATCCGCAAACAGGACATTTTTTAAACATCTGAAAAATCTTTTCTTTTCCAGTACGTAACTCTTTTAAAACTTTTACGACTTGAGGAATAACATCACCAGCCCGATTCACTATTACAGTATCCCTAATTTTTATTCCTAATCTTTTTATTTCTTCTTTATTGTGAAGCGTAGCGCGGGTAACAGTTACTCCACTTATTTGAACTGGCTTTAAAATCGCTACAGGAGTCAGAACACCTGTTCTACCTACCTGAACAATAATATTTTCTATAATTGTTGTAGCTTCTTTAGAAGGAAACTTATAAGCTATCGCTCCGCGTGGAGCTTTACCAACTACTCCTAATTTTTCAAAATACTCATTATTATTTACTATAACAACTACTCCATCAATTTCATAGGGTAAATTATCCCTTTGTTTTTCTATTTGTTTATGAATAAAAAAAATCTCTTCCAAAGAATCAACTTTCTTATTATCATTGTGGGTTTTAAAGCCAAATGCTTTTAAAATTAGATGGGCTTGTTCGTGTGTTTCTTGGCCTAAATCTGTTACTAATTCATAAATATAAGAATCCAGACGGCGGCTTGATGTAACTTTCGCATCCAACTGCCGTATTGAACCAGCGGCAACATTGCGAGGGTTAGCATAAGAAGGAAGTCCTTGTCTTATTCTTTCTCTGTTAATCCGTTCAAATTCTTTTTTATCTAAAAGCACTTCTCCTCTCACCTCTAAATTACGAGGAAAATCTTTTTCCAAGCGTGTGGCTATTTTTTTCATTCCCAATTGAATCAAATTATTAATAATTTCTTCTTTTTCCAATAGACATAAAGGAATAGCATCAATAGTTTTAAGATTTTGTGTTATATCCTCGCCAATTTTTCCATTTCCACGAGTTGAACCAATTTCTAAAATTCCATCGTTATATTCTAAAGAAATTGCTAAACCATCAAATTTATACTCACAATAAAAATCTATTTTAGCTGAAGGTAAAAGAAGTTTTTTTATTCTTTCATACCAATCATACATATCTTTTTCACTAAAAGCGTCATTTAATGAAAACATCGGAACTTTATGTTCCGTTTTTTTAAAATTCTTCAATGGTTTTCCACCTACCCTTTGAGTAGGAGAATCAGGAGTAATAAATTCTGGATATTGCTGTTCTAAATCAAATAGCTCTTTTTTTAAAGAATCCGATGCTTCGTCTGAGATTATAGATTGATTTAAAACATGGTAAGCATAACGGTATTTTCTTATTGCCTCTCTGAGTTTTTCAATCCTTTTTTTAACTTCCAATTTATTCATACCTTCTTAGAAATTAACAAAGTTAACTTCTAATCCACGGCTAACTCTTTTTGAAACTCCAGTAGTTTTAATTTCGCCTGTGGTTGAAAAATTATTCTGAGAGCTATAATCGGTAGAAGTACCAGTAAGATTGTTCATTACTGGAGCAGAAGCGTCTGGATCATTTAAAGTATTATAAATCTGCCACTCCATAGCTGAATCAGCAGCATAAAACGCTTTAACAGATTCTGATGTTTCTATAGATTGCCGAAAATCTTTAATAAAAATAGACATTAAAAGTAAAGCAGATGCCATTACAGCGCCCAAAATTAAAATACTCATTAAAAAAATCTGGCCAGATGGTCTGTATTCTGTATTATCTGTTGCGTATTGTATATTTAAATTTTTCATAATTAAATTTCTACTCCACTTCCTCTAAAATTTCTACCCCTAAAGATCGTGGGGTTACAGCGGTTTGCACATTGAAAAAATATTCTTGCTTCTTGACACTGATAGAAACTTCCATAACAATTATTACTGACGCTTGTGAATCAGAGGTGCCACCTTTAATGTAAAATTGAAGATGATTAACTTTTAATTGTGGATCTAAAATGGACGCAAAGGAACCAACTCCAGATAGTTTCTCTAAGGTACCATGTGGCTCATCAAAACGATAGCAGATATTTTGCCAATATCCATCTAAAAAATAATCAAAACAAATTTTTCTTCTGTTGCCAGTAGGTTCAAAATTCTTTCCAAGCCTAATTGAACGCGCCATGCTTTCCAAAACATTTCTAATATTATTTTCGCTATTTAAAAGAGCGTAAGCGATTCTTTCTGAACGTATAACTGATATATATACCTGCGAAAGAGCTACAATAACCATTATAAAAAGACTTACTGAAACCAGCACTTCCACCAAAGTAAATCCTCTTTGCTTTTTTTTAAATTTCATAGTTTCATCCAATTATATAAATGATCTTCAACAATTAAATCAAAATCAATTGTTCTGGTTTTCCATCTCATTATAGATTCCACGCGAATTTCATCGTCACTAATGGTTGTGATTTTTATCTCCCTATTAAAAGTTGTTGGTTCTCCAGTGCTATAATTATAGGTTTTAAGAGCATCATCATAAAAAAAATTAGGAATATCTATTGGTTCATCATAAAAAACTAAAGACACAGACTGTTCGCTTCCAGCTTTTGACTCAATAGTATAGCTACCACCTGCTAATCCACTTTTCCATTCTACAGACTCTTCATTAAGTATACGCAAAAAATTAGAATCCCTAATTTGCCGCGTTAATTCTATGCCTTCTTGAGCTAAAAAACTGGCTGTTAATCTATCTTTAATAACAGCGACATTATATAAAGCCCTTGTAACAAGAACAAATCCGGAAATAATTCCAACAATCAAAATAGTGATAGCAACTAAAACTTCAATAAGAGTAAAAGCTTTTTGTCTTTTTTCCATTATATTTCTTTTAATTCTTTAGAAATTTGTCCTGCTTCAGAAACTTGTATTTCATAATATCTTCCTGGTTGATTTTTTAATTGAATCTGAATACTCGCATTATCTCCATCATCTAAATTAGGTTCAAATTTTACCCTTGGTTCTGGAGGAATAAATGTAACAGAAGAAACATTGCTGTAAAAAATCTCTACCCTTTTCAAAAGAGAAATCGTTTCAACTTTTTCACCATCATTATATTTTTCATCCCCCTTGGATGTTCCTTCCTCACATAAATCTGCAAATAAAAAGAATTTCTCTTGCGGAAGATTTGCTTGATCTATATAAATTCCCCAACCGCAAATCTTTTCACCTCCAGAGTCTTGCTGCAACATTAGCATTGCCTGATTTTGAGCTCTTCGTATTTCAAATGCGATATGGTCGCCTTCACGAATAAGATTGCTAACGCTTTCGCTTTTTCTTGAATAAACCAAAATCATAACACTCAAAGCAGTAATAATACCCAAAGTCACCAACATTTCAATTAATGTAAATCCTCTACTTTTAAATTTTAAACCCATTTTAAATTTCATAATTTAAAATAACAACGCCAAATACTTCTCTATTATTATATCACCAAAAAACATAACTGTCAGGGCCCCAAAAGATAAAAATGGCGCAAATGGAAGATAGCTCTTCATAGTTTTCTTTTTGAAAAATAAAAGAACTAAAGCAACGCTTCCTCCTGATAAAAACGCAATAATTAACGCTACTAATACCTCTGGCCATCCTAAAATAATGCCTAAAAACAAAGCTAAAATAGCATCGCCCCACCCCATGGCTTTTTCTTTTGTTATCCATGCCAAAAAAGAAATAATTCCACATATAAAAATGGTCCCAAGAAACATAGAAATAAAATATGAATAATAGCCAAAAATAAAACTTTTTTCACCAAGAAAATGAGTCAGAAACGGAATAAAATAAAAAAATTGTTTTTGAACTAAAAATCCTAAAATCATTTTCCAAAAAAAGCTAAAGATTATTGCGGGAATTAGTACTTCATTCAGAATTAAATATTTTTTAAAATCATAAACAGAAATAATAATTAAAACAGCAAGCCAATATAGCCAAATGAAAAAAATGAGATAAATAAATAAACTTTCAAAAGTAATATTTTGTAATAAAGAAAAATTTATAAGCGGAAAACGAAAAAGCCGCCAAAAAAGAAATACAAAAAACAAGCCCGTCATTGTTTCTACTAAAGGGTATTGCCAAGAAAGCTTATGCTTGCAAGAAGAACACTTCCCTTTTAATAAAAAAAAACTAAAAATAGGAATTAATTCCCACCAAGCTAAAGTTTTATGACAATAGGGACAAAAAGAATGCCCCTTTACAGGGGATTCTTTCATATCAGCTCTGTTAATAACAACATTTAAAAAGCTACCGATTATGGTTCCAAAAATAAAAACCAAAAAGGTCAATAAAAATATCATTAATATTTATTATTATTTAATTAAGGGCGAATGCAATAATTATAATCAGGGGCATCGCTACAAGAAACTCCATAAGTATCGCCATCATCAATATCTTCATCTAAGGCAGCATCGTCTGTTTCTAATTTAGCGCCTAATACATAATCCTGAGTATCAAGTGAAGCACCATAATAATAAGTATTTGAATTTGGACTTGAGCTAAGTGGATCCTTAGGAATTCTGGAAACACCAATATCTCCAGTCGTCAACGCTGTGCTTAAATCAGCCCAATTGCTCTCATCTGGATAATTAGAGTTTTTAGCATAATATAATTCTAAAGCATTCATTACATTATGCAAATCTGCTATTCTTCTTGCATCTCTTGTTTTGGCCCTGGCTCCACCCATACCTACTAAGATCAAAGAAGCTAAAAGAGCAATAATGGTTATTACTATTAACATTTCAATAAGAGTAAACCCCTTAGTTTTGTTTTTAAAATTCATTGTTTTTTTGTTATTTGTTAATTGTTTATTGTTAACTGCTTAAACGCTTTGAGCTAACTGGTATATTGGAAGCAAAACTGCCGACACTAGAAATGCTACCAAAATACCTATTATTACTACCAAAATTGGTTGTAACAAATCAATCATCGTGCTAAAAGCCCTATCGACCTCTTTTTGATAATAACCGGCGACTTTTTTTAAAATAGAGTCCAAACGGCCAGTCCCTTCCCCAACAGCCACCATTTGACTAACTAATGCCGGCAAATACTCATAATCTTTTTTTAAAATACTGCTTATGCTATCCCCTTCTTTTACAGCATTAGCCACTCTATATCCAATCTTTTGATAAACATAATTACCAGTAGATTCTCCAGCAACTTCAAAAGCAGTAACCACAGGAATACCTCCATGAATTAAAGTTCCAGCTGTTTCACAAAAACGGGAAATAAATATTCTTTTATAAATTTCTCCTAATATTGGAATTTTTAAAATATATACACCAGCAACCCTTCTCCCTTCAACAGAACGAAAATAATTTATCAAAAGCCAAATCATCCCTAAAAGCAAAACCGCTGCTAAAATCCCAAAATTTTTAAAAAATTCCCCAATAAAAATTAAAATTTTTGTCCCTATCGGAGGAGTTGCCCCAAATTCTTCAAAAATAGAAATCATTTGAGGGGCCAAAGCAACAGTAATTACAACTGATATTAATAAGAAAGTTCCAAATAAAAATATCGGATAAGTTGCGGCGGATTTTGCTTTATTTATTAAATCATATTCATGCTCAGCATAATCAGCCAAATAAGATAAAACTTCTTCTAATCGACCTGATATTTCTCCTGACTTTATCATTTGCATATAAAACTCCCCAAATATATCACTTCTCTTTTCTATTGACTTTGAAAGAGACAACCCTGAATCTAAATCTGATACCAATCCAAAAACCAAATCCTTAATAGCGGGAGTAGCTGCTTGGAGATAAAGAGTTCTTAATGCTTCCCCCAAAGGAACTTGTGATTCTAATAAAGTAGCAAATTGGCGCATAAAAATCGCCAAATCTTTTTTTGAAATACGCGCCTTCCTGCCAAAAATTTCATCAAAAATAGTAATTTTCTTTTCAGGTGAAATTTCTACAACAATCAAATCATAGCCCTGAAGAATACTAACTGCAGTATCTAAAGAACGGGCTTCAACTCTTCCCGTGCGGACATTTCCTTGTTTATCTTTAGCTCTATAGATAAATTTCATATTATCCAAGTAATTGTCTTAATTCTGAAGGATTTAATGAATAAGCCTCTGCTGATTCTAAAGAAATTTCTCTTTTGCGAACCAATTCCACTAAAGAACGATTTAATGACGTCATTCCATCTTGAACACTTGTATCAATAACTAAATCTATTTGATATGTTTTCTTCTCACGAATAAGATTTTTTATAGCTGAGTTAACAAACATTATTTCACATGCTGGAATTCTACCGCCGGCAATCCTTGGAATAAGCCTTTGTGAAACAATTCCAATTAAAGTAGTGGCTAACTGAGAACGAATTTGTCCTTGCTGAGATCCTGGAAAACTATCAACAATTCTATCTATTGTTTGACTAACAGAATTAGTATGTAAAGTAGAAAAAACTAAATGCCCGGTTTCTGCGGCTGTTAAAGCAATTGATATAGATTCGGGATCGCGCATTTCTCCAATCATAATCACATCAGGATCCTGACGAAGCACTGAACGCAATCCGCGATGAAAACTTAATGTGTCGGTTCCAACTTCTCTCTGATCAATTAATGCCCTGTCTTGAACAAAAGCATATTCAATTGGGTCTTCAATCGTAATAATATGTTCCATTCTTTTGTGATTGATCTCATCGATTAAAGCAGCCAAAGAAGTTGTCTTTCCGTGTCCAGCAGGACCTACTGCCAAGAAAAATCCTTGTTGAGACTGGGTAAATTCATGAAGAATCGAGGGTAAATTTAATTCCTCAACTGTTCTAATATTTACAGGAATTAACCTTAAAGCTGCAGAAAGATACCCCTTTTGAAAATAAACATTAACCCTAAAACGAATCTTATCCTCATAAGAAAAGGCAAAGTCAATTTCTTTTTCAGTAATCAAGCTTTCCTGTTGGTCTGTTGTTAATAAAGCCCCAATTAATCCTGCTGTCATTTCTGGAGTTAAAATTGGTTCATTTGAAACTGGCACTAAGTTTCCATCAATTCTTACGGTTGGATGTTTTCCTACACTTAAATGCAAATCAGACGCTCCTTGTTGAGCAGCTAAAATCATTAATTCTGCTAATTTATTTTGATAATCAATGGGCATACTTTTTAAAAATTAATACTTTATATATATTATATAATTATAACAATCTTTTCGCTATATCTCAAGAACGTTGTTATTAAAATGTATCCATTTTAATTATATCAAGAAAACATCAAAGAAGTATAGAGCCAAACCAAAAACAGCAACTACACCGGAAATAAGCCAGAAGCGCATTGTCACTTTAGTTTCTGGCCAACCCTTGGCTTCAAAATGATGATGAAGTGGAGAAGAAAGGAAAAGTTTTCTATGCTTTATCTTTCGATAAATTTTTTGCATTATTACAGATAATGATTCTGCAACTAAAATAAAAGCGAAAAATGGGAGAAATAATACTGTATCAGTTATCATTGCTACCACACCCATTGTAATCCCCAAAGCCATAGCTCCAGTATCTCCCATAAAAAAACGAGCAGGATAAACATTAAACCAAAGAAAAGCTACAATAGCCCCAATAAGCACACTGAGAAAAGCGGCTAAATTATACATGCCTTGGGAAAAAGAAACAATTAACAAACAAACAAATCCGATTAAAGATACTCCGCCCGCCAGACCATCTAATCCATCTGTTTCATTCATAGAAAGCGTAGTAGCCACTAAAACGAAAACAAAAAAGAGAATATACCAAACTCCTAAACTCGCTTCTCCATAAAAAGGAATATAAATCGCATCTCTCCCAAGCTTAGCCCAAAACCACCATGCGCCGATTAAAGAGATTGAAGTATAAATAATAACTTTTTCTCTCACTTTTAATCCTCCACCTTTTACTCCAATATGAAAAATCCCTAATAAATCATCTGCTAAACCTACGATAGCAGCCCCGGCCATTGCCCCTAATGGCAACCATGTTTGAGACCGTGAAAGAAAATTTAAAGCTCCAAAAAATCCGTTGGTTATCTTGGAAAAACAAAAAAATAGAAATGTGACAATTAATGTACTCCCCCACATAAGAACACCCCCCATAGTTGGAGTACCTTCTTTTTTCTTGTGTAAAGAAATAAATACTGGTGTATTTTTATCTTCGCGGATTTGTTTTCCTAAACGATATCTATAAAGAAAGTGTGTAAGAATCGGGGTTAAAAAAATAGCCAAAACCGAAGAAAATACGCCTAAAAATAAAATGCGAATAATTTGAAAAGCTGGAGAACCCAAATTCATAAAATCTTATGGTTAATTGTTATTTACTATTTGTTCTCTGGCCCAGTTATAAAGTTTCATTGTGTCCCCAAAACGATCTGAGGAATTTAAAACTATAATAGATACAACTATTTTATCATCTTTTTCAGAAAAAGAAAATTCATAAATGGTTAAAAGACAATCTTTTGCTTCGGGGGTTGAACCTGTTTTACCGCCCCATAAATTATAAATTTCACCAATCAAAATATTAGTATTTTCCAGACTATGAATTATTTCTTTATCAATTGAATAAACAACATCTTGCTTTTTTCTCGTAATTTCACCTAAATATGGATAATTTTGATAAATTTTCCTGCTTAATTTAAATAAATCTTGAATACTGGTAAAATTTCCTTTTCTATCCAATCCGCTGGCATCAAAAAACGCGCTGTTAAATAACTCAAATTCGCGCGCCTTTTGATTCATTAAACCAACGAAATTTCCATCTTTTTTCTCCAGTGCTTCTTCAAAAGCAATAGCCGCATCATTAGAAGAAGAAATTAAAAGAATTTTTAATAAATCGCCTGCTCTAATTTTTTCATTAGCAATCAACCCTCCTTCTTCTCCTTCAATACTAACTGCGTAAGGGCTAATGGTAATTTCTTCATCTAAAGAAAAATTTTCCAAAGCGATTATCCCTGCCATTAATTTACTTAAAGAAGCCGGAAAAAAATGAAGGTCTCCATTTTTCTTAGTCAATAATTTACCTGAATGAATATCTCCAACAAGATAAGAAATAGCGCTTATATCAACAGGAGGGTTATTAATTTTAATATCAGTATTTCTATCTTTTTGCTGATTAAAAAAATAGCCATAAATTATTAAAAACAAGCAAAAAATAAAAACTACCCAAAAAAAATGGGACTTACCTATTTTTTTTACTAAATTCTTCATATTGAGATAATTCCTGAACATTACTAATTCCTAAATGTTGAAGAAGCCCAAAAGAGATATTATAAAGATATGCTTTGTTTTTTTCAGTGTGTATAGAACGTTCAATTAATCCTCTTAAAAGAAGCTGGTGAAGTATATAACTGGAATCCACTCCTCTGATTTCATTTATTCCAGCGCGGGTTATCGGTCCTCTATACGCTATGATTGCCAATGTTTCCTGGCTGGCTGGGCTAAGATCCCCTTCAATAACTTCCTTTTTTAACTTCTGAATAAAAGAAGCTGATTCTGGCGCCGTAACCATCAGCCATTCTTCATTGTTATTGATCAATCTTATTCCTCTATTCTGGTTTTGAAATTCTTCTTTTAATTCCTCTAAAATTTCTTTTACTTTTTCTTTCTTTACATGAATAATTTTACTTAATTTGTCTAGGGTAAAAGGTTCCCCGGCGGCAAAAAGCAAACTTTCTATTATTAATTTGATATCCATATTGATTCAAAGTTTTTATCCTGTTTTATTTTTATTATATTCTCTTTAGCTAAATAAAGAACCGCTAAAAATGTAAGAATTAATTCAACTCTTTTGTTTTTATCTGGAACTAATTCCTCTAAACTATAATTTTTTCCTTGAGTTAACTTCTGAACCAACTCTTTAATTCTTTGTTTAAGCGTCGTTATTTTAACTATTTTCTTTTCTTCAAGGGGAATTTCTTCTTCAAAGAATTCTAAAACTTTTTTAAAAGATTGCGACAAAGAAGAAAGAGAAATATTTTTGGATGGGGAAAATTTAAATTCTGTGTCTTTCCATGGCAAACGGGTAAAAAGATAAGTATGCTTATTCCATACTTCGTACATTTTCATCCCCTGCTCTTTATATATTTTGTATAATTGAAGACGATTCTCTAAATCTAAAATTTCTTCTTGCTCCCCAGTTTCCAATTCTAACGTTGGTAAAAGAGATTTTGATTTTATCAAAAGAAGCGTAGAAGCAATAACTAAAAAATCCGCTAATTCCTCAGGATGAACTAATGTTTGATTGCCAACGTAATTCATATAATCCTGAGTAACTTGGGCTAAAGAAATTTCAGTAATTTCCAAATTATTCTTTTCTACTAATTGTAAAAGAAGGTCTAATGGTCCGGTAAATTGTTGGGTAGAAACATTGTACATATTACTTCATCTTTATCTCTGCCGAAAGTATATTTTTAACATTATTTACCAAAAGGGATTTAAACCTCTGCTCTAATTCTTTATAGAAATAATAACTTTCTCTCTTGTATTCTATTAATGGATCTTTTCCGCCATAAGCCCGCAAGGATGTGGAGTCCCGCAAAAATTCCATTTTTTCAATATGTTCTAGCCATAAAGTATCTAATAATCTTAAGGAAACCGCTTTTAATATTTCCAACAATTTTTCTTCTTTAACAGCAGACGCTCTTTCTTGAAAATCTTCTTCTGGAAATTTCTCATTTGTTTCCAAGAAAAGATTTATAATATAATCTTTTAGTTTTTTATCTTCAGCTTTTTCTAATGTCTCATCTCTCATTTGATAAAATGCCGCTCGTTGTTTATTAATAACGTTATCATATTCCAAAATATGTTTTCTAATATCAAAATAAAATCCTTCAATTTTCGATTGGGACATTTCTATGGCCCTGGTAACCATTTTATGTTCAATTGGTTCGTCTTCTGGCCATCCTAATTTCTTCATCATATTAGATAAATATTTTGGAGCAAAAACGCGCATTAAATCATCTTCCAAGGAAATAAAGAATTGGGAAAAACCTGGATCCCCTTGCCGTCCGGATCTTCCTCTTAACTGATTATCAATTCGCCTGGCTTCATGTCGTTCAGTTCCCAAAACATAAAGACCGCCTAATTCTAAAACTTTTGCCCTTTGCTCTTCATCAGGTGGATTGCCTCCCAAAGTAATATCAACGCCCCTACCAGCCATATTAGTAGCTACTGTAACTGCACCTAATCTTCCTGCTTGAGCAATTATCTCCCCTTCCTTCTCATTATTTTTGGCATTTAAGATATTATGAGAAATACCTTCTCTTTTTAAATATAAGCTTAGTAATTCATTCTTTTCCACTGAAGGAGTTCCAATTAAAATTGGCTGGCCTTTTTGACTCCTTTCTTTCACCTCTTTAGTAATAGCTTTTAATTTACCTTCTTCTGCCCCATAAACCCTATCGGGCAGATCTTTTCTTATCATTGGTTTATTAGTTGGAATAACTATAACTTCCGCGTCATAAACTTTTTTAAATTCTTCTGCGGAAGTGAAAGCGGTTCCAGTCATTCCTGACAATTTCTTATACATACGAAAATAATTCTGTAAAGTAATTGTCGCTACTGTTCTGCTTTCTTTTTCTATTTGAACTCTCTCTTTTGCTTCTAAAGCCTGATGAAGACCTCCAGAATATCTTCGTCCTGGTAAAAGTCGACCTGTAAATTCATCAATAATCATTACTTTTCCATCTTTCACTAAATAATCACGGTCTTTTAGAAAAAGATAATTTGCTTTTAAAGCTGTTTCTAAGTGATGCACATATAACAATCCTTTCTCATCAAAAATATTAAATCCAAAAATCTTTTCCACTTTATTAAGCCCTTCTTCAGTTAAGGTTACTGCTTTGTCTTTTTTATCTATAATAAAATCCCAATCTTTTTTAAGCTTTGGGACTATTTGAGTAAATTCCTGATATAATTTTGCCGCTTGTTGATCTGGCACGGATATGATAAGCGGAGTTCGGGCTTCGTCAATTAAAACACTGTCAACTTCATCAATAATCACATAATTATGTTCTCTTTGAACTCTTTCTTTAAAAGAATAGACCAAGTGATCGCGTAAATAATCAAATCCAAATTCAGTATTAGTTCCATAGGTAATATCTGCCGAATATGCTTCTTTTCTATCAACAGGGCGCAAAAATTCTTCAAATACCTTAAATGCCCCTAATTCATCTCTTTTTTGGTCTAATTCTTCTCTTTCTTTTTGAGTTTCTAATTTATATTCAGGATCATAAATATAAGCTGTTTCATGACTCAAACATCCTACTGTTAATCCTAAATAATCATAAATCTGCCCCATCCAAACACAATCTCTTTTTGATAGATAATCATTAACAGTAACAACATGAGCACCTTTACCTTCTATTGCATTTAATACTACAGGCAAAGTAGCAGCTAAAGTTTTACCTTCTCCTGTTTTCATTTCAAGTATTTTTCCTTCATGCAATCCAATACCGCCTAATATTTGTACATCAAAATGCCGCTGCTTTAAAGTGCGTAAACTTGATTCCCGCGTTAAAGAAAAAACCTCTGAAAGAATTTTATCTAAAGAAGTCCCTTGTTGAACTTCTTTTTTTAATTTATTAATTCTTTTAGAAAATTCCTCCTTGGGTAATTGATGAATTTCTTTTTCTTTTTCGTTAATCTCAGTAATCACTTTCGCTTTTTGCTTTTGATAACGAACACTGGAATCAGGAAAAAAAATATCTAACAAAAACATATATAAAATTAAAAATGTAATTTATCTTTCAATGCACGCGCTAATCTTCTAAAACGACCTTTTCTTAATTCTTTATTTTTAATCATCGAACTCTTTAATTTATCACATAACCTGTCCGTTGTTTCTTCAATATTATTTCCTTGCACTTTACATATTATATCTTTCCCAGGAATGGCAAAATTAGCTTCAGCAAAAAAAATTTCTCCAGTCTCCTGATTGGAAGTAACTTTTCCCATTGTGATTGTCAATAAAGATCTTTCACCATAACGTTGACCAACTTTTTCTAAATTTTTTATTCTTTTTTTTAAATATTCTTTCTGTTGATCCAATAATTTAATATTCACTGGTACGATTTTAATATTCATAGCATTTAAACGCATTATATTTACTTAAATCTTACCTAAAAAAGGGCTATAAAGCAAACCCCGCTAGAAATAATGCTTCTAACGGGGAATGTTGCCTTGTTGAAAAACTATCTTCTCTTCTTGGCTCTCTTTGTCTTTTTAACTGTCCTTTTAACTTTCTTGGTTGCTTTTCTCTTTCTTTTAGCAGGTTTTTTAACTTTCTTAACTCTTTTTTTAGCGACTTTTTTAACTCTCTTTCTTACAACCTTTC
>CAYTXM010000007.1:18922-20356 GCA_964441595.1 uncultured Candidatus Saccharibacteria bacterium
TTTGCAACTTTTTTAACTTTTCTTTTGGCCATGTTTTTTATTATTTTTTTAAATCAAGCAGCCGACCAACCTTGAGAAGTGATAACAGGTTTCCTATATTATGCGAATAGGCACTGCTCGTTTTTTTAAAATTAATTTAAAATTAGTTTCCTATTATAATTTTAACTCTAAAAAAAGTTATGTCAATAGCTAACGACGATAATTTCTTCTTCTAATTTAATTTTAAATTTTTTATAAACTTTTTCTTTACAAAGATTGATTAAAGACAATACATCTTTTGCTTTTGCATTTTTAATATTAATAATTACATTAGCATGGAAATCAGAAATCATTGCTCCGCCATATTTTTTCCCTTTTAAATTACATTTTTCAATAAACCAGCCAGTAGAAATTTTTTCTTTTCTTATAATCGCCCCTTTCCTATATTTAGAGGGCACATTTTTGGCAAAAATGTTTTTAAATATACTCCCAGCTGAAGGGTATTTAAATAAGCCTTTTTTAATCTTATATTGCCAATAATCTTTTGTTTTTTCCCTTATCTTTATTTTATCCCCTTTCTTAATAAACAGTTCAACTTCCCAAATAATTTCTTTGTTCTTTTTAAAAACACTTCTCCTGTATTGAAACTTACAATCTTTTTGTAAATATATTTTTTCTTTATATGTTTTTAAATCTATGGTTCTAATTTTCTTTACAAATTTTCCAAAATCATATCCAAAGCCACCAGCATTACAAAAAACTGCTCCGCCAATTGTCGCTGGAATTCCGTTAGCCCATTCCAATCCTTCAAGCCCTTTATTTAAAAATTTTTGCAATAATTCCATAAACATCATCCCTGCTCCAACAACAATTGTTTTTTGATTTATCTTTTTTATTTTATTATTTTCTATTTTAATTACTATCCCTTTATATTTTTTATCAGAAAATAAAACATTAGAACCATTTCCCAAAATAAAAACGGGCAAGGAATTCTCCTTTGCCCAACGTAAGGTTTTAATCAATTTATCTCTTGAAGATACTTTTATAAAATATTTTGTTTTTCCACCAATACGAAAAGTATTGTAATTTTTTAATGAAACATCTTTTTTTATCCAACGAGGAATTTTCATAATAAGAAAATGGGGCCTGGAAGGGTATACTCCTATACTATTTGTTATAAGTGAGTGCTCAGCCTCCAGAACCCCAAATAAAGTGTAAACATATTAAATCAACAAGTCAAGAAGAATAATAAAAAAAAATTCCCGCCTCGTAAAACGAGACGGAAATGCAACAAATAGTTGGGTTGTTTTGATAAAAAACAGAGTTTTTTCTCAGAACAACAAACACCCACTTGATTTGTATTATACTCCATTTCTTCCTAAAAATCAAGGGTTTCTAGATATATTAGAAAGTTTGAAGAGGTTGTTGAGAAAACGATAGCGATTAGCGTGTTTT
>CAYTXM010000008.1:0-20169 GCA_964441595.1 uncultured Candidatus Saccharibacteria bacterium
TTTTTTTGGTTTACTTGATTTGATTTTATTAAGTGTTAAAATAATAGAATAATGACTTTCCATATTTATCTCAATGGAAGATTAGGAAAATTAAAGACGTTTTTTGAAAGAGAGAAAGTTCTTATTTTCGTCTTTGTTTGGATATTAAGTTTGTTTGCTGTGTCTCTCTTCTTTTCTCAAGAAATTATTCATTCCTTTAGGCCACTTATTAAAGATGAGATTTCGCATACCGAAAAATCCTTAAATCAAGAACTGAAATATGTTGCAGAACAAACAAAACAGATAGCAGAGTCAGGTACTATCAACCAATACATTAAAAAAAAGGATACTCTGAATATTCTATCGTTATTAAATGACGAGAAGAAGAATAGAGACCTTGAAATTATATTGGCTACTGATAAAGAAGGGGCAGTGTTAGCAAGAACAAATAATGTAGCCGTACAAGGGGATAACATATTTCAAACAACCTTCTGGGGGCGGACCTTATCTAGAGGAGTAGAAGTTGCGTCTATTGAAAAAGGAAGACCGTTGCCTTTAATAATGGTTGCTGGTCAATTAATAAAGAAAGATGAAGAAACTATTGGTTCGTTATTTTCAGGTTATTCTTTTAATGACGAATATGCTTCTAAGTTTAAAGGACGATATTTAAAAGAGGGGACCAATCTCATTTTTTATACTAAGGAAGAAGGAATTGTTGGAAGTACCTTTCAAAACCAGAAAACCATTCAACTATTGAATGCATATTTTGGTATCGGGTCAGATTTAATTATCGAAAATTTATTCGAGTTAACGAAAGAAGTCAAAATTGATGGTAAATACTACTTTGTTAAAAACATTATCTTCACTGGTATTGAAGAGAGTCCGGGTGGAGTATTAATCTTTTGTCAAAGTCCTCATATACTTCAAAGTTTATGTTTCGGAACTATCGTTTTGTTAATTTTTCTTTTACTCGAGATACTTATTTACGCCTTTTCTTTAAAAGATTCTGTAACTAGACAAAAATACAATATCGTTTTAATTATCAGCTCTTTAATTATTTTTATTATTGCCACTTCAGTATCTTTTTATAAATTGAATAGAGATACCATTAATTTAAAAAAACCTGCCTACATAATTTATAATTCTGTTATAAAATTTGAACCAGAAACCGATGTTTCAAATAGGCTTTTTGAAAAACAAATTGCAATTAAACTATCAACCGGCGGCGAAGCGATTAATGCAGTTGAAGCTGTAATAAATTACGATCCAGAAGCGGCTAAAGTATTAGACATTATTACCACGAATTCCTTTTGCAGGCAGGACTTATTTATTACGAAAACCATTGATAATGAAAATGGAGTAATTGATATAGCTTGTTTTTTACCGAACCCTGGTTTTTCAGATCCAAAAGGAATTGTAGCTGAGTTACTTATTCAACCTCTGAAAAGTGGACAATTTTCTTTGCGTTTCGGTGACGAGACTAAGGTTTTAGCTAATGATGGACTTGGTACGAATGTTTTAAGGATGGCAATTGATGGAAGCTATAATATTGTAAGTTACGACAACCAGCAAAATATTGAGGGACCTCTTACAATTTTTTCCTATACACATCCCAACAGCGCACGTTGGTATAAGAGAAAAAACGTGCATTTCTTCTGGCCTGGTATTAAAGGAGCAATATATAGATATGCATTAAACAAAATCCCAGATTTTATTCCTGGTGAAGAAAACATCACATCTGAAAATTCATTAAGTTTTGACGTTGATAAAGATGGAATCTATTATTTTCATCTGTTACCCGAGAAAGATAACGACACCAAAACAATTATTCATTACAAGATTATGATAGATTCTACGCCGCCTTTGCCTCCAATCATCAAAGCAAGCCATAAAATGATTGAGCCGGGGGAAATGGTTAGGTTTGATTTTACAGCAGAAGACGAATTAAGTGGAATACAGAAAGGTTTTTACGTTAAATTTGATGAAGGTATTTTTCTGCCAGTTGCCCCACCCTTATATATGCCCTTCTTAAATCTTGGAAAATATTTTGTGGTTATAAGAATCTTTGATAAGGCAGGCAACTTTAATGACAGCATGATTGAAATTAATGTTCAGATGAAGAATACAGCATCGTTAATTTTTAGATTGATAACTCCATTAAACAGGTTCTAATATCGTCCAGTTCCTGGAGCTAATTTTGCAAGGATTTGCTTAAATTTATTCTTTTTTGTATAATTATAATAATGAGTGATTATTTAGTTATATGAATACCATTTAATGAGCCATTCAAGCCAGAAATTGTTAAGTTTTTAGCTGTTGTTCCCATTGATTGGAAGAAATATTTAAAAGAAATAACAGAAAAAGAAAAAAAGAATGGTCGCTATATTGTTGCTAATGTCAAATAAGACTTTGATTATTTTTATCCCAAAAAGAAAAGGAAGATTTATGAGACAACAAAAAAAAGAACCGAAAATGAGTTTTAAAGTGAGGCCCTAACATTGTTACATTAGGTGAGCGTATTTTTGAAAACAATCGTCTCGTCAAAGAGGCGATTTTTTGATATAATAATATAAAGATTTAAGAAAAAAATTAAATGGCTCAATTAATTTTGCTTAGACATCTTGAATCACAATGGAATAAGGAAAATCGTTTTACTGGTTGGACAGATGTTTCTTTAAGTGAGGAAGGAGTTAAAAGCGCAAAAAAAGTTGCTGAAAAGATTTTAGATTTTACGATTAATAAAGTTTATACCTCGCCATTAATTAGAAACAAAAACACAGTTTCTTTAATTTTAGAGAAGCTTGATAAAAAGTATTTGCCTGTTTTTATCGATAAAGCACTAGATGAAAGAAATTATGGAAATTTACAGGGGTTTAATAAAGATGAAATAAAAGGTAAGTATGGGGAGGAACAAGTCAGGTTGTGGCGAAGAAGCTGGAAATATCCGCCGCCAGGAGGAGAGAGTTTAAAAGATGTTTATAATCGGGTAATTCCTTTTTATGAAAATAATATCCAAAATGATTTAGAAGAGAATACAAATGTTTTAGTAGTAGCTAGTCATAATAGTTTGAGGGCTTTAGTTAAGTATCTTGAAAAAATTTCTAATGAAGATATTATTAATTTAGAAATACCTACTGGTAGTTTAAGAGTATATGAATTTAATAAAGGATCAATAAAATTAATAAAAAAATAAAATAGTGAAGAAAAAACAAAAAAATTGTCCTGGTTCAAAATTAGATATAAGGATAAAGGTAAAGATTTAGGCAAAGGAAAAGAAAAGAGGTTATGTCTCCAAATTCAAGCTGGATAAAAATTTAAAAAATTGTTAAATTAAATCTATTAAAGAAGTTCTAACATCGTCCAGTTTCCGGAGCTAATTTATATATAATTATTCTTGGTAAAATATTAATAGGACTATAAAGATACTATAAACGCTATTTCTGCCCTCGAGCAAGGGTAGCCTTTATGGTATAATGAAAAAGAATATGTGAAGATTAATTAAACTATGAAAGATATAGAGATAGAACTTAGGAAAATTAGGGATGAGGTTATAAATTGTAAAAAATGCTCTCTTTATAGAGAGCGAATTAATGGTGGATTTTATCCAGTAATTGGAGAGGGAAACCATCAAGCAAAAATAATGTTTGTTGGCGAAGCACCAGGGCTTCAGGAAGCTAAAACGGGCAGGCCTTTCTGTGGAGCAGCAGGAAAGATTTTGGATTGGCTTTTAGATTCAGTGAGTATTAAAAGGGAAAATGTTTACATCACTAATATTTTAAAAGATAGACCTCCTCAAAATCGTGATCCTCAAAAAGAAGAAATCAAAGTTTGCATTCCTTATCTAGAAAGACAAATTGAGCTTATTAAGCCAGTAGTTATTTGTTCTTTGGGTAGATACGCTATGGAATTTTTAATGGAGAAATTTCGTTTAGAAAATGCAATTGAACCAATAAGCAAAATTCATGGAAAAATTTTTGAAGTAAAAATTTTTTCCCAAAGTATAAAGATAATTCCATTTTATCATCCAGCTGTAGCAACTTACAATCCAAATATGAAAGAAGTTTTGCAAAATGATTTTCAGATTTTAAAAAAATTTAAATAATGCCAGAAAATTTAATTTTAAAAGCAAGAACATGGGAAGTTTTTTAGAATTAAAAAATGAAATTTTAAAATGCAGGTATTGTAAATATAAATTTGGCTTTGAGCCAAATCCTATTTTTTGGGGGAATGAATCTGCTAAAATTGTTCACATTAGTCAAGCGCCATCAAAAAATGTTTATAAAACAAGTAAACCTTTTAATGATTTAAGTGGTCAAAAATTAAGGGAATGGTATCAAGTTTCAGAGGAAATCTTTTATAACCCTGATTTATTCTATATTACTGCTATTTCTCATTGTTTTCCCGGTAAGAGTAAAAATGGTGGTGATATTAAACCGCCAGTAGAATGTGCTCAAAGGTGGTTATTAAAAGAGTTATCTCTTGTAAAAAATGAAATATATTTAATTATTGGAAAAGAAGCTGCTAATTTTTTATTTCCAAATAAGAATTATTCCCAGCTTATCTTTGAAGATCAATTATTAAACAATAAACCTGCTTTTATTTTACCTCATCCTTCCCCGTTAAATATAAAATGGTTTAAAGATAATCCAGATTTTTTGATAAAAAGATTACCTCAAATTAGAAAAGTTATTCATAAAATTTTAGAAACTTAGTATGCCATTTACACCATTTCATTGGGGAGCAAGTTCTTGGAGTGGATTATCATTTTTAGTCGGGATATTATTTTATTTCATTAAGTTGGCAATTATCAAAAGGCATAGATTTTAAAATAGAAATCACTTTCTTCGTAGTTTTTTGGTTTGGTAAGATATATGGTAAAATATATAAAAGTATAAAAATAAATTTATGGCTAAATCATATAAGTACGCATCCTTAATTTGTTCTGTTCTTACTGGTTTTGCTCTGATGGGAATTATAATCGGAATTATTAAATCAAATCCTCTCATAGCGATTATATTTTTATTACCCACGGTGGTTTATGAAGTTTATCGAACAGAGGGAAAATCAACTAAATGGGCGTCTTGGGCGCTTCTTATTGTCTTTATCGCTGAGATAATTCTTGTTGCTTTCAATATTAGTTTTGACTTAGCAGCATTTTTAGGAACAACACAAGAGAGTGTAGCTGGGTACAATATTCCAATTGGTGATATTAAAGTTGTTGGACCAGGTATTATGGCTATTTTGGCGCTAATATTATTTGTTCGTACACGGGGTCGCTATACTAAATGGTTGGCGATAATTATTTTTGTTACCGCCCTTGCTATTGTGTATTCTTTAGACCCGAGTATTTTTTCTCAATTACTCCGCTTTGGAGTCAGGGAAGGACTTGATATGTTATAATAAATAGACGGCTCTTATTTTATTAGGTCGAATGAGAGCTAGATAATTAATCTTTTAATCATTTAAATATTATTTATGGCTGAAAGAAAAGTTTATCATATAGTTCCCAATCCTGGGCAAGAAAAGGATTGGAAAATAAAAGAAGAAAAAGTGGATGAACCTATAGGTTTATTCAGTAATAAAGAAGAGGCAATTGAAAAAGCAAAGGAAATAGCAAAAGCAAACGAACCAAGTCAGATAATAGTTCATCGGGAAGATGGTCAGATTCAGACAGAATATACCTATGGAGATGATCCAAGAGAACATAAGGGTTAATTTGAATTACGAATTATTTCCTTCCTTAAAATCGCCAATCTGTTTTTATCGGAGGCGATTTTTTGGTATAATTAGTATAATATATGGTACAATATATGAAAGGTCTAAAAATTAAATTAATTTAAAAAATATGGCAAATACAGTTATAATAGTAACTATCATTCTTCTTTTATCTTCTATCAGGCAGATAAATCAGTATGAAAGGGGAGTTAGGTTTATGTTAGGCAAATATGCTGGTTTAATGAATCCTGGCTGGAGGATAATTCTGCCAATTATTCAGTCCTACAAGAAGGTAGATTTAAGAGTAAAAGCAGTAGACGTACCGAATCAAGAGGCGATTACAAAAGATAATATTTCAGTTAGCGTAAACGCAGTTATTTATTATAAAGTCAGAGAAGCTAATAAGGCGATTTTAGAAGTAGAGAATTTTTACTATGCTATCTCTCAATTAGCTCAAACAACAATGCGGAATGCTGTGGGGCAAGTAGATTTAGATGAACTTCTTTCTCAAAGAGATAGGGTTTCGGATAATATAAGAGATATTATTGATAAAGCCTCTGATCCTTGGGGGATTCAGGTTAATAATGTTGAATTAAAAGATATAACCTTACCAGAAGAAATGAAAAGAGTAATTGGTAAACAAGCTGAAGCAGAAAGAGAAAAAAGGGCAATAATTATTAAAGCCGAGGGTGAAGTAATCGCCGCAAACAATATGGCTAAAGCTGCAAATGTATTGTCCGCAGCAAACGGAGCTCTTCATTTAAGAACCCTTCAATCAATTAATGATTTAAGCTCTGATCAGTCAAATACTATTATTTTTGCCGTACCTTTAGAAGTTTTAAGATCTTTTGAAGGATTTGGTAAAAGCTTACTGAAAGGGGAACAAGGCAAATAATGTAATAAAATAATATGAAAAGGTATACTTTGGCTAGGACAATTTATCTTTATATTTTTGCTTTACTTGGTTTAGTGCTTTTGATTATTGGTAGTGTCAATTTTCTTAATATGGGACTTAAAGCTTTTATCTTTACTCAAGCTGATGAAGAAAGTAGGATTTTTAGTAAACAAATACCAATTCCTACAATTCCAAAGATTGAAAATATACAGCAAGATATAGAAGAAGGGAAAGACATTTGTTTTTCTGCAGAAGAGAAGATTAGCGTTGAGAGTTGGCTGGCTGATTATAATAATTGGAAGGAAAGTATGTCAGAATTTAACACAGTTACTTCACGGAGACATCGTGATGCGTCCATGAATTTATCCTTAATATTAATAGGTTTACCATTATACCTTTATCATTGGAAGATTATTAAAAGGGAGACCGAGGAAAAAGAATCATAAAAAGATTAAGATTTTAAATACATTAAAAATACATATATGAAAAAAAATATAATTATTATCTTATCAATTTTATTTGTAATTTCTTTAGCAGTAAATCTATCATTTTTTAATCATTTTGAAAATGCTAAAAATGTAGAACCAGAAAATAAGCCTCGCGGGATAATGATGTTAATTGAGTACAAAGATACAGATGGATTAGTTAATTTTGTTAATGAACTAAATTCAAGAGGAATATATTCTTTACTATCAGCATCGCCAGATTTTATTGAAGAAAATTGTGATGTAATTAAAGAATTATTGAATTATAAGATGGATATAGTTAGTCAAAACCCAGAAGGATCTTTTTGGGATATTTCTTATGAAGAACAATATCAAGCTATTAAAAATGCAAAAGACAAAATTGAAGCTTGTACTGGTAAACCATTAAAAGTAATTAGTTCAACATATTTTGCTTCAGATGAAAATACTGTTAAAGCGGCTGAGCAATTAGGAATTCCTTATGTTCTTGCTAGAGGGACAGCTGGTACGGAGGCGATTGTATTTAAACCAGAAGAGTACAATGTTAGAATTATTTCTGTTTCTAATATTCCATCAATAGAATTTGAATATGGAAGTCTTTGTGATTATAGCTACTGGGTGAGAGAAGGAACACCGGAGGACATGAGAAAACAATTAGTAGAATCATTGGGTAATAATAAAATTACCCCTGTTTCTCATACAAATATTGGAGGATTTAAAAAACAATGGAACGATATGTGGCTTCATTTTTTTGATGAAACTGACATAGAGTGGCAATCTTTAGATGATTTTGCCTCAGAAGATATAATTTTACCAATGTGGCGTATTCCTCGTAATAAAAATACTCCGTATACTCCTCAGCAAAGACCTTTAATACCTTACGAAGAAGAAGAAGATGTAAATAATCCATGTCGAATAGGAGAAATTAGTTTATCTACGCAAAAAAATAAAGAAGAAGAACTAGGTATTGGTAATAAAATTATAATGTTTCATAATGGGAAAGGTCCAATGTGCTTAGAAGCGGTAGATTTTCTTGACGATATTGATTATTCTGTTGAGCAATTGCTGGATAATGAAGAAGGATTTCAACAAAGATTGGACGATATTAAAGGAAGTTTTAGTGAAAGTGAGGGAGTGTCAACATCATTTGCCTATTTTCCAATAATTTTTATAAAAGATAAAGCTTACTCAGGATTTAATGACGAGATAAAGGATAAAATTCTATATAATATACTGACTGAATAAATACCATTTATTTTTTTTGTTAAAATTAAAAAGTTATAGCTTGGTAGAGATTATCATTTTATTTTTTAATTAAAATTATCTTTTTATCAAATCAAAATAATTATATATTAACAATGATTAATTTAAATATTACAATTGGAATAATCGGCATGATATTTTTATTAATTGCATTTGCTTTAAATTTGTTCAAAAAAGTTACGCAAGATTCGTTTATTTATAATATCTTTAATATTATCGGCGCAGGGCTTTTAGCTTATTATGCGTATGCTTTAAACAGTATTCCTTTTTTAGTTCTGGAATCTATTTGGATATTTTTTACAGTTTATAAATTAATATTTTCTAATAAAAGAAATTAAAAAAATGAACAAATTAATACCCATTCTATTTACGCTATTTTTGATAAGTAATTGCTTGTTGCCAACTGTTTTAGCAGAAGGCGAACAAAGTGTTTTCTGCGCTGTTTATTTTACAGGAGTTGGATGTTCGCATTGTGCTAAAACAGATCCGATAGTTTTAGTCGATTTATTAAAGAAGTATCCTGATTTAATTATCATAGAATATGAAATTTACCAGCAACAAGTAAATGCGCCTTTACTTTATCAATATGATTCTGAATATAATTCTGGTTTAGGCGTACCTTTAATAATATTCAATAAAAATGAATATTTTATTGGAGATGCTCCAATTTTAAAAAACGCAGAAAAAATAATTGATAAATTAAATTACAATAATTGTCCTTTAATAGATGGTTCTTCAGTTGATTTTAATAACCTTGATATAGTTTCTTTACAAGGACAACCAAAGATATGGAGAAATGAAAGAATCTTATTAAAAGTAAGCGATAGTAAAGATAATAAAATATTAAAAAAATTATTAACAACAAATAGTATCAATTCTGTTATAAAAGGGATTAATTATAATATTATAGAGCCAAGTCCGATTCCGCTTTCTGGTAAGAAAATATATTTTGATAACGCTATTCAATTAGATGGTTGGATTTTTCAATGGAATGGGGAAAAGATAAATATAGGCACGCAACAAAATACTACATCTACAATTATAAATATATCTCAAGGAGCTAAAAATGACGGAAGAGAAAAACTTGCTTTGACCAAAATTTTTTCTCTTGCAGTTGTTGATGCAATAAATCCTTGCGCTTTGGCTGTTTTAGCCTTAATGTTAATAGCGATTTTAACCTATAATCCAAAGAAAAAAAGAAATATTTTATTAGCTGGACTTGCTTTTACCTGTTCAGTTTTTATTATGTACTTGTTCTATGGATTAGTTATCATAAAATCTTTTCAGCTTATTCAAGCGCTAACTAATGTTAGGATATTATTGTACAAAATTCTTGGTTTTGCCGCTATTATTTTAGGAGCTTTAAACATAAAAGATGCTTTAAAATATAAAGCTGGTAGTTTTTTAACGGAGATGCCACTTAGTATGAGGCCAAGAGTTAAAAAGATAATTTCAGGAATAACAAGTCCTAAAGGCGCTTTTGTTACCGGTCTTTTTGTAACTGTTTTTCTTTTGCCTTGCACGATAGGTCCTTATGTTATAGCAGGTGGCATTTTATCTACTTTAGAGTTAATTAAAACAATGCCTCTCTTACTTTTGTATAATTTTATTTTTGTTTTACCCATGGTAGTGATAACATTAATAGTGTATGTTGGTTTTGCAAAAATTGAAGATGTTAATGGGTGGAAAGATAAGAATATAAAATATTTGCACTTAATCACTGGCTTAATTATATTTGTTTTGGGATTAGCAATGGTGTTAGGATGGGTATAGATAAAGGTTTCATTTAGAAAAATGAAAAAATCTATTATTAAAGCCAGCATATCTTTAGCAAAAGTTTTACCCTTAATTTTAGGGACAATTTTACTTGTTAGTTTATTAACAACAATTGTACCTGAATCATTTTATACAAAATTTTTTAACAAAAATATCATTTTGGATTCTTTTATTGGTGGTATTATTGGCAGTATTTCTGCTGGTACCCCTATTATCAGTTATATTTTAGGAGGGGAAATGCTTAAACAGGGGATTAGTTTAATTGCAGTTACTGCTTTTTTGGTTGCATGGGTAACTGTAGGTTTTATTCAACTTCCTGCAGAGTCTATCACTTTAGGAAAAAAATTTGCTATTTTACGTAATCTTAGCGCTTTTGCTTTATCAATAATTGTAGCTTTTGCTACGGTTTTAATATTAAATTTGGTATGAAATTGCGATTAAAACAAATTTCTAGAACTTGGTTTTTCTTCATATTTATGGTAATGCTTTATCTTCTTTTATTTTTTGTTAACCCAAGTTTATGTATATCCAGCTTAATTTTCTTTCGCCAGATTTTAATAAAGATTGTCCCCATATTTTTATTCGTTTGGTTCTCAATGGTAATAGCAAATTATTTTATTACTCCAAAATTCGTTTTTAAATATTTTGATAAAAAAGGTGTAAATAAATGGCTTTTTGCTGTTATAGGAGGAATTTTATCGGAGGGTCCAATTTATATGTGGTATCCTTTATTGGCAGACTTAAGAAAGAAAGGGTTTGACTATGGTTTTGTTGCTTGTTTTTTATATAACCGGGCTATCAAATTACCTATTTTGCCAGCCGCCATTTATTATTTTGGTTGGAAATATATTTTAATCTTAGCTCTAATTATGATTATTGCATCTATTAGTCAAGGTGTTATAATCAATAAGCTAATAAAAGAAAAATTATAAAAATAAAATGAAAAAATCTATAATATTAACATTCTGGGCGTTGATAGGGGTTTTCCTTTTGATAGCAGGTCAATTTTTTATTCCAGTAGTTAACGAATTATTCAGAGGATCTCTCATTTTTTTACTACCGTTCATTATTTTTTCTTTATTGGGTATTGCTTTAATATTTTTAACCCTAAAACAAAGAGTAATGGGAACGATCAAAAGATTTTTAATATTAACAGGAAGTTCAGCAACAGGATTTTTTGTTTTTATCTTTTTGCACAATATGTTTTATGGTTTAGCTATTATGACTAATCAAATCCCTATATTAAGTTTTGTAATAGAGATTCTTCATATAGCATTTTTCATTATCGCAATTTTTGTTTGTCCTTTAGGATTTATGATTGGCGCTATAGGAAGCATTATAATATTTATCAAATCTGGTATAATTTGACATATTGAGATATTGGATGTATACTTGAATTGGTCGTAAATTAAGTTAAGTTAAGTAAAAGTTCAAAAGATGAGTAACAAACTTTATGTAGGCAGTCTTTCCTATGATACTACTCAAGAGAGCTTAGAAAAATTATTTTCTGAAGCTGGAAAAGTAGAATCCGCAGCTGTTATCACAGATAAATTTTCTGGAAGATCAAAAGGTTTTGGTTTTGTAGAAATGTCATCTGAAGACGAAGCTAAGAAAGCCGTTGAAATGTTCAATGGCAAAGAATTAGACGGAAGAACTATCATAGTTGATGAAGCAAAGCCAATGAAGAAAAGTTTTTAATTAAATTTTCTTCTGAATACGAAAAGAGCCTGGAAGGGCTCTTTTTTTAAAATGAATATCTGTTATAATTATTTTAGTAAAAATAAATACGCGCTATAATTATTTTAGTAAAAATAAAATTGTATAAGATGAAAATATTAAAAATTTTAGGATTATCAATTTTTTGTTTATGTTTCTTGGTGCTAGCAGGATTTAGCACATATAAGTTTTTAGAAGATTCTACTATTCCTCTTGTAATAAAATGGGGGATAGTTGGTTTAATTTTAGGAATGATTATAATTATAATTTCTTTAATTATAGAACGAATCAAAGATAATAAAAATAATAAAATATAATAAAAATATGATTATTGTTACTTCTGATCAAATTTTTGGTCGAGAGATTAAAAAAACTCTTGGCTTAGTAAAAGGTAACACTATTAGAGCTAAACATATAGGCAAAGACATTCTTGCTGGTCTAAGAAATATTGTTGGAGGGGAGATAAAAGAATATACCGAAGCACTTAATGAAGCGAGAGAAGAAGCTTTAAAGCGAATGGTGAAGAGTGCCGAGGAAATAGGCGCTGATGCAATTATTGGTGTGCGTTTTACAACCTCTGCAATTATGGCAGGATCAGCTGAACTTCTTGTTTATGGAACAGCAGTAAAATTTTAGAAGAGGACTTGACTTTTAATAATTATGGGTATATACTCATAGTAGATAGTTAGTACAAAGGTCGGACTATCGTATAACTATAAATTTATAAATTAAAATTATGCCAAGATTTGATGGAACTGGTCCTATGGGTTTTGGTCCTGGCACTGGCCGGGGCATGGGTCCATGCGGCGCTGGAATGGGATATGGAAGAGGTCGCGGTTTTGGTCGTGGATTTGGTAGGCCCTGGGGCTACAATTCACAGTACCCAACTCGTATTACAAAAAAAGAAGAAACCGAGATGCTGAATGATGAAACCGAAGCCTTAAAAGAGGAATTGAAAGCGATACAAGAACGATTAGCCGAATTAAAGGATCAGAAATAAAAGAAGGTTGATAATCCAGCTCTTTCTGAAAAGAGAGAGCTGGTAAGGCCTTTATATATAATATTAATAATTTTATTATGCCAAGACCAAGACTTTGTCGAAGGATTAGATTTAATACAAACATAACTTATTTTAAACCTCAGGGTGTACCAATGAGATTTTTAGATATTGTAGAATTGACTATTGAAGAAGCAGAAGCTTTAAGATTAAAAAATGTGCAAGGGTTGGATCAGGAGCAGGCAGCTAAAGAAATGAATACATCGCAAAGTACTTTTCAAAGAATATTATCATCGGCTTATAAAAAAACATCAGACGCTTTGATAAATGGCAAAGCTATCAAAATAATTTGTGGATAATGTGTGGATAGTTTTTAGATTTTAATTGCAATCTTACAATTTTTTACCTTATTTAAGCGATAAAATCTTCTATTTAAAATAGAGGATTTTTTATTTTTCCTTCTTGACTTTATGGGTTGATGGGGAGTAAAATGGAAGAAAGTGGATAGATGTGGATAAGTGTGGGGATAAATATGTTTTTTGGGGAAAACTTTTAAATCTATTTATAATCTATTTGTTATGTTCATTGGAGAATATTATTACACAATAGATCCAAAAGGAAGAATAGCTATTCCTTCTAAATTAAGGAACATTCTTTCTAAAGGTGGAGTTATTACAAAAGGATTAGATAATTGTCTTTTTGTCTTTTCTTCAAAAGATTGGCATCCAATGGCAGAGAAAATTAAGGCATTGCCTTTAAGCCAATCTAATTCCCGAGCTTTTTCCAGATTAATGCTTGCTGGAGCAATGAATGTAAGGTTGGATAGTCAAGGAAGGATTCTTGTTCCCGATTATTTAAGAAAATACGTAGGATTAAAAAAAGAGATTGTTTTAGCTGGTGTTTATGATCGTTTAGAAATCTGGGATAAGAAAGAATGGGAAAAATATAAAAAAAGGACAGAAAAAGAATCAGGCGATATAGCGGAAAAATTAGGAGATTTAGGAATATAAAATTATGATGCACGTTCCCGTACTTTTAAAAGAAGTAATTAATTACTTAAATCCGCAGGCAAATGAAAATTTTATTGATGCAACAATAGGCCAAGGAGGACATACTGCTGCCATTCTTAAAAAAAATAAACCGCAAGGGAAGGTATTGGGTATTGAAATGGATCCTGATATTTATAAAGAATTGAAAGAAAAGATGGCAAAAATGAGTGATAGATTGATCCTGATAAATGATTCTTATGTTCATTTAAAAAAGATTGTTAAGAGGAATGATTTTAAGCCAGTTCATGGAATTTTGTTTGATTTGGGGATGTGCTCATGGCATTTAGAGGCATCAAAAAGGGGATTCTCCTATTTGAAAGATGAACCATTGGATATGCGCTTTAATCCTCAAAATAATTTAACAGCTGCAGAGATTATAAATTTTTGGGATATAAAAGAAATAGAAAAGATTTTAAGAGAATTTGGAGAAGAAAAATATGCGCATCGTATTTCTTTAGCAATTAAAGAAGTGAGGAAAAAAGAAAGAATTGTTGGAACTCAACAATTGGTGGATATTTTAAAAAAGGCTCTTCCAAAAAATTACGATAAGAAAAGAATTCATTTTGCCACACGTACATTTCAAGCTTTGCGTATTGCTGTAAATGATGAATTGCAAGTTATAAAAGATGGCATTAAACAAGCTATTAAAATATTAGAGCCAGGAGGAAGAATTGCGGTGATTTCATTTCATTCTTTAGAGGATAGAATTGTAAAAAATCTTTTTAGAGAAAAAGCTAAGATTGAAGAATTAAACATACTTACCAAAAAACCATTAACTGTTAGTTTAGAAGAAATTAGAAATAATTCACGCTCTCGTTCTGCTAAACTACGCGCTGCTGAAAAATTATAATTACTCAATTTAATCCATGACAACTATATATAATTACAATAAAAACAATAGAAAACACGCAATTTTTTTAGGCACTTCCAGAAAGTATAGCCATAGTAAAAAAAGAAAATTACAATCTTTTATGAATGAAGCAGGGGAGTGTTTAGGGCATATTAAGTTAGTAATTTTACTTCTTATTCCATCTTTGATAATTGGAGGCTATTGGCTGATGCTTTTTGGAAAAAATATATCACTTAATTATATGGTTCCACGTTTAAAAAATGAAATCAGTCAAAAACAGGAAGAACTTGATTATTTAACAGAAAAATCCGCATTTATTATTTCCTCTCAAAAAATAGAAGAATGGGCTGAAGACAACGATTTTGTCAAAGTAAAAAATATTTCTTACTTAAATCTGGTGAATGATAATTTAGCCCAAAGATAACTCTTTATGAGAAGAAAAAATAAAAACTTTTTTAAAAGGACTAGTAGAAATAGCCAATCTTCTGAAGCAAAAATTTCTCTTATTCATTTTCTATTTATTGTTCTTTTTCTGTTTTTAGGCTATAAACTTTTCAATATTCAAATAAAAAACAATTTAGAGTTTGTAAATCAAGCAGAAGCCCTACATGACACAACTACAATTTTACCTCCTGACAGAGGTTTAATTTATTTTCAGGATAAAAATAAAGGATATATTCCAGTTGCCATTAATAAAAAATATAATTCCCTTTTTGTTATTCCAAAAGAAATAGAAAACCCAGAAGAAACAAGCAGGTTTTTATTTGAAATAATTCCTTCCTCTTACGGCCTGTCTTATGAACAAATTTTTTTCCGTCTAAATAAACCTGACGATCCATACGAACCTCTTATTAAAAAAATTGAAGACGACGAATTAATTAATAATATTCAAAACACGCAAATAAAAGGCATTTATCTTGGTGAAGATAGTTATCGCTATTATCCATTAGGTTCTTCTGCTGCCCAAGTGATTGGGTTCGTTGGTGAAACAGGTGATGGGTTGATTAAAGGACGTTATGGATTGGAATCTTATTATAATATTATTCTTTCTGGTAAGAAGGGTATTTTTATGGGTATTAAAGATGCCTTGGGACGTTTGGTTCGTTCCAATTTTTCTGAGGAAGAAAAAACTATTGAAGGGCTTTCAATTGAAACCACTATAGATAAAAATATTCAATTTACTACTGACAAAATTTTAGAGGACTTAATGAAATATAGGGAAGCAAGTAAAGGTACGATTATTGTAATGGAGGTGAAAACAGGAAAAATTTTAGCGTTAGCTAATATGCCAACATTTAATCTTAATGATTTTTCTGATATAAAAGATTATTCAATTTTTAGAAATTTTGCTACAGAAGAAAGATATGAACCTGGTTCGGTAATCAAGCCTTTTACTATGGCAGTAGGTATTGATACTGGAAAAGTTACTCCAGACACTACTTATATTGATAAAGGATATTATGATGTAGGTGGTTACCATTTGATTAATTATCGAAATGAAGTTCATGGAAAATCTACAATGCGCAATGTTTTGGAGAAATCTATAAATACTGGGGCAATTTTTGTGTCTCAAGAAGTGGGAAGTGAAAATTTAAGAAGATATTTTAAAAAATTTGGTTTTGCAGATACAACAGGAATAGATTTGCCATTAGAGATTAGTGGCGATTTATCTAATCTGGAATATCCAAAGTCCAATCCAACATATTCTGCAACCGCTTCTTTTGGAGTTGGAATATCAGTTACACCCATGGAATTAATTAAAGCCTATACGGCAATAGCAAATAAAGGGCGTATGGTTACTCCGTATTTAGTAGAAAGCACAATAGACAAAGCTGGCAATCGTACCACTTTTATGCCGGCAGAATCTTTATCAAATCTTCCACAAGTAATAAAACAGGAAACCGCTGAAACGTTAACGTCAATGTTAGTTGGAGTAATCGAAAATGGTTTTGGTGGAAATGCTAAAATTAAAGGTTATAGCATTGCTGGCAAAACAGGAACTTCTTACATAGCTTTTAAAGATAAAAAGGGGTATTCTGACGAGGTGATTCATACTTTTGTAGGGTTCTTCCCAGTCTCCAATCCCGAATATATTATTTTAGTAAAAATGGATAAGCCGCAATGGGGGAAGGAAGCTGCTAGTTATACAGTCACACTAACATTTAGAGAAGTTGAAAGATTTTTAATCAATTATTACAATCTTCCACCAGATGAACTCTAAATTATGAAAAGGAAATTTATTCAACATATACTTAGATATCTTACAAAACTTATTTTGTGGCGTTACAAGCCTCTTATTATTGGCGTAACAGGAAGTGTGGGAAAAACATCAACAAAAGAGGCTATTTACACTGTTTTAAGAAAAAGATTTAGAGTTGAAAGAAATATTTTTAATCTAAATACTGAAATAGGAATGCCCCTTACTATAATTAGGGGCAAAGACGCTAAACGAAATATTTTACTTTGGTTTTATAATTTTTTCCATACTTTTTGGTTGTTTATTTTTAAAACAAAAACATATCCGGAGATATTAGTTTTAGAGATGTCTGAAGATGCTCCTGGCATGATAAAATATTTAGTTGATTTAGCCCAACCTAAAATAGGTGTAGTTACCACTATTGGAGACCCTCCTGTTCATTTAGAATATTATAAAAATATTAATGAGTTAATTGAAGAAATAAGTTATTTGCCACAAAGTTTATCTTTTGATAATACAATTGTTTTAAATGCTGATAATCCATTGGTTTTAAATTTTAAAGAGAAGACAGTTGCTAAAGTTTTTTCTTATGGCTTTTCTGAGAATTCCGATATTAAAATAACAGAATATAAATTAATTAATACAGAAAATTTAGAAAATATAGGAATGAATTTTCGCTTAGAAGCTAGTGGCAGTTTTGTGCCAGTAAAACTTGAAGGCGTTTTTGGAAAAGGACAGATATATGCTTTATCAGCCGCTGCCGCCGTGGGAATATCTTTAGATATGAACTTGATAGAGATTAGCGAAGCAATGAAGGATTATCAGATAGTTAAAGGCAGGACAAAATTTATGCGCGGAATAAACAATAGTTGGTTATTGGATGATTCTTATAATGCTTGTCCAGATTCAGTTCGTGTTGCTTTAGATTTGTTTAAAGAAATTCCTGTAAAAAGAAAAATCGTTGCTTTAGGAGACATGAAAGAATTAGGTGAAAATTCAAAACAGGCCCATATACAAATTGGAAAAGATGTAGCAGGAATGGCGGATATTTTTATTGCTATTGGGGAAGAAATGATTTTTGCCAAGAAAATAATTGATGATGAATATTCTAATGTGGAAACGTTTTGGTTTAAAGATAGCCAAGAGGCAAAGGCATCAATTAAAAAAATGATGAAAGAAGGTGATTTAGTCTTGATTAAAGGTTCGCACGCAATGGAAATGGAGAAAATCACTGAGGAACTAAAAAAATAGATTTGCCCAAAATTTAGCTTTATGTTATATTTTTTCTACTTGCCGTTATCGTCTAGTCTGGTTTAGGACGCATGGTTCTCATCCATGTAACCCGGGTTCAAATCCCGGTGACGGCACATATGAAAAATATATTGAAAAAGAATTGGCTATTATTGGGTATGAGTTTTATTATATCGGTTTTTCTAAATTGGTTAGTTTATAGAAAAACAGGACCTAATTTTCCGGTAATTTTTCGTTCTAATGATTTTGGTATTAATTTTTTAGGTAGTAGAAATCTGCTTTGGCAAATTCCAGTTTTAGGTATAATTTTTGTTTATATAAATAATTGGATTTCGCGGTCATTCCAGAATTCCAACAGAGACTTGAGTAATTTGCTTTTTTTTGCTAATATAGGAGTTGCTGTTCTAGTATTTTTAATTAGCGCTCAAATATATATCCTAAACCGATAAAATAAAATTTGCATTGTTATGTTGGCAGTTATTGAAACAGGGGGAAAACAATATTTAATTTCTCCAAAACAAGAAATAAAAATAGAAAAAATAAAGGACGTAAAAGAAGGGGATGAAATAACTTTTGATAAGGTTCTTCTTGTAGTTGATGACAAAGGCGATGTAAAAATAGGCCAGCCTTATCTTTCAGGAACGAAAATTATTGCAAAATGCGAAGAATCAGGAAGGTCTAAAAAAATTATTGTTTTTCGTTATCGTCATAAAACTCGTTATAAAAAGAAAAAAGGGCATAGGCAGCCCTTTATGAAGATATTGATTAAAGAGACTAAATAATCATTTCCTTCCTTCAAAAGCGTTTATTAAAGTTTCTGCGTCGGCAAATTCTACTTCTCCTCCTTGTGGAAGTCCGCGCGCTAATCTTGTTATTTTAATTTTATCATCTATATCTTTGATAGATTTTTCCAAAGAATATGTGGTTAAATTACCTTCTGATGTAGGACTTAGAGCTAAAATCACTTCTTTTATTGGATGATTTGAGGTCTGAGCTTTTTTAATTCGTAATGAGAGCTGAGGAATTGTTATCCTCAGTTTTTTATTTTCATCAATTTCTGATAATAATCTTCCTAAAACGTGATAAACGCCATTATATTTATTTGTTTTTTCTATAGACAAGAGGTCTGTTTCTTTTTCCACAACGCATATAATTGATTTATCTCTCCGTGGATCATCACAGATTTTACATAATTTATTATCTGATGATTGCTTTTTTTCTTCTACCTCTGTAATGAAAAAACAATTTGGACATACTTGTGTTTTAGAAAATAAATTAACGAAGGCATGATAAAAATTATTTTGCGATTCTTTTTTTTGATGTAATAACCAAAAAGCCAAACGCGTAGTCTGGCGAGGCCCCATACCTGGGAGTTTTGAAAATATCTTTATAAAGACTTCAATTGGTTTTGGCAAATCCATTTTTTTTATTTCGAGATAGATTCTTATTCTCCTTCTATATTAGGAAATTGTTCATCTTTTTCGAGGTTGCGGAAACTTGCTAATTGTTCATTAAAGAACAAGTTTGCATGACCTAAAGGACCATTACGATGTTTTGCAATTATAATTTTAGCAATGTTTTTATTTTCAGAATCTTCCTTGTAGCGGTCTTCCCGATAAACAAAAAGAACTACATCAGCATCTTGTTCTAAGCTGCCAGTTTCTCTAAGATCAGAGAGTTTGGGAATACATAAAGGTCTTGCTTCAACAGCACGATTAAGCTGCGAAAGAGCTAATACAGGAATATTTAATTCTCTTGATAAGGCTTTTAAGGAGCGCGAAATTTCAGAATATTGTTGGACAGAGTTTTCGCGGGAAAAGGAAGGGTTGATTAGTTGAATATAATCCACAATAATTAAACCTAAATCTATCTCTGCCTGCAATCGACGCGCCATTGTTCTAATTTGCATTACTGTAGGCGAAGCAACGTCATCAATGAATATTGGAGCTTCTGATAAACGAGATAAGGAATCCTGGATAAGAGTAAAATCATTAATATCTTCATCAGTAGAAAGACG
>CAYTXM010000009.1:0-20021 GCA_964441595.1 uncultured Candidatus Saccharibacteria bacterium
TTCGCTGGATTTTCTCTCTTGGTAAAGAAGAAAACCTTAAAGCTGGACAGCAAATTATAACAAATGCTATCATAGGATTAATCATCATTCTGACTGCCTGGATAATTGTTAATACCGTCTTTTGGACAATCAAACAAATGGGTGGCAAAGAAGAATATACAGGAGACTGGTTTCACATAGAATGTCCTAAAGATATTTATAATCCTCAATAATAAATAATTTAATTATGAAGCAAAGATTAAAAAATTCATCTAAAATGAAAAAAACAATAATTATTTCTATGCTGATCATAAGCATATTAATGGTTGTGCCTGTCTTAGCGTATGACTACGAAGACCCTGATCCTATTCCATCTGATTCTCAATCTACCGATTTAAATATCAAAAATCCATTAGGAGAGACGAGTAACATTAACACATTAGTATCAAATATTATTAATTTTTTGATAATACTAGCTATTCCAATTACTTCAATCTTAGTAATATATGCAGGATATTTATATATTACTTCTGCTGGAAATGAAGAAAAAGTAAAAACTGCCCAAAAAGCTCTTATCTGGGCTATCGTTGGTTTTGCTATTGTCTTAATCGCAAGTAGTATTCCTTCAATTATCCAAGAATTTCTTTCTGAAGAAGATTTAGGTGTCACAGATACTACTCCTAATACATTGCCTGAATCTATCGAAATATAAGTTTATTTTAAAAACCCAATTTAACATTGATAATCAAATTACAATCTGCTATAGTTTATCTACACAAGTTTTGTCTTTCAAAATTTTGGCGAGTAAAGGTCGAGTTTAATAAATTAATAAATAAATTTTAATCAAATAAAAAAAATGAAAAAAGTTATTTTACCTATTTTAGCTATAAGTATGTTAATGATTGTTCCTTTTCTTGTCAATGCAGAGCCACCTATGAATATTCCAAGTGGAAGCGGTGTTGATATCTGGGCTTTATTAGCAACGGCATTAAATTGGTTTTTTAATATTGCTATTCTTGTTGCCGCTCTTTATCTTGTTTTTGCAGGCTGGCAATATGTTACTGCTGCAGGAGATGAAGAAAAAGCTAAAAAAGGATTAAATACCTTAATTTATGCTTTGATTGGTGTAGGAATAGCGTTATTAGCAAAAGCATTAATTTATATGGTAAGTACATTTATTGGCCTTGGTACCCCTCTTACATTTTAGAAGGACTAATCAAAATTTTCCGTTATTATTTAAAAAACCCTGTTAGAAAACAGGGTTTTTTATTTAATTAAACTGGTGCGGACGGTGGGACTCGAACCCACAAGCCTTTCGGCATAGAATCCTAAATCCTACGTGTTTTCCAATTTCACCACGTCCGCCAGTTCAGCTTTCGCAATAATATCTATTTACTATTACTCTTCTTCAATCTTTAAAGTTTTCCTTTTAGTTTTTACTAATTTAGGCAAATGAATAGTCAACATACCATTTTTAATTGTTGCCTTTGCTTTATCTGCATTGATTTCATGAGGAAGAATCAAAGAACGAGAAAATGGACCCCAAAAACACTCATTATAATAAACTTTTTCAATTTTATCTTTATTCTCCCTACTTCTCTCGCCACGAATAGTAATCATATCATTAGTAATGGAAATATCTAATTCACTAATTTCTACTCCTCCTATTACTGCCTGAAGGATTAATTCATCTTTATTTTCGCAAAGATCAACTGCCAACTCTCCTTCTTCTTCTGAGGATGGCCATGGGTTAGTATCTTTTACGTCTTTTGATTTTGTTTTTTCTGCCATCTTGTTATTTGTTAGTTGTTATGTGATGTATTATTGGTTTTTTAATTTGTTTGAGAATATCAAATGCCCAAAGGACAGCGATACCAACCAAAAATAAGATTAAACTTATTAAAAATATTGTATCGCCTCCTAAATTTATAATAGCAATATTAAAGACCCAATGCAATAAAATTCCCAACACCAAACCTATTCCTATATATTTTTTCTTCCCAGTGGTTAATTTTAAAGCCCAGAAAAAACCTATCAATCCACAGCTTAAAGCATGAAGAAGATTGGCTCCGATAAAACGCAAAGTTGTTATTTGAAGAGTTGACAAAAAATTTCCGCCAGAAGAAATTTCCTGATAAGAAATTAAGATATTTTCTACCACTCCAAACCCTAATCCTAAAACAACTAAATAAATCATTGCGTCTATAGCCTCGTCAAAATATTTGTTTTTTCTTAAGAACAAAAAAGCGCTAAAAAATTTAGCTAATTCCTCTATGCTCGCTACACCTAGATAAACAAAAGCTGAAACAATGAAAGGAAGAGTGGAATTAGTATCAATCTGTAATAAATTAATAAAATAATTTTCCAAGAACCAAACGAAAGGAGTAATCGCCATTCCTAATAGAAAAAAAATGCCTATCCATCGCAAAGGCTCTGGTTTTTTAATATCCTGCCAAAGAAAAAATATTAGCCATAGAGCTATTGGTAAAATACCACATAAACTAGCTAAAATAAGTGCTAAAACCATTTTTCTATTATTAATAAATCTGATCTTTTATTTTTGTATTGAGGAATTTTCTGCCATATTTCTTCTGTTACAAATGGCATAAACGGGTGAAGCATTTTTAAACAATCAGTAAGAATTTTATAAAGCACGTACTGCGCCTGCTTTTTATTTTTATTATCTCTAATTCTATTCTTCATTTCTTCAATTATCTTATCAGCAAAAGTATGCCAAAAATAATGATAAATTAATTCCCCTGCCAAAGAAAAATGGAAATTATCTAAATGATGAGTTATTTTTTTCTTTATAATTTCCAAATTTTTTAAAAGTTTCTTGTCTTGCGCAAATAAAACAGGTTTTCTGCCATTAAAATCTTCCAAATTCATTAGAACAAAACGGGATGCATTCCAAATTTTATTCGCAAAATTACGATATCCTCTAATCTTTTCTTCGGAAATAATAATATCACTGCCAGCAGTATTGCCGATTATCAAAGCCATTCTTACAGCATCTGTCCCATAAATCTTAGCAATTGCCAAAGGATCAATTACGTTACCTTTGGATTTAGACATTTTTTGGCGGTCTTTATCCCTTACTAATCCATGCAAATATACTGTCTTAAAAGGAATCTTTCCTGTGTAATAAATTCCAAACATTATCATCCTTGCCACCCAAAAAAATAAAATATCCCAACCTGTTTCCATTACATCAGTTGGATAAAAATTTTTAAAATCGTTTTTGTTTTTAGACATTAAAAGGGTAGCAAACGGCCACTGCCCTGAAGAAAACCAAGTATCTAATACATCTGTGTCTTTTTTAATATTTTTGCTTTTACAATAAATGCATTTGGACGCCTTTCCCCTTGTTTTGATAAAAGATTTCCCACAATCATCACAATAATAAGCGGGAATTGGAATGCCCCAACGGATTTGGCGCGAGATATTCCAATCTTTTATATTCTTCATCCAATGAAAAAAAACTTTTTCAAAATGTTTTGGTATAATTTTTATTTTCTTATCCTTTACCGCCTCAATAGCTAAATCACGTAAGGATTTATTCGTTTTGGGCAATGGTTTTGTTACAGCTATAAACCATTGGTCCATTAGCATCGGCTCTATAACTGTCCCACATTTATAACAATGCCCTACTTCATGGATATAATCTTCTTCTTTAATTAACTCTTCGTTTTTTATTAAAATATCAACGGACTTTTCTCTTGCTTCTGCAACATTTAATCCTGACAAAGGACCGGCTAATTTATTAAAATAACCATCAAAATCTAATGTTTCTTTTACCTCTAAATTATGCCTTTGCCCTATTTCAAAATCCAAAGAATCATGAGCTGGTGTAATCTTTAATGCTCCTGTGCCAAAATCAATATCTACTGCTTCGTCACTAATAATAGGAATCTCGTTCTTGGTTATCGGCTCAATCACAATTTCTCCAATTAAATCTTTGTACCTTTTGTCCTTAGGATTAACAGCAATTGCAACATCGCCAGGGATTGTTTCCGGCCTTGTAGTCGCAATCGTGATTGATTTGTTTTTATCCCTACACTTATATTCTACAAAATACAAACTTCCCTTTTTTTCTTTGTATTTAACCTCTAAATCAGAGAAAGCCGTCTTGTGCTTAGGACAATAATTTACTATCCTCTTGCCGCGATAAAGTAATTTGTCTTTCCATAATTGCTCTAATGTTTGATAAACGATTTTCTGAATATCTTTATCAAGAGTAAATTTTTCGCGAGACCAATCACACGAAGCTCCTAACTGCTCTAATTGTTTTCTAACAACTTTCCTGTTTTTTTGCGTATATTCCCAAACTTCTTTATAGAATTTATCACGGGGCATATCTAAACTAGACCTTCCTTCTTTTTCTAATTTCTTTTCAAAAACAACTTGGGTTTCAAAGCCGGCATGATCTGTTCCTGGCAACCATAAGGCCTTTTTCCCTTTCATTCTTTGATAACGAGTTATTATATCTTGTAAAGTAACAAAAACTCCATGTCCAATATGTAAAGGAGCATTTGCATTAGGTGGAGGCATTATAATACAAAATGGCTTGCCTTTTTTGTTAGGTAATTTATCAGGATTAAAATAGCCCGACTTTTTCCAAAGTCGGTAGATTTTCTGTTCACTTTTTTGTGGTTCGTAAATTTTATCCACTGTTATCTAATATTTATTCTTGTAACCTCAGGTTTGAATCTGCCTCAATTTTTCTCCAATCAAAAGATTCCTTACCTTGTTTAATATATTGGAAAAATCCTGCAAGCGCTATCATTATAGCATTATCAGTTGCGTATTCCAATTCTGGAACAAGCAGTTTAATGTTTAGTTTTTCCTTTTTTAACTTTTCTTGAAATTTCTCCTTTAATCGTTTATTAGCAGAAACACCACCAGCTAAAATAATGGATTTTGTTTTAAATTCTTTTGCAGCTTTTATTGTTTTTTCAATTAAAACATCAATAATAGCTTCCTGGAACTCATAAGCAATAGCTTGAAGATATTTTTTAACTTTTTTGGGCCCAATGTCTTGAGTCAAATAAAGCAAGGCGGTTTTGAGTCCGGAAAAAGAAAAATCATAATTTTTTGAATCAATCATAGGACGAGGAAGTTGTATTGTGTATTGCGTATCTTGTTTTTCAAATTTTGCCGCTTCAGCAGCAATACTTGGTCCTCCTGGATATTTAAGTCCTAAAATCCGTGCTCCTTTATCAAAACACTCTCCGGCAGCATCATCGCGAGTTTCTCCAATAATTTTATATTTTCCAATACCCTTTACATAAATCAACTGTGTATTCCCCCCAGAAGCTAATAAACAAATTGATGGGAAGATTTTTTTACATTCTGAATTAGAGAAAAAATTCTTTTTATTTTCTACCAAAGATGGTAAAAAACTAAATAAATGTCCTTCTAAATGGTTTATCCCAATTATTGGTTTATTCCATTTCCAAGCCAATGTTTTGGCAAAATTAACTCCAATTAAAAGAGATAAGATTAATCCCGGGCCTTTTGTAACAGCCATAAGATCAATTTTTTGAATAATGTCTTTTTTAGAGCCAAATGCCTGTTCTAAAGCTTTTTTAGTGATTATTGGAATATTCTTTGTATGCTCTCTACTTGCTAACATAGGAACTACCCCTCCATATTTTCTATGTATTTTTATTTGACTAGCTATCGTATTAGAAAGTGGATTAATAAAAAAACCGGCTTTGGTTTTTTTAATTTCTAAAATACCAACAGCCGTTTCGTCACAAGAAGTCTCAATTCCTAAAATTATCATAAATAATAAAACGATAATAAAGTGGCGCTAATGGGATTTGAACCCATGTTACAGGACTGAAAACCCTGTGTCCTAAACCAAGCTAGACGATAGCGCCAAAGACTTTTAATACAAATTAATATAGCAAAAAAAAGATTATCTTACAAGCACGGTTTTTACTGCTACCCTTTTAGAAGCAACGCCTACAGGCCAGCAACTTTGTAAAACTAAAGTTATTTCATCGCTTGGCGGAAAAATAGTTTCAGTACTTTCTGTCCCCTTAGGCCACGGCAAAAATATCTTTTTATCTCTGACTTCAAAAACTAATGGTTTTTGATCCCAAAATACATAAATTTTATCACCTTGCTCAAATTGGTTTAATAAAGAAAACACTGATTTATATCTGCCTGGATCCCAAGGATATTGCGAGCTATGCCCTATAATAATAGAATACCCATTACCAGGAATATCAGAGCCTGGATATAATACAACACCTTGTTTTAATTTTTTATAAATTGTTCCTGAGTCAGGTGTTTCTACCTCCAGAATTGGCGCCTTGATATTAAACTGAGGCATTTCTAAAAGATTAGAACTTTCTGCCTCAATAGGAATTGCAGGCAAATTAACTACATGAGCACCTCCTGATATTATGTCTGATATAGAAGGCAATATTTCCGATTCAGATAAAAAATCTACCAAAAAAGAGGGCGTGCGAATTATTTCTTGTCTTATAGCTTTTGTTGATTTACTAATCTTATAATTTACTAAATCAAAAAAAGCAGCCCCATTAAAAATAAAAAAGGAGATTATAAAAAATATAAAAAATATCTGAAAAAAAAGCTTTAAGTCTTTAAAAATATTCATCATAAAAATAGTAATCTTTAAGCAATCATCAAGTGCCCTATCAAATTCTCCAAATGAAACCCAGTAAATGATATACCTAAAATGATAATAATTGCGCTTCTCAAAACAAGTTCAGAAAAACCAAAAGCAATTGTTCTCTGTTGTAAAATAACTCCTGCAACCGCCATTATCCCTAAAAGAATTATAAGTCCGGAAATAACTTTATTTGCTGTCTCTACTTGATTTCTTGTGTTATTACTAATTTGAGCTAATACATCCTTTTGGGCTAAGACTTGTGAGCCAGCTACATCTTGCGCCTGTTCTTCTGCAGCACCAACAATCGTTTGAATTGTTGTCTTAGTTGTCTGGGTTGTTTCAGTTGTCTCGGTTCTCTCAGATAAAACTAAAGTAGTTGTCGTCGCTTGAATTTTTTCTTGAAGCAGTGGTTCATTCGCGTGAGGAGTTTGAGCCATAGCTACTGGAATTGACGGCTTAACTTTAGAACCAAACATTTGCACTACCAAAATCCTGTTGATCCCTTCATTATTAAAATCTCCTGAAACAACAGCAATCCCCATATCCTTATAATCTTTATTTAAAAGATTCTCCTTATGAGAAGGGGAATTAAGCCATCCTTTTATTACTTCCTCCGTGTCTAAAAAATTCATTGCTAAATTTTCCCCAGCATAATAATAATTATATCCCGATTTATCTATCCAATCCCAAGGAGAAACTCCAGTTGGGCTATAATGACTAAAATATTTATTTTTAAACATGTCTTGAGCTTTTTCCTCAGCAGCTTTATTTAATAATAAATCTTCTTTTACAAGTGGCAAGTTATATTGCTGACGAACTTCATTAGTTAAAACTATTATTCTTTGAGCACTAATATCAGCACAAAGGGAAGATTGCTTTACTAAAATTAAATTAAAACTAAAAATAACCTTTACTAATAAGAATAAAAGTATAAAAATAGAAATCGCCCTGTCGCTTAAAACGCTTGGCTGAAAATTATTCTCTTTAGTCGGCAAAAACCAATTTTCAATTTTAGATAGTATTTTCATATTTAATATATATTACAATAAATTTCTATCAATTTCTATCAATTTCAATTAATTTCAATTAATTTTTTAATTATATTATATTATACCACATTTATCACCTCTTGACAAATAGCCTTACTGTGTGTCAAAACAAAGATTGAATTTAAAAAAATCAAGCCCATCCACAAATAAGTGGATGGGCTTATATTTTGTTCCTTCTACTGATGGCATTGGCAATCATCATAATGATTCTGCCCCTTTTGCTCCCGTACGCCATACGGACCCCAATAGCTAAATACTACATTATTGTTTGCTCCTGGGACGATAAGGGCATACTCCTCGTGTGATAAATACCAACAATTATCTCTTATTCTAATTACCGCTACTTCATTACAAAGAATGCCCACAATCGTTATTGATTGATAGGATTGATAAGGAAGAAAATGTTTTCCAGTTCCTTCGCCATTAACAAGAATCTCTCCGTATACATCTGGAGAAGTCGAGATCACGGTCACATTACATTCAATGGTAATCGGCGGTTGGCAGCAATCAGGGGCAGTAATAATAATATTGCACCCTGTCAACAAACCTCCCAGCAAAATTACTAAAACGAAAAATAGTCCTTTTCTTTTCATTCCTTTCATTTCTAAGTCCTCCTTTTTTATTTTAAAAACTTATTTAATTATCAAAAATACTATAATACTAATCATATTATACTACATTTTTATGATTTGTCAACCTTCTATCACAAAATAACTGCCTATTTACTCGTCTATTGACAATTAATGCCTTATGTGATAGTATTATATAAATCTTTAAACGAGAATAAAAAAACAAAACTATGAAAAAGTTTTCTCATGAAACTCTCAGAAAATATATAATCCCAAGCTTTGTCTTAGGGGGTATTTTGCTATTTACATTAATAAGTCCATCTTTTGTAGATGCTTCTATTTGTCATTCTCCTGATTGTCATTATCCCACAACTACAACTACACAACCTCCTTGTACAACTACAACAACTTGTCCTCCGACTACAACCACTACGACTATTCCACCCACTACCACAACCACTACTATTTGCCATTCTCCATCAGTAAATATCTCTGCTGCTCCGATTTCTGTATCTTATAACGGTTCTGCTACTTTGCATTGGACTTCTTCTAATACCAATTACTGTACTACATCTGCTTCTCCATATAATTACCAATGGAATAGTGGCGTAGATCTTAATGGAGACAAATCTATTTATAATCTCACACAAACTACTACCTTTACTATCACTTGTACTGGCAATTGTGGCACAGTCACTGATAGCGTTACTGTCTATACCCAAGACCCTATTACTCGCTACGCCTGCAATTATTCTACTTATCAATGTTATGAAACAACATCTGGTCCCTACGTTTCATATAATGATTGTACTAATGCTTGTCAAGCACCTATAACTAGATATGCTTGCAATTATTCTACTTACCAATGTTATCAAACAACTTCTGGCTCTTATATTTCATATAATGATTGTGCTAATGCTTGTCAACAAACAAATCAATCTCTATCTGTTTCTTGTTCTGCCTCCCCTAATCCAGCCCAAACGAACCAAACAGTTACTTTTTCTAGTAATGTTTCTGGTGGTTCGGGAAATTATTCATATTATTGGTCTGGAGCAACTTATGGAAACAGCTCATATAGCCAAAAAAGCTTCAGCTCAAATGGTAATTACACAGCCTATTTAACTGTCAATGATTCACAGAATAGAAGTGGAAGTGCTTCTTGTAGCGTAAATGTAGGTAATCAATGTACAAATACTGGTGCGCTTAGCCTATGGGCAGATAATTATACTATTGCTCAAGGAGAATCTACATATCTCCGTTGGACATCTAGTAATATGAATTATTGTACTGCCTCTAATGGGTGGAGCGGAAGCAAATCAACAAGTGGGTACGAATCTGTTTCTCCTAATTCTAATACAACTTATTCTTTAACATGTTACGGTAGTTGTGGACAGGTTACACGTTCTATTACAATTTACACAACTTCTGTAAGCACTAATCTTAGCCTAACAAAATTAGGAAGAAATCTTTCGAATGGAGATAGGGTGTATTCAAAGGTTATTCGTGTCACTGAAGGAGATGTTATTGAATTTTACTTAACAATAACTGCAGGTAATAATAGAGACCTTTATAATGTAAATATAAAAGACATTATGCCTTCTGTACTTAGTTATATGCCCAGCACTACTAAAATTAATGGTGTAGTACAAGCTGATACTATAGCTACTACTGGCTTATCATTAGGAACAATTTATAAAGGCGCTAGTAAAACTATAGTATTTCAAGCTATTAGCCTTTCTTCAGGAACTTATTTAACTTACACCAATACTGCTGAAGTAACAGCAGACAATGAAACTAAAATAACAGATAGTGCTTCAATTACCTACGGATTAGTAGCTGGTGCTGCAACAATTCGAACAGGCCCTTTGAACACTTTGTTAATATCTCTTATTATCAGTTTAATATCAGCTTTAATAATCTGGTATTACCTAAAATTTAATCCTAAAGGCCAATTGGTTTTTGCTAGATCTGAAAATAAAATTCGTGATATCTGGTTGGCATATACGCGTCGTCGCATTATGCGCAGAAATTAAAAAAACTAATAAATTAAAAAACAACCACGATAAATCGTGGCTGTTTTAAATTTCCATGTTTATCTTAATCTTATCTTAACATTGAAACATCCTTAGGCATCACCAATGTGCCAATAATTCCTACCCAACCAAAAACAAAATAAAGTAAGACCATTGCAATAATGATACCCATACCAATAAAACCCATTTTCCTTCTAAATGGTTCGTATTTATCATATTTTAAACCCAAAACAAAAGCAATTATTGAAACAATAAAGATGGCCAGTGGAATTAAACCAAAACTAAATCCAAAAACTATTTGCATTAATCCACCAACAAAAACGGTCAGGCCATAATTTTCTTCCTGCATACCTATTTTTTTATTCCAATCTATTTTCATAATATTTATATTATACCAAATACTATAAACTTAGAAAACACAAGAGGCAATCCTTCATATTAAATTGGCAGGGTCCATTAAAGGACATGTTTAGAACTTTAGATTGGAAAAGAATAAAAGAAGAAATTGAACCTTTTAAAATTATCATTGAACAAAAATCATTACCCGTATAAATTGTAACCGCTTAATAAATCCTTTCATTAAATCCTCCGAAAAACGGACAATATTAAAACCTATTTGATAGTTTTTTATATCTAATTTTTATAAATCAAGAAAAAATTGTGTGGCCTGCTTTTGATAATATAATAATTAAACCTTCTTCTAAAACTACTAATATAAAACTATTAAAGCAATGAATAATTACTGAAAGGTCTTACTATTATTTTTTGTGCTTATTATCCTTATTGTACTTTTGGCTCTACTAAGGAAGCGAAAGCCAAATAAACAGCTGACAAGCCAACCAAAATATAAACTATTCTTGAAATAGCAGACATTGCCCCAAAAATAGCTGCGACCAAATCAAAATTAAACAAACCTACTAATCCCCAATTTAAACCTCCAACAATAACAAGGACTAAAGCTATTATTTTTAATGTTTTCATGGTAATTTTAATGATTAATTTAAAAAAGATTATTATAATCGACCCTTTATTTATTATACCATAAGTCAAATCTTCTTTAAAGATAATTTAAAAAGTCTTTTTAAATAAAGGACTTTTAAGTCAACAGGGTGAGCGAGGAGATTTGAACTCCCAACCACTTCGGCCACAGCGAAGTGCTCTACCATTGAGCTACGCCCACCATCATTTCAGTCCTATTATAAATCAAAAAAGCTTTTATTTCAAGTAAAGATGTGTTAAAATAAAAACCAGCTCTCCCTGTAGCTCAATGGATAGAGTGGCGGCCTTCTAAGCCGTTGATGGAGGTTCGACTCCTCCCAGGGAGACATAAAAAATATATCGGGGGATAGTGTAATGGTAGCACGAGTCTTTTGGGAAGATTTAGTCCGGGTTCGAGTCCCGGTTCCCCGACCAAATAAAAGAATGGGTTTACCCATTCTTTCTTATTTGCCAAAAATTTGTTTAAGTCTAAAGTTTTTGCTATGCTATCTTAGATAATCCTAGGTAAAAAAATATGCCTAATGGGCTCATAGTATAGTGGCAATATACCGCATTCGCATTGCGGAGACGCGAGTTCGATTCTCGCTGAGTCCACAAATATTTTGTTTCGCACTGTTTAATAGTGTTTCACACTTTGTTTCACACAATGTTTGGCGACAAACATTTCATTAACTTTGTTTCATGTGAAACAAAGTTAATGTTATTTTCTCTATTTAATACTACTTTTTGGCTTAATAAAGCTACAGCTAGCTTAGATTACTTGGTTTGCCCATAAATAAGCCAAATTTTTTAGCAAAAGTTAGGAAATGGCTTTGTTAATATTGTTTCACACTTTGTTTCACACAACGTTTACCGTGTCACAAAGTCAATTTAATCTAAAATTGTAAAAATATATCTTTATAATACCGAATCACTGGTTTTTCTTTAAAATTATCTATTTCTATGGCAATAAAGTCAAAGCGCCATGGTTTATCTTCTAAATTATATTGGTTTAGATAACTTAAAAAGGCTCGCTTTAAACGACGAACCTTTTTTGAAGTTAATGTTTCTTCTGGACTTAAACTGCAAGCATAATTTAATTGTCTTGTTTTAACTTCTACAAAAACTAATTCTTTTGTTTTTTTTATCTTTTGCAATAATATCAATTTCACCCCATTCCCTTTGAAAATTTCTTTGTATAATCTGGTAGTGGCTATTCTGAAGATAAGCTATTGCTTTATCTTCTCCAAAAAAAACCAATTCTCCCTATTCTCATTCTTTTATTTTAATATTTTTACTTCATAATTACAAATTTTGTAAAACTTGACTTTTCTTAAAAAAGAATATAAACTATTAAAAATAACGATGAGATCGCCCAAAGGCGATCTTTCTTAATAAAATTAACAGAAAAATATGTTGGATTTAAAAACATTAAAACCATTAATCCGTCAGATCGCAGAAGAAAAAGGACTTTCAGAACAAAAAGTTTTCGAAGCTTTAGAAGTCGCTTTTGCTGCTGCTTATAAAAAAGAGTACGGTAAAAAAACACAAGTTGTCCGGGCAGAAATTAATCCTGATGATGGACAAGTAAAATTCTCGCAAGTAAAAATTGTTGTTGATAAATCTTCTATTACTACCGAGGAGGAAGAGGAAGAAAAAAAAGGTAAGAACGAGATAGAAGAAGACGAAGATCGAAAAATCAGATTTAATCCTGATAGGCATACCCTCTTAGAAGAAGCAAAAAAGATAAATCCTGATATTAAAGTTGATGAGGAAATAATTACCCCTTTGGAAGTAAAAAGTGATTTTAGTCGAATAGCCGCCCAAACCGCAAAACAAGTTATCCTTCAAAAACTTAAAGAATTAGAAAAAGAAACAATCCTTTCAGAATTTAAAGAAAAAGAAGGTATGGTAATAAGTGGAATTATTCAAAGAATAGAAAGAAATAATATCTATGTTGATTTAGGAAAAACATTTGGCGTTCTTTATGCTAATGAAGGAATACCGGGAGAACATTACAAAGCAGGAGAAAGAAAGAAATTTTATATTCTTCGTTTAGAAGAAAAAGGACGAGGACCTATAATCCTGCTATCGCGTTGTCATCCAAAATTCGTCTCTCATCTTTTTGAAATGGAAGTTCCTGAAATAAGCGAAGGTGTGGTAGAAATAAAATCCATTGCTCGTGAACCGGGAAATCGAACTAAAATTGCTGTAGATTCGAAAGATGAAAACGTAGATCCTGTAGGCGCTTGCGTTGGACAAAAAGGAACACGAGTGACAACAATTATTGACGAATTAAACGGCGAAAAAATAGATATCATCCCTTATTCTGAAGAACCAACTAAATATGTTGCATCTGCTTTAGGTCCAGCAAAAATCCAAGAGGCTGAAATTATTTCAGAAAAAAGAGAAGTAAGAGTATTTGTTCCACCCGACCAAATTTCTTTAGCTATTGGCAAAAACGGGCAAAATGTTCGTTTAGCAGCAAAGCTTACTGGCTGGAAAATTGATATTCGTTCTGCTCTTGCGCCAGAAGAAACAATAGAAGGAGGAACTGCGGATACCAAAGAAAAAGATAGAAAGGAAAAGACAGTGAAAATAAAAAAAGAAAAAAATCCGAAAAATCAAAAGATAAAGCAGAAAAAGAATCAAAAAAATTAAAAAAGATTAAGTAATAAATTTACAACAATGAAAATAAAAATTAATTCGCTTCCAAAATCAAAAATTGAAATAATTGTTACCCTTGATAAAGAAGACTTGTTGCCTTTTAAGGAGATTGCCCTAAAAGAACTTAATAAAGATCTCAAGATTGATGGATATCGTATTGGTAAAACTCCTTTATCAATAGCCGAAAATCATTTTTCCCCTTTAAAAATTTATGAGAAAACAGCGAGTTTAGCTATTGAGAAATTTTATCCGCAGATTATCAAAGAAAAAAGGATACAGGCAATTGGGTATCCATCTATTAATATTACTAAAATAATTCCTAATCAGGAAGTAGAATTTAAAGCAGAAATATCTACCATTCCTGGCTTGGATTTGCCTGATTATAAAAAAATCGCCAAAGATATGCAGGCGAAAAAAATGAATGTTAAAGTAGAAAAAAAAGAAATTGATGACGCATTACTATGGTTGCAAAATTCCCGTTCTATTTTGGAAAAAGTAGAACATCCAGCGGGAAAAGAAGACATCGTCACTATTGACTACCAAATCAAAGAAAAAGAAAGTTTGATTAAAAATGGTGAGGATAAAAACTATGCTTTTGTATTGGGAAAAGGACATTTTATTCCAGGATTTGAAGAAAATTTAATTGGAATGAAATCTGGAGAAAATAAAACCTTCAATGTAACAGTGCCAAAATCTTGGGAGCAAAAAGATTTACAAGGTAGAAAACTTTCCGTTGAAATTTCTCTGAAAGAAATAAAAAAGAAAAAGCTACCCGTTCTTAATGATAAATTCGCCCAGGAATTGGGAAAATTTAAAAATTTAGAAGAATTAAAAACAAATGTTCTAAAAGGCCTTAAAATGGAAAAAGAGGCAAAAGAAAAAGAGAGATGGCGATTAGCTGTTTTAGATAAAATAATAGCGGAAACTAAAACAGATATTCCTGAGATACTCATTTATACTGAAATTGAGAAAATGATGGAAGAATTAAAATCCCAGCTTGAAAAAATCCAATTAACTTTTGAAAAATATCTTGAACAAATAAAAAAAAGCGAGGAAGAGTTAAGGAAGGACCTCCGTGAACTGGCAGAAAAGAGAGTCTTCTCAGCTTTGGTCTTAAGAGAAATTGGTCTTTCAGAAAAAATTGAAGTTTCTGAAAGTGAAATAAAAGAAAAAACTAGTGAAGTCCTGCAGCAAATTCCTGATCCAAAAATTAAAGAAAAAGTTAATCCTGAAAACTTAAAAGAATTCGCATTGGGGATAATACGCAACGAAAAAGTGTTTCAAATACTAGAAGAACAATAGTTTTTTCTTAACAACAACCATAGGAGCGCAATAAAGCTGCCTATGGATATAGTAAAACCAATTTTATCCCAAGTATTGTAAGAATATTCTAAAGTTACTTCATTTTGAAAAGGAATTACCATCATAAAAGACGGACTGATTAAATAAGGGCCTTTTGCTCCTTTTGCTCGCCAACCGGGAAAATAAGTGTATTTTATTAAATGAGGCATTCCTAAATAATTAGTTGAAAAAGTCAAAGAATCATTTTTTATTTCTTTTATTTCAACTGTTGAATTCTCTAATAATTCCTTGTGCTGAAGATATTCTCTTATACTATCTAATTCCTTTTCATTTTGATAAAAAACTATTGGCTGGGACAAGTCCATTTTTTTATACCAATCAATTGACTCATCCAACCATTTTTTTGTTTTTAGTTTTAAGCCAATATCTGGAATAATTTCAACTAAATCAGAATGTGGAATTTTATAAACACTAAATCCGTCAACATCGGACATCTTAATAAAGTATTCGCCAGCTAATTCCTTAATTTCGGATGTGTACGCGACAAAATATTGAGCTCCAAAATATTGCAAATGCTTTACTCCGTTTTCAAAATTAAAGGATGGATATTCTAATCCGGCTATAGCTGAAGTGGGCGTTTTTGTTGTCTCGGCTTGATTAATAAAATGAAAATAACCAGAAACAGAAGACTCAATTAATAACCCCTCGAAAGTTGGTTTATTAGTAAAAATCGGCAGGTTTTCTAAAACACGAGGGGTACCAAATTTATCATATTCAGAGCGATATTCCCACATTACCCTTCCATAAGGAAGGCCTTTTAAATAATTTGAAAGGTTTTTTAATTCTGGCCAAGCATCCTTACTTTGCAATCCTTCATAATTCCATTTCATCCAAAAAGGAATATAGGAAATCGTTGAGGGTAAATAGAAAAGCAACATATAGCCAGAAAAAGTTAATAAGAAAATAAAAATAAAAGGTTTTTTTATGTATTGTACCCAACTTCCTAAAGCATATGCGGCAATCATTAAACCAGCCATTAAAATAAACGGCAAAAATCTGGCGTTCCATATACTAGAATTATCGAGAAAAAGAAACGGTATTAAAGAAACACAAATAATAAAAACAAGGGGAAGAATTTTTTTGTCTTTTTTGAAAGAAGCGTAAATTATTCCTAATATCGCAATAATTTCAAAAATCATCAGAGCAGTTGGAAAAATCTCCTCAAATTTAATTACTTTAGTCCAACTCATTTTTGATGTATAAGAAAGAAGGCCTAAAAAAGGGAGTGACCAAAAAGCAGTTAAACCAAAGGCCAAACCAAATACCTTAGCTAAATACAAAGAAGCTCTCTTAGCTTCTTTCTTTATTATAAGCCAAGGGCGAATAACAATGTTCTTGTGAAATAAGGTTATTATGATGCTTTGCAAAAAGATAATCACTGCAAATAAAACAGCAACCATAACAGGAAAAGGGTGAGACAAGGCCATCAAAGAAAGAATAAAAATATTAGGAATTAAATAACGATTCTCTTTTATCCCTTTTACTAATAAACCAATAAATAAAAAGAAAAGGGCAAAACTAAACGAATAAGAAAACTCTCCTGATAAAGTACTTGGAATATTGCCGCCATAGATAGAAAACTTTTCCAGAAACAAATAACTTAAACTAAGAAGAGCTCCTAAAGAAGGAATAGGGAATTTAAAATTAAGAAAAAATAAACAAAAAAAGACTGTTATTGGCAAAAGGAATGTCCCTAAAAGTGTAATCAACTTAAAAGCAATATTTAAAGGGATAGTATAACTTAATAATACTGTCGCATAATAAAGAAGCGGGGGATAAAAATATAAAAAGGGAAAACCAGCATACCAATCAGGGGACCACCATTTTATTTTTGGAAAGATTTCCTGAGCATAATAGGCAATATAATTATGAGAACCAGTATCTCCTCCGCCAACCATTGTGTCGGCAAAAATTAAATCCCATGGAACTTGAGAGATTAAATACCCAAAAATAAAAACAAATACTAAAACAACAAAGACCTTCTGAAACTTAATATACTTCATAGCGATGAAATCTTATTATTAATAAATCAAAAAACATTTGTAACATGCTAGCAAAATTAAAAGTTGATGAATCAGAAAAAATTTCCTGTTTCACTTCAATTTCATCCACTGGATAACCTAATCTTTTTGCCAAATAAAGGATTTCTATATCAATTACAAAACCGTTCGTAATACTAATATCAAATACCCTTTTTCCTTTTTCCTTAACAAACCCTTTTAAGCCACATTGAGTATCATGATATGTAAAACCAAATAAAAATTTTAATACTAAATACAAAAATGGTCTAAGAAGTTTTTTATAAAACTTATCATTGTAAAATCGTTTGCGGTGACCAATTACTATTGATTTTTTCTCTTTTAATTTTTCAAACATTTTATTTATATACTTAACGCTAAAAGGCATATCAGCATCAGTAAAAATCAAATATTTTCCTTTTGCCTCACTAAATCCCTTACGTAAACTATATCCTTTCCCATAATTAATTTCATTTTCTAAATAAATAATCTTCGCGCCAAATATATCTTTTATATTTTTTGTAGCATCTTTACTGCCGTCATTAATTATAATAATCTCTGCATGAGGAAAGTACTCTAGCAAAGATTTAATTGTATTAATAATTAACTTCCCTTTTTCATAGGCGGGAATAATAATAGACAATTCTTTTTCTTCCATATAAACTTATTATACTTATTTTATCTTATTTTTCAAAGGCAGAGAGTTTGACAAGTGATTTAAAAACCACTATATTAAATCTATTAGCTATTAGTATAAATAAATATGAAGAATTTTTCTCAAAATCAAAATAATATGGTTCTTGTTCCTACTGTTATTGAAAAATCCGCTATTGGGGAGAGAGTTTATGATATTTATTCCCGCCTTTTAAAAGAGAGAATCGTTTTCTTAGGTGGTCCAATTGATGATCCTTTAGCTAATACTATTATTGCTCAATTGTTATTTTTAGAACATCAAGACCCTAAAAAAGACATTCTGCTTTATGTTAATTCCCCTGGGGGATCAGTTACTTCTACTCTGGCAATTTACGACACAATGCAATATGTTAAATGTGATGTTTCCTCGCTTTGCTTAGGAATGGCTGCTTCTGGCGCTGCTGTTGTATTAGCTGCCGGCAAAAAGGGCAAGCGCTTTGCTCTTCCTAACGCAGAAATTCTTCTCCATCAGGTAATGGGAGAAGCCGGAGGTCAGGCTACAGAAATAGAAATCGCGGCAAAACAAATTCTCCGTGTTAAAAAACAATTAAATCAAATTCTGGCAAAACATACTGGACAACCTATCGCAAAAATATCAAAAGAAACAGACAGAGATTTTTGGCTTACTCCTGAAGAAGCAAAAGAATATGGAATTATTGATGAGATTATAAAAAATAAAAAATAGTAGCAAAAAAATCATGGGATTTGAGCAAATACCAAATATCCCGATAGAACCATCCAAAGAACAGCCCCCTTATCCTGGCTGGATTCTTGAAAATGGTATTTGGAGAGACCCTACTAAAGAGGAGGATACTGAATTGACAGAAAATAAGGAGGATAAAGATATAAAAGAGGAAAAAACTGATAAAAAACTAAGATCATTGGAACAAGAATTAGAAGAATTAGATAGTAAAGAATATATTAATCCCGACGGCATAAAAAGGAAGGAAAAATTAGAAATAGAATATGTTGAATTAAACAAACAAATTAAAGAAACTCCGGGGGGAAAAGAAAATGCATCATCAATTGATAAAACTAAAGAAAAAGAGAAAGGAGAAAAGAAATCAGAAGAAGAGCAGAAAAAAGAAAAATTAGAGATAGAACTCACAGAGAGATATTATGATGAACTGGAAAAAATCAAGCAAATGTCAGACAATAATAAAAATCTCAAAGCAAAAAAATGTTTTGAATTAATTAATGATTGGAAAGATCTGGGATATTTAGATAATTATAAGGGTATTCAAGAAATCTTCTCAGAACTTAATAAATCAAAACCATCAATATTCCTTTATAATTGGAAAAAAGCAGAAACAATTGATGAAGTTGCTGTAGCCATGGCTTCAAACTATAAGGAGTGGGATATTGAAGATAAAAAAAAGTTGAAAATAATGAAAAGTTTTGTTAAGAAACAATCAAAAGAGAAAAATTTTTGGTATGGATCTGATGATAAAGATGAAACTCTTAAGAATATATCGCAAATTTTAGCTCTGCAAGACATTCCTTTTAAAAACAATATCGACATGATTATTAAAGATATAAAAAATCCAAATATTAAGTCAAAAATGATAGAAGAAATAGCAGATATAGAGAAAGAATCAATTGAAGAAAAAAAAGAGCTCCTGAAAGAAGTGAAAGATAAGGTGGCAAAAGAGAAAATACCGTCTGAAGCAAAAGTTAAAGAACAATTAAAAGAAATGGGAGCTTCGTCAGCAATAGAAAAAATCCTCCAAGATCCTGAGGCGTTATCTAAAATCTTTTATGAAGCTTCTGAAATTTCAAAAAATCCGGAAGTACAAGAAAAATTTCAAGAACTTAAAAATACAATAGAAAAAGTCACAAAAGAAAAAGGAGAAATTCCAGAAGCTGTTGCTAAAGCAAAGAAACATATTGAAAAAGAAGAATCTCCTTGGAAAACAGCATTTGGAGTGGCAGGTTCTGGGATTTTATTATTTCTGGTTCTTTTTCTGCTTGCAGAATTAAAAGGTGCTGAGGTTCTTTCTGGACAAGCTGAAGGCAAAAAAAAGAAA
>CAYTXM010000010.1:0-1550 GCA_964441595.1 uncultured Candidatus Saccharibacteria bacterium
AATAGTTTAATATTAGAATGGGAAAAAGAAAAAATCTGCATTGCTCCTTGATTAGCGCGACGGAGAGAATAAAACAACAAAAATCCTATCAAAAGAACTGGAATAAGTATAGGTAATATTATAGTAAAGAAAATAGCTGATGTACTATCACCTTCAACTTCAATATTTAATGAAGATATTTCTTCTGGAGAAAAGCCAAAATTTTGAAGGGTTTCTGGAAAAGAAACATTTACTTCTCTTTCTGTAATTAAAACAGTATCATCCTGAAGAAAAATATTAATACGGTTAGGATGAATAACAACTTTTGTTACTTCTTGTTCCCTTAAAGCTTGAATAGCTTCAGAAAAACTTACTTTCTTTGTATTTGAAGATGTACTTTCTAAAGCAGAGAAAAGTAAAGAAAGAGCCAAAAAAAGAAGAAGCACTATTAAAAAAGACTTAGCTAATTTATTCATAGCAATACTATTTTATACAATACTATTTTATCTTAAAATAAACTAAAAAGCAATCTAAGGATAGATAGGTTCAGTTATACCCTGGAGATGAGAGATAGCACTATTTACTGCCTCTAAAGATGAGCTCATTATAAGGTATCCCTCACAAAAAGCATAAGTAATTGCTGCTTCTTCCCCAGAATAAGTAAAGTAACGAATTTCTGCGCCTGCATTGGTAGTTTCTTTAAAATCTTTTGCTGTTTTCTTAGGAATATTTACAAGAAAAAAATCTTTTAAATCATCTAAGATACCTAATTTCTTTTCCCAAGCCAAGAAAACTGATTTTACTTCTTCCTTCCCTTCTACTCCAATATCAATAATTAAACCAAGTGATGGATTAACTTCTCCATAATAAGAATAGGCCAAATATTTACGAGCTAACATATAAGGCTGCAATCTTACTGGTAATTGTGGAATAAGAGAAAGAACTACTTCCTCATTTGTAAGAGGATCATTATGTACTTTAGGAATAAGAATTTTGAAGGTTCCAGGAGCAGCCATTTCAGAAAGAGCTGATTCTTTTATAGCTTTAACAATATCTAAACTACTAATTTCTATATTAAAAAGGGATTTTTGAAACGGACCACTCACTTGAGGATATGGCGAAGCAGTTAAAGTTGTTGTCGTTGTGCTTGTAATAGTGGTTGTTGTAATAGTAGTAACAGGTCCAGCTTGAAAAAACTTAGGCCAAAGATAAAAATATCCTAATGCGACTACTACTATAATTAATACACCTATAATGATAAAGGGTAGAAATTTATTTTTTTGTGGAGGTTCTGCCTCAGTAGTTGGAAATTCAGACGCTCCAACTGGCGCTTCCGGGGCAAAAGAAGGCTCTGATTCAGAAAAAGCCGACTCTGGTTGCATACTAGGCTCTGGTTGCGTACCTTGCATACCAAACCCCTGTTCCATAGAAGGACCTGGTGAAGGAGTAACAGCAGGTGGTGGTGGTGAAGGAGGTGGAGGCGAAGGAGGCATTCCTGAAATTGCCCCTCCTTCAGATTTAATTTTTTCTAAATCTGATTGCGATGTTCTTATAAAAACATTTGAAGGTGG
>CAYTXM010000010.1:1650-19984 GCA_964441595.1 uncultured Candidatus Saccharibacteria bacterium
ATTAGAGACATTAGAAGGTAAAGAAAAATTTTCTGGCATATTTTTAAAAATTAAAATTTAAGATATTTCATTTATTTTATTGTACCACAAAAACAAATGTCAAGAAAATCTACCTCTATTTATTATCTTTATCAAAGGCGTCTTTTAAAGAAAGGGATATCTTGCCATTTGGTTCCACTTTTTTAATTTTTAATTTTAAGGCATCGCCTACGTGAACAACATCTTCCACTTTATTTACATGTCGAGGGGCTAATTCTGAAATATGAAGAAGTCCTTCCTTACGGCCACCTAAATTTATAATGGCGCCAAAATCCCTAATTTCCGACACCGTTCCTTGCACTAATTCTCCTGCTAAAAATTCTTTGGTTACTTCTTTAATTCTGATAATTGCTGACTCTGCTTTTTCTTCATCTGGGGCTGTCACAAAAATAGTACCATCATCATTAATATCAATAGCAGCACCAGTATCTTCAATAATCTTATTTATAATTTTACCGCCAGGACCAATAAGACTGCCTATCTGTTCTTGTTTTATTTTAAGAGTAAATATTCTTGGAGCAAAAGGAGAAAGATTTTTTCTAGGCTCAGGAATAACTTCGTTCATTTTTTCTAAAATAAACAACCTTGCATCTTTAGCTTTATCTAAAATTTCTCCCAAGATTTTTGATTCTACACCATTCATTTTCACATCCATCTGCAAAGCAGTAACTCCATTTTTAGTCCCAGTTACTTTAAAATCCATATCCCCATAATGATCTTCAGGGCCTTGAATATCGGTTAAAATTTTATACTTATTATTTTTATCCATTATCAGGCCCATAGCAATTCCAGCAACATGCTCTTTAATAGGAACTCCGCTTGCCATTAAAGCTAATGATGAAGCGCAAGTAGCTGCCATGGAAGTAGAGCCATTTGAGGACAAAATTTCTGAAACTACCCGAATTGTATAAGGAAATTCTTCTTGAGAAGGAATCATTGGTAAAATCGCTTTTTCTCCCAAAGCTCCATGTCCAATTTCTCTCCTGCCTGGACCTCTTAAAGGTGCTATTTCACCTGATGAATAAGCGGGAAAATTATAATGATGTAAGAACCTTTTCTCTCCTGAAATTTCCATGCCTTGTAAAAGTAGGACATCGCCTGGAGAACCTAAAGTAACAACTGATAAAACATGGGTTTTACCCCTCATAAATAAAGCTGATCCATGTGGTCGTGGCAAAATGTCAATAGCTACTTCCAATGGCCTAATCTCGTCTAGCTTTCGTAAATCAGGTCTTTTGTCTCTCTCTAAAATATTTTTATGAACAACATTATCAATTTCCTGATCCAAAATAAATTTAGCGTCAGACAAACTCTCTTCTGAGTAATCTTTGCTACGCAGATAATCAATCAATTCTCCTTTTAAAACAAATAAGTTATCATCTCTTTCAGTTTTATCTTTAATATAAATAACAGATTCTAATTTGTCTTTTAAAAAGTTCTTTATTTCTTCTTTAATGTTTTCGTCATATTCTTTTAAAATAATTTCCTCTTTGGAAGAGCCCTCTGCAGTAATAATACTACTTAATTCTTTATTAAGTTCTGTGATTCCTTTTTGAGCCATTTCCATAGCTTCTTTGACAATGTCTTCCGAAACTTCCTTAGATTCTGCCTCTAACATATTTATTACATTATCAGGGCCTGAAACTACCATATTCAACAGTGCTTCTTCCCTTTGTTTGTAAGTTGAATTAATAATAAGCCCTGTTTTTTCTAACCAACTAATTCTTACTGCTGCTATTGGTCCTTGCCATGGAATATTAGAAGTACCTAAAGCTAATGAAGCGGCAATAATTCCTAAAATATCAGGATCATTATCTTCATCAATTGATAAACAAGTAATTACAATCTGAACATCCCTTCTCATATTAGCGGGGAAAAGAGGCCTAATAGTTCTGTCTATAAGGCGACTAGTTAAAATCGCGCTCTCTGATGGTCGAGATTCTCTTCTAAGAAAACGGCTGCCGTAAATTTTACCAGCAGCATAATATTTTTCTTCGTAATTAACTATAAGAGGGAAATAATCTAAATCCATTCTGTCTTCTTTGCCCATAACTGCGGAAGCCAATACCACAGTATCTCCCATCCTTACCATTACTGACCCATTAGATTGTTCGGCAAGATTAGAAAATTCTGCACTTATAACCTTATCTCCAATTTTTAATTGATATTCTTTTTTTTTCATTTGTATTATTTCAATTCTATTTTATTTATTTTATCTTTTCAATTTAATTTTCATAATATTAGGTAATTTTTTCACAAAACCTTGTTTTTGAGATTTAAAGAGAAAATAATCTGGGCGAGAATCCAAATCTGTAAATTCATCAACTAATTCTTTCAGACGGAAGGAAGAAGTTTTTCCAAACCCCATAAGCTCAACATGTTTTCCTAATGCTTCTAAGTATTCAACTAATGGAATAAAATCTCCATCTCCACTTACTAAAACTAACACATCAATATTAGCGCATAATCTAACAGCGTCCACTGCCAATCCTACATCCCAATCTCCCTTTTTTGTTCCATCAGGATAAACTTGTAAATCCTTTAATCGAACTTCTATGCCAGCTTTTTCCAAGGCGTCAAAAAAGGAAGCCTCGCCAGGCTCATCAGCTTTAGTAGCATATGCGATTGCCCTAATTAATTGGCGACCAGCTGTTGCTTCTAAAAGAAGATTTTTAAAATTTACTCTGGCACCATAAAGATTCTTCGCAGAATGATAAAGATTTTGAACATCTATCAAAACCGCTATTCGCTGGTTTTTGTGTCTTATAAGCATAAATTAAAATTACAGACCAAGCTTTTTTATCGTCTTGTTATAACGACGAAGCGATACTTTTTTTAAATAAGAAAGAAGCCTTCTTCTATCAGAAACCATACCCAAAAGCCCTCTCCTTGAATGATAATCTTTGGGATGTTTTTTTAAATGCTTGCTTAATAGCTTTACTTCTTTTGTTAATAAAGCAACCTGTACTTCAGGAGATCCAGTATCTTTTTTATGAGTAGCAAATTCTTCAATAACTTTTTCTTTTTGTTTTGTAGTGAGCATATTTTAATATCTTTATATTATCATAATTTTTTTATTAAAGCAATCTTAAAAATGAAAAGCCCCTTAAGGGGCTTTGATTAGCGGAGGGTGTGGGATTCGAACCCACGGGCCGCTTTTAAACGGCCACAGGTTAGCAACCTGCTGCTTTGGACCACTCAGCCAACCCTCCTTAAATTTATTTTTAATATTTGGTATTAATAAGTTTATCTGAAAGAAACAAAAAATGCAACAAAAATTTGGTGTGGGGGTTGACAAAAATTATTTATATGCTAAAATTTAAAAAGTCTCCCAAAAAGGGAGTTTTTTAATGTAAATAAAATATTATGGATATTCTTAATAAAGCTGCAAAATCTGGAATTCTTGTCTTGGTTCTAAGTTTTAGCTTTTTTAGCCCTTGGTCAGGATTAATAGTAGAAGGATCACCATCTACTATTATTAATAGTTCTGGACAAGAAATTCTTAGCGCTGGCAATGAAGGATTTTATCATAATTCAAATGATACCTTTTTTACAGCTGTTCATTCACTTCAGCCCTCAATTGAAACAAGAAAAATTGCTGTAACAGCGTACTCTTCTACTCCAGACCAAACAGATGATTCTCCATTTATCACTGCTTCTGGCGTATGGGTTTATGATGGAATTGTTGCTTCTAATTTTTTACCATTTGGGACAAAAGTAAGATTTCCCGAACTATTCAGAGACAAGATTTTCACTGTTGATGATAAAATGCATGAGCGTTTTACCGATACAAGAGTAGATATTTGGTTTGCTGATAAGGAATCGGCAAAAGAGTTCGGTATAAAAGAAACAATGATGGAAATATTAAGATAAAAATAGTTTATAGTAATTAATGATTAAAACATCCCATTTTCCAACGGGATGTTTTTTTAGTGCCCAGGGTGGGACTCGAACCCACAAGGAGTTACCTCCAACAGATTTTAAGTCTGTCATGTATGCCAATTCCATCACCTGGGCAACAAATAATTTTCAAATTGAGGCCATGGTGGGATTTGCACCCACGAATAACGGTTTTGCAGACCGTCGTGTTAGCTACTTCACCACATGGCCATAATTTATCTTATTAGATTTTTCTGAAAAATACAAGAAAATCTCCTTTCTCTACTCTCTCTGGACAATTAACTATTAAACCACATTCTTCGCCTGTATTAATATTCAGAACATCAGCCTTATTTTTTTGTAGATTTAAAATTTTGCCTTGGCTAATTATTTTTTCTTCACGCAACAAACGAAAACGAATTTTATTTTGAACCTTACCTTCAATAACCTTTCCTCCTATTAATTGACTTCTTTTTATAGGATTAAAAATAGCTAAAATTTCTAATTTCCCAAGAATTTCTTCTGTTGGTTTTTTTATAAACTCATTCTCTACTAATTCTTTAATTTTATCTTCAATTTCATAGATAACACTCCCTTCAACCAACAATAAATTTTTGTTAGATAAAAGAATATTATTTGTCTCTGGTCTTTTTCTGACCCTAAAGCATATAATTAAGGTTTTTCCTGATGGAACTATTTTAAAATCACTTTCAGAAACATCACCAGTTTCATTTTTTAAAAGTAGAAAGGACCAATCATTTTTTTCTCCTGTTTGCGCTATGATTTGCTCTAATGCTTCGCCTGAACCAAATGTGTCGCTTTTTATAATAATTGGAATTTTAATTTTTGAATCCTTATTTCCTAATTCTTTGCCAACTATTCTTGGTTCTTCGCTTAAATCAATTATTTCATCTCCTGCGCCACCAACTAAAAACTTTGCTCCTACTGATACTGGCTTTTCAAAACCAAGTACTTTCACTGGCGAGGAAAAAGTTGCTTCAGGAATAGATTTTCCTTGAAAATTTTCCAAAATTTTTACTTTTCCTCCAATCTGATCTGCTTTTATATTATCCTTCAGATAAAGGGTGCCATTAGTAATAATTAAACTTGTTGTATTTCCTCTAAAGCGATCTAAATGGGATTCTATCACAACGCCTGAAGCTTGATTGTTTGGATTAGCTTTTAATTCCTGCATCTCTGACAACAAAAGAATAAGCTCTAAAAATTCATCAATGCCTTGTCCTGTCTTTGAAGAAACACCAATAAAAGGAACATCACCGCCTCGGCCTTCTAATAATACTCCTGCTTCAGATAATTCATTTTTTATTTTTTCTAAATTAACTCCCTCTTTGTCAGTTTTTGTAATTGCCACAATATAAGGAATCTGAGCTTCCTTTATATCTTTTAATGATTCTTTCGTTTGCACTTTTACTCCTTCGTCAGCAGCAACTACTAAAATAGCAATATCAGCAACCTTTGCTCCTCTGGAACGAATTTTAGAAAATGCTTCATGTCCGGGAGTATCAATAAAAGTGATCTTTTTACCTTCCACCTCTATTTCATAAGCACCAATATGTTGAGTAATTCCTCCTGATTCTTTTTCGGCAATTTTTGTTTTTTTAATATAATCTAAAAGGCTCGTTTTGCCATGATCTACATGCCCCAAAACGACGATAATCGGAGGACGTGAAACTAAACCTAATTGTTTATTTTTATCTTTCATATTAATAAATATGGCGGAGGGGACAGGACTCGAACCTGCAAGCCCTTACGGGCACCAGTTTTCAAGACTGGCGCATTACCATTCTGCCACCCCTCCAAAAGGAGTTGTGCCCCCACCAGGATTCGAACCTGGATTAATGGCTTAAGAGGCCACTACTCTGCCGTTGAGTTATGGGGGCTTAAATAATTTATATTGTGCCCTCGGCAGGACTCGAACCTGCAACCTTGTGGTTCGAAGCCACACACTCTATCCAGTTGAGCTACGAGGGCATGATTGAAAAAAAATCAATTTTACTTTATGATAAGAAGAGGCTATCAACTATTCATTATTTAATATACGTTAAAATATATTAAAAATTAAAATAAAAGTATTTTAATTATAGTAAAAAAGCTATAAATATGCAAATACCGTTGGAAGTATTAGAAATAATAAAAAAACTTAATCAGGCTGATTTTGAGGCCTATATTGTTGGTGGATGTGTTCGTGATTCTATTTTACAAAATCAGTCAGTTATAAAGCCAAAAGATTGGGATATTACTACAAATGCCTCGCCAGAGCAAATTCAAAAGCTCTTTCCTGAGAGTGTTTATGAAAATAAATTTGGTACTGTTTTAATAAAAACTGATTCAAAAAATCCAGATTTAAAAATCATTGAAGTTACTACGTTTAGAAAAGAAGGAAAATACAGTGATAAACGTCATCCTGACAAAATAGAATTTGCTGAAACAATTGAAGAAGATTTAAGTCGCCGTGATTTCACTGTTAATGCAATGGCTCTTCGCCTTGAAACGCAAAACTTAAAACTTAAAACTAAAGAAAAAAGTTATAAGCTGCAAGCTGCAAATTACAAAATTATTGATCCTTTTAATGGGCAAAAAGACCTGCAAAAAAAATTTATCAGAGCAGTAGGGAACCCAAAAGAACGATTTTCTGAAGATGGCTTACGTTTAATGCGAGCTATTCGTTTTGCCTGCGAATTAAATTTTCAAATAGAGCCACAAACATTAAATGCCATAAAAAACAATGCTTCTCTTCTCAGTTTTATTTCTAAAGAAAGAATTCGGGATGAATTAATAAAAATTATTAATGCCTCGCAAGCTGTTAAGGGAATTTTCCTTTTACAAGAAAATGATTTGTTAAAACAAATTATTCCGGAATTAGAAAAAGGCATTGGAGTAACTCAAAATAAGCACCATATTTATACTGTTTGGAAACATGCTTGGCGCTCTTTGGATTATGCTTGCAAAAAAGAATATAGTTTAGAAGTAAGATTGGCTAGTTTATTCCACGACATTGGAAAACCATATACGAAAGAAGGAGAAGGCATAGATTCTACTTTTTATAATCATGAATGGAAAGGAGCAAAAATTACAGCCCGTATTCTTAGCCGTTTAAAATTTCCTAAAGATAAAGCAGAAAAAATTATTAAATTAGTGCGTTGCCATGGTTTTGTTTATGATACAGAAATTACTACAGATGCTGCTATCCGTAGATTATTAGTTAAAGTCGGAAAAGAAAATATTCAAGAATTAGCTCAAGTAAGAGAAGCTGACAGAATAGGATCTGGGTGCCCTAAAGCTCTTCCGTTTCGTCTTCGTCATTTTTTATTTCGCGTAGAAAAAGTATTACAGGAGTTAGGAGGACAACAACCATCTCTTAAAATATTAAAAATAAATGGCAATGATATAATTGAAGCACTACACATTAAACCAAGTCCTAAGATTGGAGCAATTTTAAGTATTTTGTTAGAACAAGTATTAGATGATTCTAAAAAAAATAATAAAAAATATTTAAAAAAAGAGGCGAAAGAATTAAATCATCTTTCTGAAAATGAATTAAAGAAAAAACAAAAAATAGCTGAAAAAAAATACAAAAATCTTTTAGAAGAGAATGAAGAAGAAATTAAAAAAAAGTATTATGTAAATTAACGGGCCGTAGTGTAGTGGTAGCACGAGTCCCCCGGGAGGATTTAGCCCGAGTTCAAATCTCGGCGGCCCGACAAATATTATGAATATATTCCAAACAATTATTTTAGCTATTACGCAAGGCGTAACTGAATTCTTGCCAGTTTCCAGTTCTGGTCATTTAGCTGTATTGCAGATTCTCTGGGATTTGCCAAAATCTTCAATAACATTTGACGCACTGCTTCATTTTGGAACACTGGGAGCAATATTAACAGTATTTTGGCAAGAGATTAAAAAAATGTTTTTAAATAAAAATTGGCGATTAATTAAACTTATTGCGATAGCAACAATCCCAGCAACAATCCTCGGTTTTCTTTTTCAAGCAAAAGTAGAACAAAGTTTTATATCGTTAAAATTTATTGGTTTCTCTTTTTTAATTACTGCTTTGTTTCTTTTCTTAACTAAGTTTTCAAAAACACAAAAAGATACAATATCCTGGCTTGATGCTCTAATAATAGGAATTGCTCAAGCGCTTGCTCTTTTCCCGGGCATTTCCCGTTCTGGACTTACTATTTCTACTGGATTATTAAGAAAATTAAAACCAGAAATCGCTTATAAATTTTCTTTTCTTTTAGCTATTCCTGTCACTTTGGGAGCTGTTATTATACAACTACCAAATTTAATACAACAGGGAGGAAATAATTATTTATTAAATGGAATAGGAATGTTAGTTTCATTTTTTATAGGAATTATTAGTTTAAAAATCTTAGAAAGAATATTAAAGAAAGGAAAACTTTTTTGGTTCTCTCTTTATCTAATAACAATAGGCATGGTAATCTTAATGCAGTTATGCTAAAACAAACAATTAAAAACTTCGTTCAAAAATCATGTGAAAAAGCGGCCATAAAAAATAAATGGCTCATTTCTTCTATTCCTGATGTTTTATTAGAAACACCAATAGATAAACAATATGGCGATTATAGTACAACTTTAGCTTTTTCTATAAGTGAAAGTATTAAAAACGCACCTTCTGAAATTGCCGCAATTTTAATAAATCAGATGCGGAAAAAATTACCAAAAGAAATAATAAAAATAGAATTAGCTAAAAATGGATTTATCAATTTCTATATTAATAAAATTTTTATCCAAAAAGAATTAGAAACTATCTACAAGCAAAAAACAAAATTTGGGCTTTCAAAGATTGGTAAAAATAAAACAATAATAATTGATTACTCTTCACCTAATATTGCCAAACCGATGCACATTGGACATTTACGTTCCACTATTATTGGCGAAACATTAGCTAATTTATATGAGATGTTGGGTTATAAAATTATTCGCTGGAATTATCTTGGCGATTGGGGCACTCAATTTGGAAAATTAATCGCCGCATACAAACTTTGGGGAGAAAAAAATGAAATAGAAAAAAATCCTATTCCTACCCTTCTCTCCTTATATATAAAATTCCATGAAGAAGTGAAAAACAATCCAGATTTGGAGAAATTAGGACAAGAAGAATTCAAAAAATTAGAAAAAGGCGACAAAAAAAATAGAAAATTATGGCTTTGGTTCAAAAAAGAATCAATTAAAGATTTTCAAAAGATATACGGGCTTTTAGATATTAAATTTGACCTTATTTTAGGCGAGAGTTTTCTTGAAAAAGATTTAATACCATTGATAAGTCTTTTGAAAAAAAAGAATTTAACGCAAAAAAGCGAAGGAGCGCTTATTATTCCATTGGAAAAATATAATCTTCCTCCTGCTTTAATCCAAAAATCAGACGAGGCCAGCTTATACCTTACCCGCGATTTAGCTTTATTAAAATATCGTCTTACAAAATATTGTCCTGCAAAAATTCTCTATATTGTCGGCAACGAACAAGACGTTCATTTTAAACAACTTTTTACTATAGCAAAAATTATTTTTCCAAATAAAAAAACCGAATTGGCTCATATCAAGTTCGGTTTAGTTCTATCAGAAAAAAAGAAAAAGTTTTCTACCAGAGAAGGAGAGATTATTCCTCTTGAACAAGTCATTAATCAGGTAATTACAAACTCATTAGAAATAATTAAAGAGAAAAAACCAGAGTGGCCATTATCAAAACAAAAAAAATTAGCGCAAACAATCGCTGTTGGGGCCTTAAAATTCAATGATTTAAAATCATTTCGTTCTTCTGATATTATTTTCAATTGGAAAAAAATGCTTGATTTTTCTGGAGACACCAGTGTTTACCTCCAATATTCATATGCCCGTATAAATAAAATCCTTACAAAAGCAAAGAAAATAGGAAAATATGATTACAAATTATTAAATCATGAATTAGAAATTTCCCTCATAAAAAAAATATCTGAGTTTCCAGAAACGATTCAAATCAGCGCTGAAAGATATTCGCCAAATAATTTAGCTACTTACCTTTTATCATTAGCAGATTTAACTAATAAATATTATGAAACTGTACCTGTGTTAAAAGAAAAAAATAAAATCAGACAAAATGCCCAGCTTGTTCTTCTAAAAATAATTACTAATGTTTTTCAAAACGGATTAGAAGTATTGGGAATACGAGTTTTAAGCGAAATATAGGAATAAAAGAGGATTGATTTTTGGAAAAATAAGAGTTAAAATAAAAAGAGGTCTTTTAAAGATCTCTTTTATTTACCTGCGGGTATAGTATAGTGGTAGTATGGAACCCTTCCAAGGTTCAGACACGGGTTCGAATCCCGTTACCCGCTCTAAATCTATGGATAAAAAAGAAAAAAAAGACAATTTAAAAACCCGAATTTTCTCTGGTAGCAGACCTACTGGTTTTCTTCATTTAGGCAATTATTTTGGTGGTTTAAAGGGATATATTGAACTCCAGAACAAAAAGAATTATGATTGCATTTATGCTGTTGTAGATCTTCATGGCATTACTTCACCATATGACCCAAAGACCTTTCAAAAAAATGTTCGAGAAGTAGTTTTAGAATATTTAGCATGCGGTTTGGACCCTAAAAAATGTCATCTAATAATTCAATCTCAAATTCCAGAACATATTGAATTAGCTTATTTATTAAGCACAATTTATCCAGTGTCTCGTTTAGAACAACTGCCTACTTATAAAGACAAGAAAAAAGAACAACCTGAATATATTAATATGGGGCTTTTTTATTATCCAATTCTTATGGCAGCGGATATTCTCTTATATAAAGCTCAATTTGTTCCAGTTGGCAAAGACCAAGCTCCCCATTTAGAAGTAACAAGAGAAATTGCACGAGCTTTTAATCGTCATTTTGGACAAACTTTCCCTGAACCTGAAACATATTTTATGCAACATTCCTACATCCCTTCTTTAACTGGTGAAGGTAAAATGTCAAAATCAAAACCGAATAGCTATATTAATTTAATTGACGATTTACCCACTATCAAAGAAAAACTAGCAAAAGTTCCAACTGATTCAGGAAAAGGCGCAAAAATACCAGAAAAAGGCGGAGTGGCTGTCTTACTAATATTAGTTGAATTATTTGAAGGCAAGGAAAAAAGAAAAAAATATGAAAAACTTTATCTTGATTCGGGAATAAAATATAAAGAACTGAAAGACGAACTTGCTAAAGCTATATATAAAGAATTAAAACCAATCCAAGAAAAAAGAAAATATTATGAAAAACAACCTAAAATAGTAGACAAAATATTAGAAGAGGGGAAAAAATATGCGTCTCAAATTGCTCAACAAACACTTGGGGAGGTAAAAGAAAAGATGGGATTGTTGTAGAATTTTTAATTTTAATTTAAATGGATACATTGTCTTCTTCTGCTGAAAATACCGAAGAAAATCAAAACAATATATCAGAGGTTATTCAAGTAAAAAATCTCAAAAAAAGATATAAACATGTAACAGCCCTTGATGGGATTTCTTTTTCCGTGAAAAGAGGCGAGATTTTTGGTTTCTTAGGCCCTAATGGGGCAGGAAAAACTACAACAATTAATATCCTCTGCACACTTGTTTTGCCTGATTCTGGATTAGCATATGTTAATGGCTATCATACAACAAATGAGCCCGATTCTGTAAGAGAATCTATTGGTTTGGTTTTTCAGGAAACAACTTTGGATAACCATTTAACTGCTGAAGAAAATCTTTATCTTCATGCGATGCTTTATGGAGTTTCCAGAAAAGATTTTATTAAAAGGAAAAGAGAAATCTTAAAGCTATGCGAACTTTGGGGTAAAAGAAAAATGAAAGTTGAAACATTCTCAGGCGGTATGAAAAGAAGACTAGAGCTTGTCCGTGCTCTAATACATTGGCCCCAAATTCTATTTCTGGATGAACCAACTGTTGGATTAGACCCGCAAACACGAAAAAAAATCTGGGATTATATCTTTGCTGTAAGAAACAAAAAAAACACAACAATTTTTTTAACTACTCAATATCTAAATGAGGCTGAAAGATGCGACAGAATCGCTATTATAGACAATGGAAAAATTGTAGCAATTAATACCCCAAAAAATCTGAAAAGAATGATTGGCGGAGATATCATTATTTTCAAAACTGAGAATAATAAACAAGCAGAAATAGAATTCCGAAAAAAATTTCCTAAATATTCAATTAAATGGGTTGGTAAAGAATTAAGGGTTGAAATAGATAATGGTGATAAATTCTTACCAATATTAGTTAAAGCTATTAGCCCTCATATTACTTCAATGCAATTAAGACAACCTACCTTAGAGGATGTTTTTTTAGAGATTACGGGCAGAAGAATTAGAGAAGAAATTAATGGGGAACTGGAAGAAGAAAATCAAAAATTTGATATAACTTCTTTGTTTACTCTCTTCAATTCGCCAGAAATAAAAGAAGAAAACCAAAAACAGAAGAATAATGAATAAAAAATTACAAACTCTTTATGTAATCTGGTATAGAGAAGTGCTTATTTATTTACGCAATTCTTTAAAATTCTTCACTTCTATCTTTTTACCCCTTTTAATTTTAATATTCTTTGGCACGGGATTAAAAACGATATTTCCTACCCCTATTTTACATTATGATTTTGCCCAATTCTTTTTTCCTGGAATATTAGGTTTAAGTATTAGTGTTATGGCTATTTCGTCCACCATGTCTATTGTCTGGGATAGAGAATTCGGATTTTTAAAAGAAATTCTGGTTTCTCCCATTAGTAGATCATACATTGCTTTAGGAAAAATTTTAGGAGCAACAACTACGGCCCTTTTACAAGGTACTCTTATTTTACTGACAATGCCCTATTTGGGTATTCATTTTGACATACCTTCATTTATAAAAATTATTCTTGTGATTTTTCTTATTGGCTATGGAATGGCCGCTTTGGGAATTTTCTTTGCCTCGCGCTTGAAAAGAATAGAAAGCTTTTCCATCCTTTCTCAAATAATTATTGCGCCAATGGCTTTTCTCTCTGGAGCTTTTTTCCCATTAAAAAATGTTCCTTACTGGATGGCAACTATGGCACACTATAATCCCTTAGCCTATAGTGTAGATGCCCTGCGTTGGGTTGTGCTTTCTAAATCTTTAAACAATGAAGAAATTTTACTTATGACTACGCATTCCCTGCCTATATGTATTGTTTTTCTTCTTGCTTTTAATATTATCATAACGATTCTTAGCATCCGAGTGTTCAAAAAATTGAATTAAGAACCTCTTTCGCTCCGCTCAAGAGAACCTTGTTTCTCACTTTGTTTAAAATAAGTTATATTTATGCTAAAATAAAAATATTATGATTATCCAATGGTTTGGTAATTCTTGTTTTCGCGTTGACAGCAAAAATAAAATTATTGCCATTAATCCTTATCCTGAATCAACAACAGGATTAAAGTCTCCACGATTTAAATCTGACATTCTTTTAATCCCATATCAACAAGAAAACGACAAAAACAAAAGTTCTATTATGGGAGAACCATTAACCCTTGAAGGGCCTGGGGAAATAGAAACAAAAGGGATTTTTATTGAAGGGATAGCGCAAAAATCCAATACAATTTATCTTATAAAATCAGAGGGCGTAACACTTTGCCATTTAGGAAATTTGGAAAACAAGGATCTAAAAGAAGAGCTCTTAGAAAAAGTCGCAAATGTTGATATTCTTCTTATTCCTATAGGAGGATATGGTACCATAAATTACGAGGAAGCAATTTTTTTAATTAACCAAATAGAACCTAAAATAATTATCCCTATGCATTATGCTTTGCCTAATTTAAAAATTAAATTAGACTCACTTGATAAATTCCTTAAGGCCATAAGTAAAAAAGCAGAAACTTTGGATAAATTAGTTATTAGAAAAAATAATTTACCAGGAGAGACAAAATTAATAGTACTTAATAAACAGTAAGCTTTAGGTTCGGAGAATTGTTTCAAAAACACGCTAATCGCTATAGTTTTTTCAACAATATCTCCGAACCTTATAAAAATATTCGCGTTAAATTCGTAATTTGTTAATTTCTATGAAAGAGAGAAAAGAAGAAAAAAAAGAAAAATCTCAATCAATTCAACCAAGAGGTATAGCTGAAGAACTTAGGGAGTCCTATTTAGATTATGCTATGTCTATTATTATTTCCCGCGCATTGCCTGATGTTCGTGACGGACTCAAACCAGTGCAAAGACGAATTCTTTTTGCTATGCATGAATTAGGATTAGGTTCTGGTTCAAAATCTAGAAAATCAGCCACAGTAGTTGGAGATACATTAGGAAAATATCATCCACATAGTGACATTGCAGTTTATGACGCTTTAGTAAGAATGGCCCAAGACTTTTCATTGCGTTACCCTTTGGTTAAGGGACAAGGAAATTTTGGTAGCGTTGATGGGGACCCAGCAGCTGCTATGAGATATACTGAGGTAAAATTAACTCCTTTAGCCGAGGAACTATTGGAAGATTTGGAAAAAGAAACTGTGAATTTTATACCTAATTATGACGGAACAAGAACAGAACCTAAATACCTACCGGCAAAATTACCACAGCTTATACTAAACGGAACTATGGGTATTGCCGTAGGAATGGCAACGAATATTCTTCCCCACAATCTAAGAGAAGTAGTAGATGCCATTATATATTTAATAGATCGTCCACACGCTTCGGTTGAGGATTTAATGAATTTTATCAAAGGCCCTGATTTTCCAACAGGAGGAATCATCTTTAGTAAACAAAATATTTTGGAAGCTTATGCAAATGGAAAAGGCAAAATAATTTGTCGGGCCAGAACAGAAATTATAGAAGATAAAATAAAAAAGATAATTATTACAGAAATTCCGTATCAGGTAAATAAAGCTGAGCTAATAACTCATATTGCTCATTTAGTGGAAGAAAAAAGAATTGAAGGAATAAAAGATCTTAGAGATGAATCTGATAAAGAAGGGCTCAGAATTGTTATTGAATTAAAAAACAATGTAATTCCAAAAAGAATTCTCAATCAATTATTTAAGTTCACTCCATTGGAAAAGAATTTTCATTTAAATATGCTGGCTTTGACAGAAAATGGATTACAACCTCAGGTTCTCTCAATAAAAGATATCTTGGAAGAATATGTCACACATCGAAAAGATATTGTGAAAAGACGCATTGAATATTTACTTAAAAAAACAAGGGAAAGAGCGCATATATTGGAAGGGCTTTCAAAAGCGCTAAATCATATTGATAGTATTATCAAATTAATAAAATCTTCGGAAAATAAAGAGGGTGCGCAGAAAAAACTTATAGCAAAATACCGCTTTAGCGAAATTCAGGCAAACGCTATCTTAGAGATGAAACTTCAAAATCTGGCAAAACTGGAAAAAAAGAGACTGGAACAAGAATTGACAGAAAAACAAAAATTAATAAAAGAATATTCATTAATTTTAAAAGAACCAAAAAAGATTTCTAATATTATTAAAGAAGAGATTAAAAAACTAAAAGAAAAATATGGGGATGAACGACGAACAGAAGTCAAAGTATATCTGCCTGAAGCCATTACTGAGGAGCAACTTATTCCATCACAAGAAACATTAATTGCTCTTTCCCAAAATGGATATGTAAAACGATTTAATCCGAATGTTTTACGTGGACAAAAAAGAGGAGGAAAAGGAGTCATTGCTTATGAAGCAAAAAGTGAAGAAGATATTTTGACTCATCTTGTTTCTTGTAATACAAGGGATGAAATTTTGTTCTTTACTGACCGAGGGCGTCTTTTTAAATTACGCTCTTTCGAAATTACAGAAACTTCCCGCACGTCACGCGGAAAAACAATTCAAAATTATCTAAACCTTAATCCTGAAGAAAAGATTATTGTTTTGTTAAATTATCCTTCAAAACAAACAGAAATTGCTTCCACTTATCTATTAATGGCTACAGAAAAAGGCATAATTAAAAAAAGCCTACTAAAAGAATATGACAATATTCGCAAAGGAGGAATCATAGCCTTAAAACTTATAAAAGATGACAAACTTATCGGCGCCGCTTTATGTAATAAGAATGATGAAATAATTTTAACTACTAATAAAGGGCAGTCTATACGTTTTTCTGAAAAAGATGCCAGAGCGATTGGCCGTTCCGCAAGTGGGGTAATAGGAATAAAACTTTCTAATAGTGACAATGTAGTTAGTTTAATTGTTGTCAAAGCAGAAGAAGAAAAAACAAAAAAACAAATTTTTGTAATTAGTGAGAATGGGTTTGGTAAAAGAACAAACTTAAAAGAATATAGAAAACAAAAAAGAGGGGGACATGGAACAAGAACAATGAAAATCACGACAAAAACAGGAGACCTTATAAAATCCTGCTTAGTAGAAGGTGAAGAATCTTTAATTGCCGTTTCTCAAAAAGGACAAATCCTTAAAGCCCCTCTTAAGGGCATATCCATTTTGAAACGCTCCACCCAAGGAGTAAGAATTATGAGATTAGATGAGAGGGATAAAATCGCTGCGATTACTCTATTATAAAAGAATTTGATATAATAATATAATATAAATATTATGGCATCTTTCCTCAATCCAGATGAAATAGTTAAAACCTTTCCTTTAAAAGAAGGGATGACTGTTGCTGATTTTGGCAGTGGCGCAGGATATTTTAGTTTGGCAATGGCAAAATGTTTAAAACCTTCTGGAAGAGTAATAGCTCTTGATATTTGGAAACCTTCATTAGAAGCTTTGGAATTCCGCTCTAAATTAGAGGGGCTTTTTAATATTATAGAACCCCGTTGGGCAAATTTAGAAGATACACGGGGAAGTAATTTGCCTAACGATTCCTGCGATTTAGTTTTAATATCTAATATCCTCTTCGAAGCTGAGAAAAAAGAAAATTTAATTCAAGAAGCAAAAAGGGTATTAAAATTGGAGGGTTATTTAGTCCTTATAGAATGGTACCCCGATAAACTGCCTTCACAAAAAAAACTTTACCCAATTAACAAAGACGAAAGCGCTAATTTATTAGAAAAATCTGGTTTTCGAGTAGAAAGAGAATTGTCTTTGGGATTAACCCATTATGGATTTTTAACAAAATTAGTAGATAAATGACATTAACAATACGCCAAAAGAAAATTCTATTAATTGCCGGCTTAATTATTATTTCCATTGCTTTTTTGGGAATAAGATTCCATAAGACGAAACCAACACCTGTTAGTTTGGAAATTTGGGGAATATTAGATGATTCTAAAACATTTTTACCGATAATTGATAATTTTCAAAAAAAATATCCTTATACTCGCATTAATTATACGCTGAAAGATGAAAGCACTTATCACGAAGATCTCTTAAAGGCTTTTAGCGACAATCAAGCTCCTGATATCTTTATGCTTTGGAACAGCAATCTTCCTTACTATGAAAATAAAATTGCTAACTTAGATTTAAAAAAAGACAAGGACTTAAACTTATTTGACTTAAATCAAACCTATCCTCAAATAGCAAAAAACGAACTGATAAAAGGCGATTATTTGCTCGGCATTCCTCTATATATTGATAATTTAGCTCTCTATTACAATCAAGATATTTTTAATTATTATAATATCGCTCTTCCACCTGCCACATGGGAAGAAGTTCTTAACTTAATTTCCAGTTTGCGTAGAATCAACAATCAAGGACAGATTACGCGAGCAGCAATAGCATTGGGATCTCCTTATAATGTCCGATGGAACTTTGATATTTTATCGGCCTTAATGATGCAATATGGCAGTAATATTGTTGATATAGATAAAAAACAAACGACTTTTAAATATGACATATTGGTAGATAGTAAAAAAATATTTCCTGGTGAAGAAGCATTAAAATTTTATACTCAATTTAGCGATTCCCGTTCTCGTTATTATACCTGGAATGATAATTTTACTGATTCAGTAATTGCTTTTAGTAAAGGAGAAACTGCTATGTTAATCGGATACAATCAAGCTGAAAAGATTATAAAAGAGTATAACCCTAACCTTAATTATGATATTGCGTCTTTGCCACAATTTACTGCCTATTCTAACAAGATAAATTATGGAGACACAATGAGTTTGGTGGTTTCTCAATATTCAAAACATTCTGAAGAATGCTGGCAATTTTTAAAATTTCTTTCACAAAAGGATGTTGCTAATTTTTATTATCTTCAAACAAAAAATCCTCCTGCCCGTTTAGATTTAATTCAAAATTATATTAACGAACCTATTAATGGAATATTTATAAGACAAATTCTATTAAGCCAAAATTGGCATCAATATAATTTTCAAGAAATAACAAAAATATTTCAGGAAATGATAGAAGATGTTACTAATAAAGGCAAAACTCCAATTCAGGCAATAATTACTGCGACTGATAGAATTAATTTTTTCTGGAATAAAAAACAATAAACATA
>CAYTXM010000011.1:0-17429 GCA_964441595.1 uncultured Candidatus Saccharibacteria bacterium
AATAATTTGAGCGGGATACGAGAATCGAACTCGCGTCTCAACCTTGGGAAGGTTGCATATTGCCATTATACGAATCCCGCAATACCTACTTCTTAAATTTTGCTATTAAATTATACCAAATCTGAGAAATTTTAAAAAAGAATGAATCAAAAGGCTCTTCAGATAAAGAATCAGAAGAAGTGCTGTTTTGATGCTCTAAAATATTAGAAGAATCCTTAGTTGGTAAAACCATTATTACTTCTTCCCCACTTTTTTTAAATCCTAACATTAAACGCGCTGCCTGCTCAAATGCTTCTTCTTGTTTTTCGTTTTCCAGTAATTGTTCCCTTTTTTCTTTCTCTTTTTCAATGTTACTTTTTGTTTGCTCTAAACTTTTTACTTCGTCAGTTAATAATCGATATCTATATAAATCATCCTTGATCCTTAATGCAAAGAAAAAGATAAAAGCTAAACTAATTATAATAAAGAATAATTTTTTCATATTTAATCGGATTTAGAAAAAATTTTAAGAAAAACCTCTGGAGGAATCTGAATATTTGCTTGATCTAACAATCTCTTTTTCCCTTTTTGTTGTTTTTTCAAAACCTTCATCTTTCTTGTTATGTCACCTCCGTAAAGACCCGCCGTTACATCTTTTTTTAACGCAGACAAAGTTTCCCTTGCAATAATTCTTCCAAACGCTTTTACCTGAATAGAAACTGGATAATTCTGACGCGGTAAGATTTTTTTCAATTTCAAGGCCAATTTTCTAGCTTCCCTTTCCGCTTTTTTCCCAAAGATTATTCTGGATAAACTTTCAAATGTTTTTCCTACTAAAATCACCTCTAATTTTTCTAATTGTGTTTTTTTATATTCGGATATTTCATAATTTAATGATGCGTACCCCGAGGAAACAGACTTTAAATTATCATAAAAGTCTTTAATAACCTCCTCTAAAGGAATTTGACAAGTAATCAGCAGTCTATCTGAAAGACTTAGTGTATTTACATCCTGCCCACGAGAATCATTAACAAGCTTCAAAATTGCTGATAAATATTCCGTGGGCGTGATAATCTCCATTTTTACCCAAGGTTCTTCGCAATACAGAATTTCATCTGTAAGCGGCCATTTACTTGGATTTGTAATAATTTTTGGCGTTTTATCGCCTTTTACCAAAATTTTATACGGTACAGTAGGATGAGTAATTATTAAATCCAACCCATATTCATCTTTAAGCCGTTCTTGGGTAATCTTTAGATGTAACATTCCTAAAAATCCAAGACGATAACCTCTCCCTAATATTTCCGAATTTTCTGGAACAAAATAGAGAGCAGAATCATTTAGTTTTAATTGAGATAAAGAATAACGAAAATTTTCAAAGTCGGAACCACCTTTAGCTAAATAAAAACCGGCAAATACCATCGGCTTTGGCTCTTCATATCCTGGCAAAACTTCGATTGGCAGTTTCTTGGCCATTGTATCGCCCACTCTTACTAATCCAGGATTTTTTAATCCAGTGGCTATCCATCCTATTTCTCCGGATTTCAAACTTTCTTTTAATTTTAATTCTGGAGCAAAATAACCCAAATCTACAATATTACTTTTTGCCTTACTTGCGGTAAAGATAATTTTTTCACCTTTTTTAATTTCACCTTCTACAACGCGAACGTAAGCTACCACTCCTTTATAATAATCATAATGGGAATCAAAGATTAAGGCGCGAAAGGGTAATCTTTCATTAATAATTGGTTCGGGAACTTCAGCAATAACTTTTTTCAATAGTAAATCCACGTTTTGACCTGTTTTAGCAGAAACAAGAACTATATCATCACTTGTTATATTTAATAAATCTGCCAGTTCTTTCTTCTTGTTCTCTAGATCATGAATATCTAAATCAATTTTATTAATAACGCCAATAATTTTCAGTTTTTGTTCTTTGGCTAACTGAAGATTAGAAAGAGTCTGTGCTTGAATTCCTTGAATACCGTCAACCAATAATATAGCTCCTTCTACAGCGGCCAAAGCGCGGGAAACTTCATAAGTAAAATCTACATGGCCAGGAGTATCAATGAGATTTAAAACAAAACCATCATAATTCATCTGAACAGGATGCATTTTAATCGTAATCCCGTGCTCTTTCTCCAAAGCCATTCCATCTAAATATTGCGGCGTTAGCTTCTTTTGGGAAATAGTATTTGTTATTTCCAAAAATCTATCAGCTAAAGTTGATTTACCATGGTCTATATGTGCAATTATAACAAAATTTCTAATATTTTTACCTTCTTGTTCCATATATTTTCTGAAAAATAACTGTTTTTAATTCCTTTATTTCTTTAATATTAAACCAATCACAAAGGACTACAAACGCAACAAAAGAAATTACAAAAGCGACACAAGCACATAATCCTAAATTTACAACTTTATCTATTGGAAAAATTCCCTTAAGTAAGGCGAAGAATGAATAAGCTACTATTCCACTTGATATAGAAACAATGGTGATTTTTCCTAAAGAATAATAAAACTTTTTCAATAAAGAAATAGGAATATCTGCTTTCAATAAAAAGAAAAGGATAAGAAAATAAAAGAAGTAAGTAATTGCCACTGCAATAGCTAAGCCAACTACTTCATAAATTAATCCTAATTTATAACATAAAAATAAACCTATTGAATAAGAAATTACGCTGGCGATAAACGGCTTTAAAGCATCTCCTTTTGCAAAAAACACTCTTAAAAGAAAAGCGTTAATTCCTTGAAAAATCATTCCAAATGAAAGTATAGAAAAAACCTGTATTGTTTTTACTGTAGAAGCCCAATCAAACTTCCCATAACCAAATAAAAGACGGACGATTGGTTCGCGGAAAACAAAAAACCAAATAGCTATTGGAATGAGAAAAAAGAATATTTGCAGAAGAGTATCAAAAGAGGTTTTAATAAAATCTTTATGCTTTTTCTCAGCGTTTAATTTTGATAAACTTGGGAAAGCAGCAATAGCAAAAGATAAAGCAAAAACTGTTTGAGGTAAGTTTTGGATTCCATTAGCCAAATTAAATACAGCAATACTTCCTTCTTTTAACATACTAGCTATAGCGGTAATACCTAAAAGAAAAACTTGATAAGCAATAATTCCCAAAGAACGAGGCACCATCATTAAAACTACTTTTTTTAAACCACTATTGAGCTCTCTAAAAATAGAGAAGTTAAAAGTGAATTTATAGCCTGTTCCAAAAAGAGCTGGGATTTGAACTAAAATATGAAGTAAAGCTCCTAAAACCACTCCCCAAGCCAATCCCTTTAAACCCATTAATGGAACAAAGAAAAGAATACCGATTATTATCCCTAAATTATAAGCCACAGGCGCTAATGCGCTAGCTAAAAATAATTTGAATATCTTTAAAATGCTTGCAACAACAGATGAAACACCCATTAAAATAGGTTGAATCATCATAATTCTTGTCAAAATAACAGCCGTTTCTAATTGCTCAGGACTAAAACCTATTAAAAGACGGGACAGAAGAGGTTTTGTAAATATCGCTACTAATAGAGCTAATGCCCCAACAAAAGAACCAATAATTAAAATAATGGCATTAGAAAATTGCCAAGCTTCTTTTTTATCTTTTACCCAATATTGACTAAAAACAGGAATAAAAGCGGCAGAAATAGCGCCCATAATAAAAATATTATAAATCATATCAGGCAAACGAAAAGAAGCGTAATAAATGTCTAAATTTCCAAAAGCGCCAAAACGACTAGCTAAAAGCATGTTTCTTAGAATGCCTAAAAATCCACCAAGTATTGCGAAGCTACTCGTTAACATTGCGGCGCCAAAAATCGTTTCAGATTTATGATTTAATATTTTTCTAAAGCTAACCATCTTAAATTTAATTATTGTTCTCTTTTAAGATTAAGTATCATATCGCTTTCCATTGGAATTAATTCGTTAAAAGGAAAAAGCGTAGAGACAATTTTTACATCATTAGGCGTAATAAATTCATAAGAAAATTTTACATTCTGCCCGCTTTGTTTTTGAACTTTTAATTCCCACGATGAAAAATTAGCCCAATCAAAAGGTAATTTATAAATTAGCTTAAAGGGTTTTAATGATAATTTTACCCAAGTACCAACTACGGTTTTTCCTCCTTCTTCATAAATTTCAATTCCGAGATTATCGTTTTTTATTTTTGTTTTTCCCATTAAAAACAAATCCTCGTCTTCTTTATATCCTAATTTCTTATAATATGATAAAGTATTTTTATTTTTCTTTAAATAACAATTTTCCGCTTTCTTTATTATTATTCCTTTAGGAAGATAAATTTTTAGATAAGTTTCTTGAGATCTGTCTACGGAAGTATAAGAAGGAGCATTAATTGTTAATGTATTTATAATTTGACCATCTGAAATAAATTCTGTTTTTAATTTTATTTCTTTATTTCTTGTATCTTCAGAAAAATCCTGATGAAGAAGATTAAAAACAACTCCCAGATAATCATCCTTACTTTCTTCTATTCTTCCTGTCCAGTTTAAAGAATCAAAAAAATACTCCAATTTGTCGTCAATAACATAAAGTTGGATATCTTTTTTTATAAAACCATTTAATAAAACACTTGGAATCTGTGCAAGAACTTGAGGAGAACTCTTTCTTAACTTTGTTTGGAAGGATTGAAAAAATATTGGAAAAAACTCTGATTCTTCACGCATAGGGGCGGGTTTAGCCATTTCTTGAATCTGGTTTCTAAAAAAAGAGCGAAAATTATTTTGATCGATCATTGAATCATAATTATCAACTCTTATTGGACCAATGATTTCGAAAAAATCGTTTAAAACAGAAGAATTGACAAGAATCACCCCATCCAATAAAGGCTTATTTCCTGTATTTGAATAAAAATTTAATATTTTTTGTCCACTGGAAGGATAATCAAAAAACCAGTTGCTATCATGAAAAAACCATTTATCGCTAATAGATTGCAAAGGATCAGGCGGGATAATCTTTTCTAAAAAGATTTCCTCCAAAGCAAAAATATTATTTCCTGAAAATTCTATTTTCCCTTCATCAAAAGACAAAATCGCATAAGCCCCAACAAAACCGCCTGTAGGCCTTGGTATTGTTGTTTCTTGAAACAAAACAAGATAATTTTTCGGTTTATCATTTCCAAAAAACAAAAGCCAATTTTCCAAATAATGTTTTTTATCTTTGATATAATCTATATTATATTTATCCAAATAATCTAAATCTCTATAGGTTTCTTTCAGAAGAGACAATGAATTTTTATCTTGTTGAAGCATTGAAGTAAGTAAAAATCCATTACTTATTTCTTTTAAATTATTGTCTATTCTTTTTAAGCATTGCCTTAATTCAATTCCCTGTCCAATTATAGGCAAAAAAGAAAAGTTTTCATTAAAAACTACGTTATTATCAATTAAATCAACTGCTTTTTCTAGATTATTTTCTTTTACAAAACCAACAATTTCTTTGTTAGTATTGTTATATTTGACTATTTTCTGCCCAGCAAAAAAAATTAAACCTATAAGTGATAAGCTTAATATAAAAACAAACAGAACTTTTTTATTTTTTATCATTATTCCTGTTTTTTAATCTTACTATAAATCCTTGAATTAATCAAAAAAAGGTGTATAATAATTCTCGATTGAACTGGATAGTCGCCCTTCCATAGCTTTAGCGACGGAGGGGAGGAAAGTCCGAACACCACCAATTTTGCCTAAAACAAAGTTGGTAAAAGGTAATAGCTAACAGCTATCGTTCCAGTTTTTGCCTCTTAGCGGTAACGCTAATGACGGATTTACAACTGGAATAGAGGTGCGAACAGAGACGTTTTGAACTGAAAGGTTCAAAACACCCTAATTATTTTTTAATTAGGGTGAGTCTTGAAAGTAATTTCAAGAATGAAACGGCTAAATCCTTACTGGGTGCAAAGCTCGTGTTCTGACATTTGTCAGAAAGTGGCCGCTTGACCCTGAGAGTAATTTCAGGGCTAGATAAATGACTATCGTCCTGTTTAACAGGATACAGAATTCGGCTTATAGGTTTGATCAATAAATAAAATTCGTCCCGTTTAGCGAGACGAATTTTTTATAATTTTTACAAACTTAATGTATTTTGATTTTTCTTATCAAGAACTTGATTAACTAAATAATCAGCCCTTTTATTTTCTTCTCTTGGTATATGATTAAATTTTAAATATGGAAAATTAAATTTTAAATTCCATATTTCCATAAAAAATGACTGAAGTTCTTTTTCCAAAATTTTATATTTTCCATTTAATTGATTAACTATTAATAACGAATCAATATTAACAATCACCTCAGTATTCTTAAGCTTTGATTTTCCTAATAGATGCTTGGCTTTTTTTAATGCAAAAATTACCGCTTTATATTCAGCAACATTATTGGTTGTTTCGCCTATATATTCAGCGTATTCCTTATCACCAATTACAACTCCGATACCTGCTGGTCCGGGATTATTCCTCGCTCCTCCATCAGTATAAACTTCTAATTTGTTTATCTTTTCTTTCATAAAAAATTAAATTTTATTAAAATAATTATTTCTCCCACGGAAAAGAATCTTTTGCCTTAATAGCAAATCCTGCTGCGCACTTGTGTCCTCCGCCTCCATATTTTTCCGCTATTTTTGAAACATCTACCTTCCCATTAGAGCGTAAGGATATTCTTTTTAAATCCCCTGCCTCAAACCATATTATTGCCATTGGTGGCAATTGCTTTATTAAAGCATCCCCTATCTCAGAAATTAACACAGAAGAATTAGCCACTAAGGTTTTTGTTTTTCCCATTTTAACCTTTTTTGCTTTTTGCACAATCTCTTTTATCATCTCATCTTCATGTTTAACAATTTCCTTTCCTGTTAGTATATATTTCCTTCTTTTTCTGCTATCCTCAATATCATAAGCCAATTTATTCCATTCTTTAGGATCAAAATCTGACGAATTAATAGATGCTACAATTTCACGGCTGGATCGCTTTTTAAAATTCCATAAATCCATATCCTCTATATAAAGTAGCATTTTCGGAATTTTCTTTTCTGGAAAAAAATATTTCCAAGTTAACACCGCGGCACAATGTCTCATATTAAGCCTAATAATAAATGAGCCAGGAGATGCCAAATCTAAGTTTCTTTTTGCACTTAAATGATGATCTATAATAACAATTTCACAACCACTTTTTTTTAATTTTTCTAAAACTTTTCTATTGGGACATACATCTAAAAAATATATTTTCTTTCCTTTAAGACTGTAATCAAAAGGAGACTGATAATTTAGCGCTATATATTCAGCTTTGTTTTTGAACTTTTTCCAAGCTACCCAAGCGCAAGCAAGCCCATCTCGACAATTTTTATGATAAAAAACAATAATATCCAACATTATAACAATTTTTAATTCTTAATTCTTAATTTTTAAAGCTAACAGTCCGGGTAATTGTTCGCCAGCAAGATATTTAAGCATTGCTCCGCCACCCGTAGAAAAAAATCTGTATTCTGTATTTTGTATTTTGTATTCTGATTTTAAAACCTTAAAAGCTAATAAAGTTTCTCCCCCGCCAATAACTGAAAAAGCTGTTTTGTTTTGAATAATTGCATTAATTATCTCGTCAGTTCCATCACTAAATCCTTCATCTTCAAATTTTCCCATAGGACCGTTAAAAAATACTGTTTTCGCTTTTGAAATAATCTTAGAAAAGGTATCAGAAGCTATTGGGCCTATATCAAGAATTTTATCATCCTCAATTATTTTTCCAAGTTCTCTTATTTGCTTTTGATTATTTTTGTCTAAAACCACGAAATCAGCAGGCAAAATCAACTCTGTTTTTCCAGTATATAAATCCTTTGCCTCAACAAGAACGTTTTTGTCATAAAGCGACTTGCCAATAATAAAATCATTCGCCTTTAAAAAAGTGTTTGCCATAACTCCGCCTAACAAAATGCAATTAGCTTTATCCTTAAATTTCTCTATAACAGATATCTTGTCTTTTGTTTTAACTCCACCCAAGATTAGAACCAAAGGATGTCGTGGTTTTTGAATAACCTTATTTAGGTAAGTTAATTCTTCTTCAAGTAAAATTCCTGTATAAGAAGGTAAAAATTCTGTTATCGCACACAAAGAAGCTATTTTACGATGGCAAACTGAAAAAGCCTCATTAATAAAAATATCAGCCATTTTTGCCAATTCTTTAGCAAAATTTTTATCGTTCTCATATTCCTCTCTATAAAAACGAATATTCTCCAAAAGAATTACAGAACCATCTGGCAAATTTTCAATTTCTTCTTTTAATTCTTTTCCGATTAATGTTTCTATAAAATATACGTTTTTCCCAATTAATCTTTCTAAATGACTCGCGATTGGAGCTAAACTAAATTCTGGTTTATCTCTGTCTTTAGCATCTGGCTGACCTAAATGAGAAATTAAGATAATCTTTTTCGCTTTTTTATCTCTTAAGAATTGAATGGTCGGTAAAACGCGCTGGATACGAAAATAATCTAAAATCTTTCCATTTTTAACAGGAGTATTAAAATCCACACGCATTAAAACACGCTTGTTAAAAATATCTTTCGATTTTATATATCTCATAAATATTTTCCAACACCATTTACCTTAATTCATATGTAACATTCAAAGTAATGCTAATTTCTTCAATTCCAGATTCAATTGGCGCTATTGGAGCTGGCATTTCTCCAGAAGAATCAGCAGACATCGTTTCTATTTTTGTATCCCTATAAATAGGATAAATGCTTGAACCTTCTGAAATATTAATAATCTTACCTAAACGAATGGAAGTTTTTCGGCTCAAAAGTTGCGCTCTTTGTTCAATTTTATTCAAAGCCTGAATACGAGCTTCATTTCTATATGCTTCTGCATCATCTATTTCAAAATTAACATTAGAAATCTTGTTAGCTCCTTTTTCTGACAATCCTCCAATAATAGAATTTATTTTATCAAAATCTCTAATCTTTACTTCTACTGCCTGATCTAATTGATAGCCAACAATCTTTGGCGGGCAAGAACGGGAATAACTATCCATTTGATCTTCGCGGCACCAATCATAATCATATTGAGGGCTTAAAGAATAGCGAATTGTTTTAATATCGTCTTCAGATACTTTCTGTTCTTTAACAAAAGCCATTACTTTCTGCATTTTCTCATTATTCTCTTTTTGAACTGTTTCCGCTTTTTCACCCTGATTAATCACATTAAAAATAATTTTGGCAATATCTGGTTTTGCTAAAACTTTTCCCTCAGCAGAAAAAGAAATAATTCGTTCAGGGCTTATGATATTCTGCGCTTGACGATAGTTATAATACCCCCAACTTAAAACACCTAGGCTTAATATCATCAAAAAGACTATTGTTGCACTAATTAATTGTTTTTGCTCTTTCTTATCCATATTTTTATTTTTTTATTTTTTTATTATCTTTGTAAAAAGTTTTTTAAGGCCTATTTTATTTGTACTCATTCGACCAACTAAAACTCCATTAATTTCTTTCAAAGACAAAAAAGAAGAAATATTCTGTGAGTCTACTGAACCGCCATAAAGAATATGTATATTTTTCGCTATTTTTTCTGAAAATCGTCTGGCAAGCCAAAAACGAATAAGACTAATTGTTTTTTCAATTTCTTTCGGATCCTCCAATTCTTTTGGTTGATTAACGCTAATCGCCCAGACTGGCTCATAAGTAATAATTAAATCCGATGGATTTGTAATAATAACTCCTCTTAAAGCATAATTTAATTGCTCAAAAAGGATCTTCTTTATCCGAAAAGACAAAGAGGAGTCTTTTTTCTTTCTATCTTTTTCTCCAACACAGAGAATTGGAGTTAAATTATTGCTTAAACAGGCCTTTATTTTAGAATTAATTATTTCGTTAGTTTCATTAAAATATTCCCGTCTTTCAGAATGCCCAACAATAATATATTCTACGCCTAATGATTTTAACATCTTAGGTGAAATCTCTCCAGTAGCAGAATTACGATTAAACCAAAAAACATCTTGGGCTCCTAAAGCGAATTCTTTTTGAAAAATATCTGACGCTTCTGCTAAATAAATATAAGGTGGTGCTATAATTATTTTACTTGATTTAACTTTTTCTGAAAACTTTTTAAAAATTCGAAAAATTTCTTTTGCTTCCATAAGAGACGCGGGCGCCATTTTAAAATTAAAAACAATAGATTTATTCATATTTTAATGATTTAATGTCCAAAAGGATATATTAAAACCTAAAAGAGTTAAAGCAGTTACTAAAATTCCCGCCAAAAATGCCCCTAAACTGATCAGCCAAAAAGCATTTTTATACTTAACACCAAACAAGAATGCCGCTATTGAACCAGTCCAAACTCCTGTAAAAGGCAAAGGAATCGCGACAAATGCCACTAATGCCCATTTTCCCCATTTATTAAAACTATCTTCTGTTTTTTTTCTGGTTCTTTCAAAAAGCGAGTTAAAAAAACGATTAAAAAAAACAAATTGTTTGCTTAGATAACCAGATAATTTATCTAAAAACCAAATTATAGGAACAATTGGTAAAATATTTCCAATTAAACTTAAAATTAACGCTTTTGGCCAAGCAAAATTAAAAATTCCCATAGCCACAGGAATTGCCCCTCGCAATTCAACTATGGGAGAACCAGCGATAATAATAGTCCAAAGTTCATTCATCTTTTAATTATAACAACTTTTCAGCAAATAAAGAACCCCCGCACTTATTTTCATAAGCGTGAGGGTTCAAATTCTATTATTCTACTTCTTTTGTTTGGTCTTGTTTTTCTTCTTTTTTCTGCGTTTTCTTCTTTCTTTTTTTGACATTATCATCTAATATCCAATTGATGTAAGAAATTGCTATAAGAAAAATTATAACAGAAAAGATAATTATGGACACTGAATTTGCTTTAACTATAAACCAGAAAAATCCACTAATCTCTTTGTAAAGAGATACTAATTCCTTTTGTATCTTTATAAAAAAGATAAAATATGCAAGATATGCTATAACTACTATCGCGGATATTTTCTGAAACATGTCTTTAGCCTTAGACACTAAATTTCACCTCCTTTTCTATATTTTTTATTTTCTATATTTTTTTCTTTCTATTTCTTCCTAAAGTGTTTTAACCCACAAAAGAATCTACTGCAGATGATATGTCTTTACCCACATCCAAATAATTGAGAGAATGCAAACAACAATAAGTATCCACCACTATACTAAACTACTTTTACCTGAATTATCACTTCTATTCATTTTTTCTTATCTCCTTTCCTATATTTTTATTTTCTATATTATTCTTTTTTCAAATAACAAACGATTTAAAATAATTGTAAAACGATTAAAAAATGTCTTTTTAAAGACATTTTTATGCTACCACATTAAGGCCGAAAAGTCAATTCTCTGTAATCACTATTGGTCCTTTTTTTGTAATAGCTATTGTGTGTTCAAAATGACCCGATACTTTTCCATCGGCAGTCACAAAACTTCCATCTTTTTCTTCTTTTACAGTTCCGTCATCAAAAGTCACCATTGGTTCTATTGCTATAACCATTCCCTCTTCCAGTTTTAACCCCTGATGTGGCGTACCATAATTAAAAACAACAGGATCTTCATGTGGAGAATATCCAACGCCATGCCCGACTAAACCCTTTACAACAACAAATCCTTCCTTTTCCACACATTTTTGAATAGCGTAACCCACATCACCCAAGGTATTATTTACTTTTGACGCCTTTATTGCCTGCAACAAAGATTCTTTTGTTGTTTTTATTAATTTCTCATAAATTAGTTTTATTTCCCCTATTCCTACTGTTATTGCCATATCAGTAAATAATCCTTTATATTCCATACCTATATCTAATGAAATTACATCACCTTCCTTTAAAATTTCCTCCTTTAAAGGAATGCCATGGACCACCGTTGCATTTATTGAAGTACATAATGTAGCTGGAAATGGCTTATCAGCAAAACTTGGTTGATAATTTAAAAACGAGGGTTTGCCCCCATATTTATAAATAAGATCAAAAGCTAATTTATCCAAGTCAGCAGTGGATATACCTGGCTGAACAGCTTGACTTACTTTTTTTAAAGCCAATGCCAATTTTTTCCCACCTTCACGTAGAATACTAATATCTTGAGCGGTTTTAAGGTATATCACAATAATTTTTTAAGAATTCTTTTATGAATTTGTTCAATAGAACCTTCGCCATCAACCTCAATTACAATTTTCTTTTTACGAAAATAATTAATTACGGGTAAAATCTTTTTTTGGAAAAACAACATTCTATTTTTAATAGCCCTTGGATTATCATCTTTCCTTCGAATTAATTTTCCTCCACAATGAGAACATTTTTTTAAATTAGGAGTAAAGTTTAGAGAAAACTCTTTGCCACACTTAGAACAAATCCGCCTTACTAATAATCTTTGCGTCACTTCTTTTGCTGATGTTTGTAAATAAACTACTCTTAAATTTTTACGCCCAAGCCAGGAAAAAACTTCTTCTAAAATCTTCGCCTCTTCTAATAAACGAGGGCTTCCTTCCATAATTATTCCTTTTTTAGAAGAAATCTGTAAAAGCTTGCCTAACCAACAATAAATTACCAGCCAAATTGGAACTAATTTTCCTTGAGAGATTGTTCTGGAAACAGTTTTTCCAAATTTATCTTTTCTTTTTGCTAGCTTTCTTAAAATATCTCCAGTATCTATATTTTCTAAAGCAAATTTTTTCATTAATAACTCTGCCTGTGTACCCTTCCCAGAACCAGAGCGTCCTAAAAAAATAATATTACGAGATTTCATATTCACGCATTATTAATTGAGCCTCTATTGTATCCATTGTCTCTATGGCTACACTTACCATAATTAAAATAGAAGTGCCACCAATAGCAAAAGTGGTAACACCAGTAACTTGTTGCATAATTATTGGAAGGATAGCAATCATGCCCAAAAACATAGCTCCAAAAAAAGTTACTTTATGGCTGGTATTAACAAGGTATTGTGAAGTGGTCTTGCCGGGTCGATAGCCAGGAACAAAACCGCCTCTTTTTTGCAGATTTTCAGCAATAGTTTCAGGGTTAAAAGTAATTGTTGTGTAGAAAAAAGTAAATAAAACAACTAAACCAAAATAACAAGCAAGATAAATCAAGGATTGCTGATTAAACCCCTGTAAAAAGAGAGCCATTTTAAGTATAAACGGACTTTGTGAACTTGCTAAAAACTGACTAATCATTTGAGGAAACATTAAAATAGAAAGGGCAAAAATGATAGGAATTACACCAGCTTGATTGATTTTCAATGGTAAATACGTAGAAGCTCCCCCATAAATCTTTGTTCCACGTACTTGTTTAGCGTAACTCACAGGAATTCTTCTTTCCCCCCTTGAAATAAACACTACTCCTACAACCATCAAAAGCGCAATTGCAAAAAACGCTATCATATTAGAAATTCCTGTAGGATCCGTACTTATTACCGTTTGCATAATCTGAAGTGGAAAACTTATAACAATACCTGTAAAAATTATTAAAGAAATTCCATTCCCCAATTTTTGTTCTGTTATCAATTCGCCAATCCACATCAAAAACACTGAAGCTGTGGTGACTATGATAATATCTCTTATTAAATCAATTGGATTGGTAAAAACAATTACCCCCTGCCTGCTTAATAAATTTAAAAAACCAAATCCTTGTAAGGCAGCCAAAGGAATTGTCAATAAACGGGAATATTGCATAAACTTTGCCCTTTCTTTATCAGTGCCTTCGCTAAGCATTTCTTTTAATGCGGGAAAAACCATTGTGAGAAGCTGCATTATAATAGAAGCTGTAATAAAAGGTCCGACTCCAAGCAAAGCAATTGAGATATTTTTAAAAGCACCTCCTGTAAAAACGTTAAAAAGTCCGAATATCTGATTAGAAGTGAGGAATACCTCTAATTGTGCTAGGTCAACATTGGGCAATGGAATTGTAGCCATTATTCGAAAAACTACTAAAAGCAACAAAATTATAAATACTTTTTTTCTTAAATCAGGTGTTCGTAATAGTGCTAAAAGATTTTTAAACATATAAAATTTATTTAATTTTAGAATCTATTTTTCCTTTGGCTTTTATAATCGCCTCTTTTACTTTTTCAGAAACTAAACAATTTTTAATAATATATTCTTTGGATAAAGGTATCGCGCCTAAAATTTTAATTGGACGGATTTCACCTTTTATTTTTTTTATTAAACCCACCTTTTTTAATTTATTGGGATTAATAACACCGCCATCAGGAAAAGTTTTTACTATATCCTTTAGCTTTATGGCTAAAGATTTCTTTTTTAGAGAATTAAAAGATACTCCCCGTCTCTTAGGAAATTTCAATATCATCTCTCTTATTTGAGGTTTTATTTTTGATCCGGCTCGCGATCTTTGGCCTTTTATTCCTCTCCCAGAATAGGTTCCTCTTTTTCCACCTCTGCCAACTTTTCTTTTCTTTGATGATTTATTATTTGGTCTTATCTGATGAGTTTGCATAATTTTTTGTTTGTTGTTTCTTATCTACTGATTTTTCTTCCTTAGGTTTTCCTTTACTGACAATGTTTTTAAATTTAGAAAGAGCAAGAATAGTTACTCTGGCATTATTAATAGCATTACTGCTAGAACTTAAAATTTTAGCATTAGCATTTGGAACATCAGCTAATTTTAATACAATTCGCGCTGCTCCACCAGCCCTTACTCCCATTCCTTTTTTGGTTGGTTTTATAATTACTCTTGCAGCTTTATACTTTGCTTTCACTTCATGTGGAATTGTGTCATTAATAATTGGAACAATAATAAGGTTCTTTTTCGCTTTATTGCTTGCTTTCTGAATCGCTTGAGCCACATCCTTTCCCTTACTCACACCTACGCCAACTTGATGTTTGGCTTTATTGCCTATTACCAATGTAGCTCGAAAACTTAAACGTTTTCCTCCTGCTACTACTCGAGTTACACGCGCAATATCTAAAAGGCTCTCTTCAAACTCACTTTTATTTCCTCTCGGTTTTCTATTAAAAGCCATAATAATTTAAAAATTAAAACTGTAATCCTTGTTTCCTAGCTTCATCAGCTAAAGTTTTTACCCGACCATGATATTTAAATCCACCTCTATCAAAAACAACGTTTGTTATTTTTTTATCTTTCGCTTTGTTAGCTATTAATTCGCCCACTTTTTGTGCTAAATTAACTTTGCTGTCTTTTTTTGAGTCTTTAACCTCTAAATCTGAAGCAAAAACGAGCGTAAACCCCTTGCTATCATTAATAATCTGAGCATAAATATGTTTATTAGATTTAAAAATACAAAGACGAGGCCTATCTTCTGTTCCAGAAATCTTTGCCCTTACTTTTCTATGCCTTTTTTCTCTATGTTCTTTTTTGCTATTTTTATTCATCTGTTCTTTTATTTAATTTAAGCAGCGCCTGCTACTTTTTTACCCGCTTTTCGTAAAACTTTTTCGCCAACATAACGAACACCTTTTCCTTTGTAAGGCTCAACAGGTCTTTGGAATTTTATTAACGCGGCAAATTGTCCAACTTTTTCTTTTGAAATACCATTAAGAGTAATTATATTTTTTTCAATTTTTATCTCTATTCCCTCTGGTACAGAAAGTATAATTGGATGACTATGTCCTAATTTAAGATTTAAATTAGTCCCATCTAAATCAGCATGATAACCTACTCCATTAATTTCTAACTGTTTTTCAAATCCTTTGTCCACTCCAATTATAAGATTATTAACAAGCGCTCTTAAAGTCCCCCATTGCGCAAAAGTATCTTTTTTTTGTTCCAATGGAATAACCAATAAAACATTATCTTTCATATCAATCTTAAAACCATCTTTAGTAATTAAAGAATCCTCACCCTTGGGACCTTTGGCTTTTAATTTGTTTCCTTCCAATATTACTTCAACTGAATCTGGAATATTAATTTCTTTTTTACCTATACGAGACATAATATATTATAAATTACCATATTTCTAATAAAACCTCCCCGCCAATATTTAATTTCTTTGCATCTTTATCAGAAAGAATTCCTTTTGGGGTTGATAGAACTTTTATTCCCAAACCTTTTTTAAAAAACCAAATATCTTTTGCATGAATATATACACGTCTTGAGGATTTTGATACTCTTTTTAATTCAGAAATCCTTGGGATTTCTTCTTCATTATATTTTAATATTATTTCAATAAACTTTTTATTTTTCTTCTTCGTTTTATCTAACCCCTTAATATAGCCGTTTTTTGATAAAATATTTAAAATTTCCCATTTTATTTTTGAATAAGGAAAAATGACAGTTTCTTTTTTAACTGCCTGCGCATTACGTATTCTTGTTAACATATCTGCTATAGGATCGGTCATAAGATATAAATTGCTAAATTACTTTATTATTAATTGTTATTGTTTACCAGCTTGCTTTTTTTACTCCAGGTATTTTCCCTTCTGAAGCTAACTCCCTAAAACATATACGGCAAATACCAAAGTCCCTGATATAGCCCTTTTTTCTCCCGCAACGCCAACAACGCCGCACAATTCGCGTAGAATATTTAGGTTTCTTATTGGCTCTTGCTATTACTGATTTTTTTGCCATAAAGGAAAATTTAATAGTTGATATAATTTTATTGACTGCTCTCTGTTTTTTGTACTTGTGACAAAAGTGATTTCCAAACCAAACGAAGGAATATTTTGTATACTTTCTGCTTCTGGAAAAACATTACATTCTTTAATACCATAATTTAAATTTCCAGTCTCGTCAATATTTTTTAAAGGAATTCCCCAAAAATCCCTAATTCTTGGAATGGTTAAATTAACAAATTTATAAATAAAATCCTCCATCCTTTTGCCTCTTAAAGTAACTTTTAAACCAATCGGCATTCCCTCTCTTGTTTTAAAGCTTGCAATAGATTTTTTTGCTGGCCTGACAGATGGCTTTTGACCTGCAATCATTGTTAAAGCATCTGAAATTTTTTTAATCAATTCCTTATTATTTTTAGCGCTAGCAGCTAATCGGCCTATACCTATATTAATCACTACTTTTGTAATTATTGGTACTTTCAAATCATTATCAATATGATATTCTTTTTTCATTTCTGGAATTACTATTTTTTTAAATTGTTCTTCATATGGAAATTTCATAAAAATCTATAAATCTTAGGAAATTTTAGAACCGCATTTTTTACAAATTCTATATTTAGCGCCATTATCTTTAGAATAACCAATTTTCGTTGGTCTCTTACAATTAGGACAGACTAGCATAACATTAGCTCGAAATACAGGCCTTGGGACTGAAATCATTTGTCCTTTTTCACCTGCTTTCTTGGCTTTTTGAATTTTCTTTATTAAATTTAAAGCCTCAACAACAACCTTGTCATCCTTTGGCAAAACCTTTATCACTTTACCTGATTTTCCTTTGTCTTTGCCTTTTTTTATTAAAACTGTATC
>CAYTXM010000012.1:0-3251 GCA_964441595.1 uncultured Candidatus Saccharibacteria bacterium
TTAAAAGCAGCTGAGTCAACTGATTTTACTATTCATTGGAAAATTATTAATAATTTTAATGCTTTAAAAGGTATAACTGTAAAAACTACATTACCTCTTTGGGTGGAATTTACTGGTCAGATTGCAGGAGATTATGGGCAAAGTCCGCCACATTATGATTCTGCGATAAGGGAAGTTTCATGGACTATCCCTTCTGTGTCTGCCGGCTCAGGAGTTTTAACCAAAGCGCCAGAAGCAGTTTTTCAGGTTAAAGTTACTCCTTCATCATCTCATGTAAATCAGGAAATTGATTTACTTGGTAATACAATTTTTACAGCTACAGATGCTTTTACAGGAAAAGATATTTCACTTAAATATTCTGTTGTTAAATCTACACAATTAACTGATAAGACTGTTTTTGCAGGGGACGGAATAGTAAGACCGTAAAAACTAATAATCAATAATCAATAATCAATGACAAAAAGTAATGATTTAATGGAAAAAATTATATCTTTGTGCAAAAGGCGTGGTTTTGTTTATCCCTCTTCTGAAATTTATGGTGGATTTGCTAATATCTATGATTTTGGGCCACTAGGTTCGCTTTTAGCTAAAAATATTCGAGATACTTGGATTAAAAAAATGGTTCAAGAACGAAATGATATGTACCTAATTGATGGTTCCATTTTAATGCATCCAAAGGCATGGGAAGCAAGTGGGCATACTACCGCTTTTACTGATCCTTTAATACAATGTCCGTCATGTAAAAAAAGATTTAGGGCAGATAAATTAGAAGGGTGGAAATTAGAAAAAGATAACAAGACAGGAAAATGGAATGTTTTAGAACAAGGAAGTTTAACTTGCCCGGATTGTAATGAAAATTTAATTCCAGCTGTTAAAGCATTTAATCTTTTAATGACAACAGAGGTAGGCTCAATTGAAGGAAAAAAAACGAAGGCATATCTTAAGGGTGAATCGTGTCAGAATATTTATCTTGATTTTTTGCCAATAAGAGATACTATGGGAGCAAAAATTCCATTTGGTGTTGCGCAAATTGGCAAAGCTTTTCGCAATGAAATTACATTAGGTAAGTTTTTATTTAAAGTGAGGGAATTCGAGCAAATGGATATTGAGTATTTTTGCTCACCAGAAGAAGCTAAAAAAAAATATGAAGAATGGAAAAATATTAGATTTAATTGGTATCTCGATACAATTGGTTTAAGTAAAAACAAGCTTCGTTGGAGACAGCATTCTTCTGAAGAAAGAATTTTTTATGCTAGAGATGCGTGGGATATTGAGTACAAATTTTTCAATGAGTTTGAAGAATTAGAAGGAATTCACGATCGTTCTGATTATGATTTGAAACAACAAGGAAAATTTTCTGGAAAAGCCCTTGATTATTTTGACCCAATAACTAAAACAAAATTTATTCCTAATATTATTGAATGTTCGGGCGGTCTTCAAAGAACATTCTTGGCTATTTTGGCGGAAAGTTATCAAGAGGAGGAAGTAAATAATGATAAAAGAGTGTTTTTGAAAATTAAACCAATTCTTTCTCCATATAAAGTTGCAGTTTTTCCTCTAGTTGCAAATAAAGAGAATATAGTTGAAAAAGCTAAGGATGTTTTTAATCTTTTAAAACCTGAATTTATGACAATGTGGGATAGTATTAGTAATATAGGTAAGAGATACCGCCGCCAGGACGAAATTGGCACACCGTGGTGCATAACAATTGATTATCAAACTTTAGAAGATGATACTGTTACAATTCGTGATAGAGATACAATGGAACAACAAAGGATTAAAATAGAAGAAATTGTTGAATTAATAAAAGAACGTCTTAATGTATAAATTTAAGCTTACAAAATTAAGTAATGGGTTAAGAATTCTTACGGTTCCTTCAAAAGAATCCTTTTCTTTTCAAATAATGGTTTTGGTTAATACAGGAGCTGATTTTGAAACAAAAGAAAATAATGGAATATCTCACTTTTTGGAGCACATGTGTTTTAAGGGAACAAAAAAACGTCCTTCCAATTTGGATATTGTCAAAGAGTTGGATGGTGTGGGCGGTTATTACGGTGCTTCTACCGGAAGGGAGCGTACCAGGTATTACGTCCGGACAGCTAAACAATATCAGGATTTGGCTTTGGATGTGGTTTCTGATATTTATTTGAATTCTCAATTTCCAGAAAAAGAAATCAAAAAGGAAAAAGGGGTTATTCTTGAAGAAATTAATATGTATCAGGACGACCCTCAAGATTGTGTGTGGGAAATTTGGGGAAAATTATTGTATGGAGACCAAGCGATTGGACGTTCTATTTTAGGGACTAAAACAAATATCAAAAAGTTTAAAAAGGAAGATTTTTTAAGATACCGCGCGAGGCAATACCAGGCAAAATCTACTTTGGTAGTGATCAGCGGTAATTTTAAAGAGAAAGAAATTATTGACAAAGTAAAAAATTATTTTCGTGATATTAGTTCTGGTAAAGCTTGTCTTCAAAAACCGGTGAAAGAAAAGCAAAATAAACCGCAGATTTTCTGGCAAAATAGAAAAATCAAGCAAACTCACTTTATTTTGGGTTTCCGGGGCATTAATTATTTTGATAAAAGAAAATATGCTTTGAAGGTTTTGGATACTGTTTTAGATGGTGGTATGTCTAGTATTCTTTTTCAGATCGTACGGGAGAAATTAGGCGCGGCTTATTATGTTTATAGTAATATTGATTATGCCGCGGATCACGGTTTTTGGGTCGTATATGCTGGAATAAACAACAACCGCCTGGGAGAAGTGTTAATCGCAATATTAGAAGAATGGAAAAAATTTAAAACCCAACCGATAGGAGCTAAAGAAATTAAAAAAGCCAAAAGGTACATTACTGGTAAGCTTGCTTTGCAATCGGAAAATGTTCATAATGTTGCTGAGGGTTTGGCTATGCAGGAATTATTTACGCGAAAAATAGAACAACCTCGCGAGTATTTAAAAAAGATTAATCAGGTGACTGCGAGTGATATGCGCCGCGTGGCAGAAGATTTATTAAAGCCTCAGTTTTTAAATTTAGCTTTAATAGGTCCTTATAAAAATAAACAAAAATTAGAAAAGTTATTTTCTAAATGGTAAAAACATTATATGTTTAAAACAGCTCAAAATATAGACATTTCTTGGCAGAGTATTTTACGGCTTTATACAATTTTGCTAGTTTTTATTGCAGCTTGGTATTTTAGACAGGCAATATTTATTATTTTGCTTGGTTTTATTGTAGCTTCACTTCTTGATA
>CAYTXM010000012.1:3351-17052 GCA_964441595.1 uncultured Candidatus Saccharibacteria bacterium
CTTTTTTTGTTCTTCTTTTGTCTTTCTTCATTAATACAGAAAAAAAGGGAATAGAAAAAGCAATTCGTCTAATTTTTCCAAGCACTTACGAAGATTACGCAGTTTATCTTTGGGGAAAAACACGTCGTAAAGTTGGAAGTTGGTTTTTTAGTCAATCGATTCTTAGTTGTATAGTTGGAGGGTTGGTTCTTATCAGCTTAAAAATTTTAGGGGTTCCTCAAGCTGAATTTTTAGCAATATTAGCTGCTCTATTTGATTTTATTCCATACGCAGGGCCATTGATTATTGGTTTTATAGCATTTTTGGTTGGGATAAGCCAAAGCTTATTTCTGGGCGTTTCAATATTAATTGTTTTCATTCTTATTCAGGCCATTGAAGGTTTTATCGGCCCATTATTGCGGGCTAAAACAATGAAATTAAATCCATTGGTAATTATTTTAGCTGTTTTAATTGGTGGAAAATTAGCTGGAGTTGCCGGGATTATTATTGCTTTACCATTAGCAGCTGCCGCAGTTGGATTGATTAGGGATATTCAAACAGGACGTATTACTGCTTATTTGCCGCAGAAAAAACTTCTGTAATTATTTTATGCGTTATTATCTTACAACAGCTATTCCTTATGTGAATGCCAAACCCCATTTAGGGTTTGTTTTAGAAATTGTTCAAGCCGATACTTATAAGCGTTTTCTTGATTTAGAAGAAAACGAAGTTTATTTTATTACTGGCACTGATGAAAATAGTTTAAAAAATGTGATTGCTGCTCAAGAAAAAAATGTTTCCCCGCAAGAATTAGTAGATCGAAATAGCCAATATTTTCAGAATTTAAAAGAGTTATTTAACCTTTCCAATGATGATTTTATTCGTACAACTGAAGAACGTCACAGAAAAGGCGTTATAAAGCTATGGAAGAAGGTTTTTGATAACGGAGATATTTATAAAAAAGAATATGAAGGTTTGTATTGCGTTGGATGCGAAGCTTTTTATAAGCCAGAGGAGTTAGTTAACGGATTATGTCCAGAACACAAAACTAAGCCAGAAGTTGTCAGAGAAGAAAATTATTTTTTTAAACTTTCTAATTATCAAAAAGAATTAGAAAAAATGATTATTTCTGGAGAACTAAAAATTGTACCGGAAAAAAGAAAAAATGAAGTACTCAGTTTTATCCAAAATGGGCTAGAAGATTTTAGCATTTCTCGTTCAAAAAAAAGGGCCAAGGATTGGGGTATTTCTGTCCCTAATGATGATAGTCAAATTGTATACGTGTGGTTTGACGCTTTGATAAATTATATTACTGCTTTAGATTTTCATAAAGGAAAATCAGATTTATATGAAAAATGGTGGAACAGAAGCAATGAAAGGATTCATTTTATTGGTAAAGGAATTACTCGTTTTCATGCAATTTATTGGCCGGCAATGCTTTTGTCAGCTAAATTACGTTTACCAACTACGATTTTTGTTCATGGCTATTTAACTATTAACGGTGAAAAGATTTCCAAGTCTTTAGGTGGGGCAATTGATCCTTTTGAAATAGCTAAGAAATATGATCCAGAAGTTATTCGTTACTTTCTTTTACGGGAAATTTCTCCTTTTGAAGATGGTGATTTTTCTGAACAAAGACTAAAAGAGCGCTATAATAGCGATTTAGCGCAAGGTTTAGGTAATTTAGTTTCACGGGTTTTAGCTTTAGGAGAACAATATGGAAAGCAGATAATCGTTCAATGTTTGGATACTGATTTGGTTACTAAGTCTTGGAGCGACTATAAAAAGCAGATGGAAGATTTTCGTTTTAATGACGCCTTAGCAACTATCTGGGATTTAATTTCTTATTGCGATAAATATATTAGCGATACAAAACCGTGGGAAAAAATAGACGACGAAAAAGAATTTCAAAAGATTTTGGGTGAATTAGTATATATATTAGGAAATATTTCTTTAATGATTTCTCCAGCAATGCCTAAAACATCTAAAAAGATACTTGAATTTTTTAAATTAGAAAATATACTAAAGAAGGATTGGTTGTCGCAAAAAGTTTTACTTAAAAAACAACCACCCTTATTTCCAAAAAAGGAATTATAAAAATTGATTATGTTTTTTGATTCTCATACACATTTAAATTTAGCTGCTTTTAATAAAGATAGAAAAGAAATAATAGAAAAAACCCTAAAGCAGGGTGTTTTTGTAATTAATATTGGAACTTGTTACGAAACTTCTAAAAAGGCAGTAAAAATCGCCCAACAATATGAAAATTGTTGGGCTACTGTAGGCTTACATCCTAGCCATACAATTTCAATAAAAATAGATAAAAGCGAATTAGCAATAAATACCAAGGGAAATATATCCGAAGCGGAGACTTTTAGTGAAAAATTTGAGCTACTTTTAGAAGAACAAAAAGTAATAGCCATTGGTGAGTGTGGATTAGATTATAGTTATCTAAAAAGTTTTTCTGAAAAGGACAAAATGAAATATAAAAAAACTCAGGAAGAAGAATTTAGAAAACAAATTCAGACAGCAAAAAAATATAATTTACCTTTATCTCTTCATGTACGCAATTTATATGAAAAAGCTCTAATAATTTTGGAAGAAGAAAAATATAAAGGCGAAGCAGTGTTCCATTTTTTCACTGGTAATATAGGCCAAGCTCAGAAAATTTTAGAAAAAGGATTTTATCTAGGTTTTTCAGGCATTATTACATATTCAGAAATAATGAATGATGTTATTAAATCTGCGCCGCTTGAAAAGATATTAATTGAAACAGACGCCCCCTATGTGGCGCCGGTTCCTTATAGAGGCAATAGGAATGAGCCGATTTATGTAAAGAAAGTGGCTAAAAAAATCGCTGAGATAAAAAAACTTCCCCTAAAAGAAATAGAGGAAGCTACATTTAAAAATACTTTTCAGTTGTTTAGACTTCAATGACAACTGGTAATACCATTGGACGACGTTGTGTTTTTTTGAACAAGAATAAACCTATTTCATTTCTTAAGTTATCACGGATATATCCCTCATTAAATGTATGGCCTTTTGTTGAACGACTTACAATTTCCCTTACTATTTTTTTTGTTTGGCTTATTAGTTCTTTTGATTCCTTCATATAAACAAATCCTTGTGAAATAATTTCAGGATTATTATAAAGTAGTCCTGTTTTTCTATCAACTAAGGCGATAACGATAAAAATTCCATCTTTAGAAAGTGTTTGTCTTGCTCGAAGAACTACTTCTTTGATATCCCCAACGCCTAATCCATCAACCATTATATAGTTTGTCGGAACAAACTTTTCTGTGGTTGTTATTTTATTTTTAGTTAATTCAATTATTTGACCATTTGTTCCTGTTGCAATATTTTGTTTGCTAATACCTAAAGATTCTGCTATTTCACTATGAAGTTTTAGCATAGAAAAATGACCATGAATAGGCATAAAGAAATGTGGCTTGGTAAGATTAATCATCATTTTTGAGTCATCTTGATAACCATGTCCAGAAGCGTGGATATCAACCATTTTGTAATGATAAATATTAGCGCCTTGTTTTGCCAGATTGTCTTTTAAGTTTTGAACAGCTAATTCGTTTCCTGGAACAACAGAAGAAGAGAATATAACAGTATCTCCTTTTTGTATCCTCAAATATTTATGTTCTCTGTTTACTATTCTCATTAAAGTGGCTTCGCTTTCACCTTGCGCGCCAGTGCATAATATTGTCAATTTTTGCGGGTCAAGCCGACTTGCTTCTTTCCAGTTAATTATTGTTCCTTTTTTAACGCTGACGTATTTTAGTTTTTCCGCAATAGCTAAATTAGTTCTCATCGCATAACCTTGGATGATAATTTTACGATTATATTTTTCTGATAACCAGATAGCTTGTTGGAGCCGGTTAATTAATGAAGCAAATGTGGCTAATATAATTCTTCCCTTTGTTTGTGCAAAAAGAACGTCTAAATTATCCATTATTGTTTTTTCAGAAACAGAGTGTCCTGGATTTTCTATTCCAGTTGAGTCAGACATTAAAAGTTGTACGCCCTGGGAGGCAAGTATGGCAATGCGCGATAAATCTGCTGGCTTATCACCAATTGGTTGAAAATCGAACTTAAAATCAGTTGCGTACATAATTAATCCATGCGGCGTATCAATAGCTAATCCCAAAGTATCAGGTATATTATGGTTTAAATGGAACGGAGAGATCTTAAAAGGACCTAATGTTATGGATTTATTTGGATTTATATCTTCAATATTTAATTTTTTCAGGCTAGGAAAATCTTCCTGCCTTTTTAAAACTATTCCGCGAGTTAAAGGAGGGGCATACATAGTGGGATAATTTAATTTATCAATTAAATAAGGTATAGCTCCAATATGATCGTAGTGGGCGTGGGTAATAAAAACGCCTAATATTTTTTTCTCTGGATGACTTGTTAGATATTCAATATTAGGAATAATAAAATCAATGCCTGGCATGTCTTCGTCAGGAAACTGTAGCCCCATATCTACAATCAGGACCTGATTTTCATATTCAAAAAGGGTCATATTGCGACCAATTTCTTCTAATCCTCCCAAAGGAATAATCCTTAATGGAGTTGTGGATATTTTTGCTTTTTTGTAGAATTTTTTATGTTTCATAATTTTGTTTAAGTGCCGCGGGTGGGATTTGAACCCACATCCCAAAATTTCAGGACACGGTTCTGAACCGTGCGCGTCTACCAATTTCGCCACCGCGGCAAATTTAATTTTTTTATTTTTATTATTTTATTGCGCGTTTAGTGCAAATATACCAATTTTCAATGTCAACGAATTTTTCTGATGGCAAATTCGCATATTGAATATTATATCCTTTTACTTTTTGTGGAAGGATATAAAGGTAAAATGGATTATAAAGAAAAAGTGCAGGTTTATCTTCAAGAAGTATATTCTGAATCATTTTTAGGTCGTTCATTCTTTGCTCTTCATCAAATGTTTGCCTTGTTTTTTCCAAGAGATCGTCTAAGTCTTTGTTTTCATAGCCAGAGAGATTAAGGCCAGGATCGGTTGTTTGAGAAGAGTGCCAAAAAGAAAATAAATCAGGATCTTGTCCGATGATTTCTCCAAAAAACAATGCGTCGTAAGATCTAGTTTGAATAATTTCTTTTTCCAAAGTAGCTAATGGAAGAATTTGTAATTCTACAGAAATTCCTATTTTTTCCCAGCAAGTTGCTAAATAATTAGCTACTCTGATTAATTCTAAATTATCAGGAAGAGAAAGAACAAAAGTTCTTTGATCTGGTTCTAATTGTTCAATAATTTTTTCTGCTTCTTTTAGTGAATATTCTGGAGAGAAATTGAATTCTTCTTCTAATAAACCGGGAGTAAAGGGACCTTCTAAAGGAAATGCTTGTTCTTTTAATATTTCTGTGATTAATTCTTGTCGTGGTATTGTTGAATCTAGTGCTTGTCGAATTTCTTTTTGACTAAATAAAGGGTTTTTTAGATTTAAAAATATTGCGTAATAACGTGGAAGATATAAAGAAGCAATTTGGATATTCTTTTTATTTTTAAAGAAATCTACATCCTCAATTAAAACAGGAGAAAATCCGTCAATTTCTTTTTTCAATAATCCACTTTTAACTAAGTCATAATTATCATAAGAATGGAAGATTAATTTAGAGATATATGGCTCTTTTTTAAAATAATTTTCATTAGCTACCAAAGAGTAACTAATAATTTTTCCCAATTTGTTTTTTTCTAAACTATCGAAAAGATATGGACCTGTTCCAATTGGTTTAAGATTGTAATCTGCTGATAAAAAATTCCTTGATTCAATATTTTCCCAGATATGTTTAGGAATTATTTTTAAAGTAAGATTTTGTAGGAAAGGCTTATAAGGATTTTTAAGATTAAAGCGTATAACATGGGTTCCTAGTTTTTCTACAACAACGCCTCCCCAATTTAATCTTAAAGGGCTTCGTATACTTGGATCTTGTATCGTTTCAATTGTAAAAATTACATCATCTGCCGTGAAAGCCATTCCATCATGCCAAAAAACATTGTCTTTAAGAAATACGATATAGGTTCTACCGTCTTCGCTAATTTCTGTTTTTTCTGCTAGATTAGTTATTAATTGTCCTTGTCCGTCAATAGAATAAAGACCATCATAAATTAATTTAATTAAGTCCTTATCGTAGTCGTTGGATTGGGCTAAAACAGGATTAATATAAGATGGGCGGCCAATTATACCGAAACGTAAAGTTCCTCCTTTTTGCGGTTCAAGAGTTGTAAATTTGCAAATAAAACTAAAACCGAGAAGAAAAATACCAGTAAGTAAAAAACATAAAAACAAGAAACCAAGAGCCTTCTTCTTTAACGGTAATTTTAACCACTTCTCAAATAAAGAACTAAAAATGGTTTTCATTAAGATAAATTAAGATAAATAAACAAAAAATTAAATCAGGAAGCAAATAACTGATAAAGCGATAAATAAAGCTCCTAATATGACAGTAAATACAAAAATTGTTTTTTCCAAACCTCTTCTTGTTCCGTAAAACTGAGAAGATATTCCCCCCAATACTCCCATTCCTCCTCCTCGCTGTTGCAAAAGAACAAGTGCAATAAGAACAATGCCGATAATTATTTGAGCAATAGCTAAATTAAATTGATTCATAGTTTTAACTTTTAATAATCACTTAATCCGATGCAAAAAAGAATTGAAAGCGCTGATTACAATAGATGCAGTTAACCAAGTTATGGGATATTGGATTACCAATACTGGCACAAAGATAGTGGCAGCCTTTAATAAAGCAATATTAATAACAAGAGCAAAAAGACCTAATGTTATCCAAATGAGTGGTAAGAAAAGAATCCGTAAAATAGGTTTTATTAATAAATTAAGGAGTGAAAGAATTAGAGCGAGAATAATGAGTTGTTCCAATGTGCCATTAAAAGAGAAATTATTAAATAAATAACTTAATAATTTAATAGCAATTATATTAAGAATAACACCAAAAAAAAGTCTTTTTAAAAAACGCATCATTTAATATAGAGATATTATACGTTAATAAGAACAAAAAGTCAAAACAAAAGTAATAATTTACCTTTTAATTTCAAGTAAAGGAACTAAGCTTTGCCCTGTCATTTCTGAAGGAATTGGCAGGTCAAATAATTCTAAAATAGTAGGTGTAACATCAGCAAGCATTCCTCCTGCCCATTTTTCTATTTCTAGAATTTCTTTTATTGAACGGGGTGTAGAAAATTTCCACCTTTTATCTATTAAATAAAAGGGAACAAGACTAGCATCATGTTCGGTTTCAATTTCTCCGGTTAGGGGATTTATCATTCTTTCTAAATTACCATGATCAGCCGTAATAATAGTTGTATAATTTAATGCTTGGCTTTTTTGAATTATTTTTGCTATTTCCTGGTCAATAATTTTTGCGCATTCAATTCCCGCTTTCATATTGCCTGTATGGCCTATTAAATCAGGATTAGCGTAATTTACTAATATAAAATCATAAATATTTTCATCAAAAGATTGGAAAAGACGCGTAGTAATTTCCGGAGCTCTTAATTTTGGATAATCTTCAAGGTGCAATGTCTTTATAGAAGGAATAATTACCCAATATTCGCCTGGAAACGGTTTTTCTTTAAATCCATCGAAAAAATATGTAACATGGGCATATTTTTCCGTTTCTGCTAAATGAAGTTGCCGTTTTCCATTCCTAGAAAGTATTTGGGATAAACAAGAAGAGATTTTTTGAGGAGGAAATGCTACTGGTAAGGAAAAATCCTTTCGATATTGAGTAAACGTAGTAATTTTTAATTGTTGAAATTTTTTAATAGGGAATTTATCAAACTGAGGATTAATAAAAGATTCTACCAATTGTTGCATTCTTTCTTCGCGAAAATTAAAAAAGATAATCCCATCTTGTTCCTTGATAATACTAGAAGGGTTTTGTTCTTTTGGATTACCAATCAAGGCCGGAACAATAAATTCATCAGTAATACCTTCTTTATAAGATTTTTCCAAATAAGCAAGTGGGTCATCCTCTGTTTTACATTTACCAAAAACTAAAGCGTTATAACATTTAGCTATTCTGTTAAAATTATTATCTCTGTCCATAGCATAGAAACGCCCTGACAAACTGGCGATTTTGCCCTTTCCTCGTATTTTTATATCTTCTTGCAGTTGGGCTATTAATTTTTTTGCTTCTGTTGGAGAGGAATCCCGTCCATCAGTAAAAAGATGCAAATTTATTTTTTCTATTTTCAGAGAATTGGCTAAATCCAAAAGAGCCATAAGGTGTTCGTAAGAACTATGAACAATATTATTACTAAATAAACCAGCTAAGTGCAGTGTGCTATTATTTTTTTTGACATGATTATAAGTTTCTAATAATGCTGGATTTTGGAAAAAAGATCCATTTTGTATGCTTTGTGAAATACGGACAGAATATTGATATAAAACCTGGCCAGTGCCTAGCGTTAAATGACCCACCTCGCTATTTCCGGCTTTATTAAATGGTAATCCTACGGAAATACCTGATGCTTGTAAGGAAACCATAGGATAATATTTTTTAATTTCATCAATATTTGGAGTACCAGCTCTATGGATAGCATTAGAAAAATCTTTTTTCCCTATTCCCCAGCCATCTAAAATTATTAAACAGATTTTTGAACAAATACCAGACATAGATTAATAATTGGTAATTAAGTAATTTAAAATTAATTTATAGTATATCTTATTTTGAATGAAATGAAAAACAAGGTTCTGGAGCAAAGCGAACAGGTTCTTATTTTTTTCTCTTTGACAAAGGATATATTTTTCTGGTAGAATTATATTGTTCTACATTTAAACTTTAACTTAGGCACTATTTATTCTCCTGTAATTAACTTTTAAGGATGTTTTACCTGAAAGATTTTTATCACATTGCGTTTTATCTATTTAACTTAAATCAAAAACTCTTAAGGGTTTCTTGGATTTAGTTTGTAAATATAGAGAATAATAGGCCTTAAATTTAAAATTATGGCTTTATTAAATATATCAAGCATTGTTCTGTCTGTTGGGATAGGTTTATTTTTAGGGTATGTTATCCGCCAGAAAATTGCCCAAAAATACGCTGATTCTATCGAGACTAAATTAAAATCTCGTATTGAGAAAGTTCGTGAAGAGGCGAAAAACGTTGTGCTAGAAGCTAGAGAAAAGGCTACGAAGATTTTAGAAGAATCTGAAGAAGAGAATAAGAAAAGAAAAATTCAGGTTGATAAAATGGAAGAAAGATTATTTCAGCGTGAGGAATTGGTTGATAAAAAATATAAAGAAGTAGCTGAGGAAGAGAAGGAGAATAAAAGAATCTTTGAAAAGATACAAAATTTAAAAACAGAACTGGAAAAACTTCAAAAAAGCGAATTAGAATCCTTGGAAAAGGTAGCAGGGCTATCAGTAAAAGAAGCAAAAGAGGAGCTTCTTGAAAGAACAGAAAAAGAATATAAAGAGGATATATTGAAATCATTAAAAAAATTAGAAACAACAAGAAAAGAGGAAATAGAAAAGAAAGCCAAAGATATAATCGTAGGCGCAATTCAAAAATACAGTCGTTCAAATGTTAGCGAAATTACTACCACGATAATGAATTTACCTTCAGAGGATATAAAGGGAAGGATAATTGGTCGTGAAGGAAGAAACATTCGTCATTTTGAGAAACTTTCAGGAGTAGAATTAATAATGGATGATTCACCAAACACCATTATTCTTTCAAGTTTTGATCCTGTAAGGCGTGAGATTGCAAGAATAGCTTTAGATAAATTAATTCAAGATGGTCGTATTCAACCAGCGAGAATCGAAGAAAAAATGATAGAAGCTCAGGCAGAAATCAGGGAGACAATTAAAAAAGCAGGTGAAGATGCTGCATATGAAGTCGGCATATTAGATTTATCGCCAGAAATAATCTATTTATTGGGAAGATTAAATTTTAGGACAAGTTATGGGCAGAACGCTTTAATGCACTCAATGGAAGTTTCTTTATTGAGCGCGGCTTTAGCTTCAGAGCTTGGAGCTGATGTTGGAATCGCCAAAAAAGCAGGTTTACTTCATGATATTGGAAAAGCAGTTGATCAAGAGATTGAAGGTACACATTTAGAATTAGGGAGAAAAATATTAAAGAAATACAATCAACCAGAGGAAATAATTAAAGCCATGCAATCCCATCATGACACATATCCTGTGGAGACTTTGGAAGCGGCTATTGTAAATGCTGCTGATGCTATTTCTGCTGCCCGTCCCGGCGCAAGAAAAGACAATGTAGAAGCATACCTTAAGCGACTAGCTAATTTAGAAGAAATAGCTTATTCTTTTAAAGGGGTTGAAAAGGTTTATGCTGTTTCTGCTGGAAGGGAGATTAGAGTTTTTGTTCATCCTAATCAAATTGATGATCTTGGAGCAATGAAGATAGCGAAAGATTTAGCTAAGCGCATAGAGGAAACATTAAAATATCCGGGTGAAGTTAAGGTCACAGTAATTCGCGAGACGAGAGTTATTGAAGTTGCCAGATAGCTTTTAAAATATTTGCTTTATCTAAGCCATTTTGCTATAATAATTAAAATAGCTACATTTCAATTTCAAAGGTCGAGCCCTCTTTAGGTAGTATCTATCAGCCTAAAAAGGTAAAAAATATTATAAAAATTATTACAATGACAAAGCAAGGTTTAATTGAATCCATTGTTGCTAAGGTTAGTTGTTCTCAGGCAGACGCAGGAAGAGCATTAGATGCAATTCTTGAAACAATTACCAAGAGCTTAACAGATGGAGATTCAGTAACAATAACAGGTTTTGGTACTTTTAGTGCTAGAGCAAGAGCTGCCAGAGCAGGAGTAAATCCTAAGACTGGTGAAAAGATTCAGATTCCCGCTATGACAGTTCCAAAATTTAAAGCAGGAAAAGGACTTAAAGAGGCTGTAAGATAAGCACATTCCTTAATTTAAAACCCCGACTAATTTAGTCGGGGTTTTAATAATCAATTTTTTACCTTATTTTGTCTCTTTGATACTCTTTTCTTCTAAACCTTTAAAAGATAATGAAATTTTATTATCATTAATATTAATAATTTTTGCTTCTTTTATTTCACCTTCTTTTAAAATATCTTCTATTCTATCAATTGATTTATTGGAAATTTCTGATATATGTACAAGACCGTCAACGTCAGTGTCTTCTAACTTTACAAAAGCACCAAAATCTACAATTTTAGTAATTTTTACTTGTATTTTATCCCCAATTTTATATTTACTTATAAGGTCTTTTATTTTATCTTTTTCTACTAATTTTTCAGAAAAAATCAACTTATTAGCAGAAGGATCAAAATCTAAAATCTTAACTTGTATTTTTTCTCCAATTAAGAATTTTAATTTTTCTAAAATTTTATTTTTGTTACCTTCATCTACCTTAGGATAATGACTTGCTGATAATTGTGAAGCAGGAAGAAACCCTTTAATATTTTCTATACTTCCCATTAATCCTCCAGCATTAACTTCGGAAATTAATAGAGGAAGAGTTAAATCTTCTTTTTGCATTTCTTTAATTTTTTTCCATGCTTTTTCTTTTTCTAGATTCTGTAAAGCCATTTCTATTAATCCTTCCTCGTTATTCCAATCAAGAATTTTTACTAAAACTTTTGTACCTTTTTCCAATTTTTTTATATAGCTTTTTGTTTCTAAGTAATTTATACCTTGAATAATGCCTGTACCATAAGGAGATAGATCTATATACAAAGCTCTTTGTTCTTTTTCTAAAATAAATCCATCAACAAAAGACCCAATTGAAGGTAGAGAGATTACATTGTCTTTTTTTAAAGAGTCCATTAATTGTTTTAATTTTTTAAAGTTTATGTGCCGAGGCGGTGAATCGGACACCGGACACGTAGTTCTTCAAACTACTGCTCTACCACTGAGCTACCTCGGCTCAGTTCAGATTTTTTAGTTTATCATAATAAATTTTTAAAGTAAAGAAACTAATGAGTCGAATAAATTAGTGGGCAGTAGAGGACTCGAAACTAAATTTAGTTATTTTTTTATTTCCAATTCATAAATTTTTTCTGTCCAGCCTTTAATTTTTAAAAATAATTCGGTGTTACAAATTTTTATGTTAAAAGTCCCATATGGAAGAGTGTCTTTTTTCTTTTTGCTTGCTCTGCTTTGTTGCATTGACGTTTTATAAAACTGATTTAAGGGAATACCTGTAATATTGTGCCAATATTTTTTTGCTCTTTTAGCGTTAAGGTGAGGATGAATACAAATATGACCTCTAAATTTATTTTTTGGTACGTTACAGATTTTTTGAAAAAATCGCATCATTAATTTAATTGAACGAGGGTCGCTATTAGAGAAGTCAACATGGCTTCGTAAAGTTTTAGCACCTTCTCCCCAATATAAAGCTATTCCAATTAACCATAGATCTCTTTTAGAGAGATATTTTAATTCATTCTTGGCCTTATCAATAATAATTTGTCTTTTAGCGCTTTCTTTCTTTAATCTAGTTTCTCTTCTTTTTTCAATCACTTCTTTTTTGACTCCTTTTTTAGATAATTCTTGTTTTTGTTTAGAAGTTAGCTTAATATCACGTACCCAAATGCTTGCACTGCTTTTAGCAATTTTTAATTTATGTCTAATTTCATTCAATGACCAACCTTGTTTACGAAGTCCCCTTGCTAATTTTTTCTTTTTTGCTTTCATAATCGAACCCTTCTATTGTTAAATTAATTATACCACAAAGGTTCGATTATTAACAAGTGGGCAGTAGAGGACTCGAACCCCTGACCTTCCGGATGTAAACCGGACGCTCTAACCAACTGAGCTAACTGCCCTAATTTTTAGTGGACCCAGTGGGATTCGAACCCACGACCTTCGGTATGCCATACCGACACTCTAACCAACTGAGCTATGGGCCCATTGTATTTAGGAATTCTATCAGTTTTTTTGCTAATTTTCAAGAAAAATCTGAATTTCTTTATTTATTTTAATAAATAAATATGGTACTATTAAAGATATAAATTGTTTTTGTTTATTGTAATTATGAAGATTACCTTAAAAGAGATGGAAGATTTGGCGATAATTATTCGTCAAGAAATAATTAAAATGCTTTTAGAAGCAAAATCGGGTCATTGCGCAGGTCCTTTAGGCGCAGTGGAATTATATATTTCTCTTTATTTTAGTGGAATTTTAAAATATGATCCTAAAAATCCAAATTGGGAAGAAAGGGATAGGATTGTTGTTTCTAATGGACATTATGCGCCTTTACTTTATACAGTTTTAGCTCATGCTGGATATTTTCCTTTGGAAGAATTGAAGACTTTAAGAAAATTAGGGAGTAATCTTCAAGGTCATCCTCATCGTCTATTATTACCAGGCATTGAAACTTCTTCTGGTCCGGTAGGTGAAGGTCTTTCTCAGGCAGTTGGTATGGCTTTGGGGGCAAAAATGAATAAAAAAAAGCTTCAAGTTTATTGTTTAATGGGAGATGGAGAACAAGATTGTGGAAATACTTGGGAAGCGGTAATAACAGCAGGGAAATATAGTTTAGATAATTTAACAGCTATCATTGATAGAAATAATATTCAAATTGATGGGTTTACTGAAAATGTTATGCCTTTGGAACCCTTAAAAGAAAAATATGAATCTTTTGGATGGAAAGTTTTAGAAATAGATGGTCATAATATTCCAGAAATTATTAAAGCTGTTAATGCTTCAAAATCTGTTTT
>CAYTXM010000012.1:17062-17330 GCA_964441595.1 uncultured Candidatus Saccharibacteria bacterium
GCAATGGGAATACAAATGGCACGGAAAGACACCAAATTCAAAACAAGCTGAAGAAGCTTTGCGGCAGTTGAGAAATTTGAGCGGAAAAATAGAATCAGAACTTGATTAGTCTGGTTAGTTGATTTTTTTAAATTAAAAATTATATATTAATGTATGCTTAATCCTGATATTAAATTTAATTCTAAAATTTTTACAGAAGAAATTGAACAAATTTCTCCCAGAGATGGTTTTGGAGAAGGGTTAGTTTTGGCTGGGGAAATGGATGAAA
>CAYTXM010000013.1:0-8601 GCA_964441595.1 uncultured Candidatus Saccharibacteria bacterium
ATAATTAAATCAGATTTTTGCAAACCGCCAAGATAATGATCTAAATCATGAAATCCAGTAGATACCCCCCGTAATTTATCACCGCCTTTATGTAATTGGTCTATTCTTTCAAAAGCTTTAACCAGTTCACCTTTTAAAGCTACAAATTCATGCGCTATAGATTTTTCAGAAATAGAGAAAATAATTTGTTCTGCTCTGTCTAAAACTTCATTTATATTTTCTGATTCTTGCCATCCTAATTCAGCAATTTTATAAGAAGCCGCGATTAAATCACGCAACACCCTTTTTTCATGAACAATATTGGAATAATGAAGTACATGAGCGCTCGTAGGCGTTTTATTAACCAAAGACGTTAAAAAACTTGCTCCTCCTATTTCTTTTAATTGTTTTTTTTCTTTTAAGCGATTAGATAATGAAAGAACATCAATCGGGGCATTTTGATTATATAAATTTAAAATAGCTTCATAAATAATACGATGTTGTGGTTGATAAAAGTCTTCAGGCAATACAATATCCGCAATTTTAATAATCGCGTCCTTATCTATCATAAGAGATCCTAATGTTGATTCTTCCGCTTCTATATTTTGAGGTGGAAGTTTTCCTATAGCAATATTTTTTTCAGCCATAAATTAAAATTTTGGTTTTATAATTGTACCTTCTTTTGTATCTTCTAGCAAAAATCCGGATTTTTCTATAATTTTTCTTATTTTGTCAGCTTCTGCCCATTTACTTGTTTTTCTTAATTGCTCTCTTTTTTTTGCCAGTTCTTTTATTCTTTTTGGCGGAACAACAAGTTTAATTTTATCTAATCCTAATCCCAATACCTTATCAAATTTTAGGGCTAATTCATAGACTTTTTTTGGATTGTTTCTGTTTTGGTAATAGCCTCTTATTAGTTTCCAGAAAGCGGCTAAAGCCCTTGGGGTATTAAGGTCATTATTAATTGATTTTTCAAATTCTTCTTTTATTTTTTTTAATGTCAGAACTGTTCTCCTTTGTTTGCTAATCTTTTTTTTGTCGATGAGACAATCCAGAACAAAGTTATAAATATTATTAAGGCTTTCTTGAGCGTTTTTCAATGCTTTTTGAGAAAATTCTAAAGATGTTCTGTAATGGCTATTTAAAATTAAATAACGAAACGCAAGAGGAGAAAAACCAGATTCTTCAATATTTTTAATTAAAATTGTATTACCTTCAGATTTTCCCATTCGCGTGTCCTTGAGGATAAGAAATTCTCCATGTAGCCAGAAATTCACAAATTTTTTTCCTGTAGCCGCTTCTGCTTGGGCTATTTCATTAGTGTGATGAATTGCAATATGATCTACTCCTCCTGTATGTATATCAATTGTTTGCGCTTTTTTGGGGTAAAATCTTTTTCCTTTAAAAGCTTTGCCTAGATATTTTAAATTAATAACTGAGCATTCAATATGCCATCCTGGAAATCCAATTCCCCAAGGTGATTTCCATTCCATTTGTCTTTTGGAATTTTTAGGAGAGAATTTCCAAAGAGAAAAATCAGTAATGTTCTTTTTTTCAAGAGATAGTTTTATTCTTGCGCCGGCCTTCAATGTCTCATTAAGTTTTTTAAAATTCATTCCAGTCAATTTCCCATAATCTTTCAACATAGAAGTATCAAAATAAATTCCATCGCTGGTTTGATAAGTAAAATTATTCTTTTCTAAGGATTTAATAAGTTCTATATCTTCTTCAATATGATCTGTTGCTTTGGCTATTATATCTGGAGCTAGAATATTTAATTTTTTGCAATCAACAAAAAAAGACTTGGTATAAAATTCAGCTATTTCAAAAGCGGGTTTTTTTAATTTTTTTGCCGCTTTTTCTATTTTATCTTCACCAGTATCAGCATCAGAAGTTAAATGGCCGACATCAGTAATATTCATTACATGTTTAATTTTGTACTTTTGGTATAATAAAACTCTTTTTAAAATATCCTCAAAGATATATGTTCTCAGATTTCCAATATGCGCATAAGAATAAACAGTTGGACCGCATGTATAAAGTCCAACTAACTTGTCTTTTATCGGTTTAAAGACTTGTTTCTTTTTAGCGAGAGTATTATAAAGATAAAGCATTTAAAGGAATTTTCTTTTTTTAAGGTAGGAAAAAATTAATATTGATGGTATAAAAGCAATTGATAAGATAAACCAAAAATCATGAGGAAAACCAACAAGAGGCAAATAACTAGTATTCATTTGATAAATACTAGCAATCAATAAGGTAGGCCATGTTATGAGAGAGAGAATTGTATAGATTCTGGTTAAAAGATTGGTTTTATGTTCAATCAAAGAATTATTTGTATTTTCTAATGATTCTATATCATCCTTAAAACTATCGATAAGATTTTCTACTTTTGTGCTGTCGCCGACTAAATCATCAAAATAGATACGTTTGTTATCTCCAAAAATTCGTGGTCCTTGTCTGGATAAAGAACATAATGTTTCTTTTAAATATCTAAATATTCTTTGAAAATTAAGTACATCTCTTTTTACAAGAGAAATATTAGGAATTGCGTTTTCTGCTTTACCATGAAATATTTCTTTTTCCACGTCATTAATTTTCTTTTGAATGTGATGGATTTGTCGTATAGCAAAATCCAAGAAATATTCTATGATGAAATAAAGAAGCTTTATAGTATCATTCAGATATAAACTCTCAAAATCTTTTGTATAAACTTTTTCCATAAGTTCTTCCCGCATTATAGCGCTTTTTTCATAACAAATTGTAATGAGAATATTTTTATCTAATATGATGTCCAGTTCCCATGGAGAGGATTTCTTTTCAACAGCGTTCCAGCATGGAAAATGGGTTACTAAAAACATATAACTATCGTGTATCTCGGTTTTATTTCTTTGAGAAGGCATTTTAAGTTCCTCTAATATAATGGGATGGAAACGATAGTTTTTGCGAAGATATTCAATATCTTCTTCAACTGGGCAGGTGATATCTATCCAAGTGATTTTTCCTTTAAATATTTGTCTCATAAAAATAAATAGCTAAATTGTTAAACTGTTAAATTGCTATATTTTAAGTTTATCACGAGGATAAAGACAAAACAACTATTTTAAAAGCGTTTTCGTGGAAAAACAGGGGATATCAGGTGAGGCAATATTTCAAACCTTTGTCTTGGGGTTAGCACTCTTGACATTTGATTGCTAATGAGTAAAATATAGAATGAAAACAATACAATGATAAATTTAAAAGATAGAAACAGTTTTATTTTGAAAGCTTTAATTAAAGAATATACTCGTACTGGCGAACCTGTTGCTTCTGAAATTTTGAATGTTAAATATCGACTTGGTGTAAGCTCGGCAACAATTAGAAATGATTTTGCAATACTTGCTGAAGAAGGTTATTTATATAAACCTTATATTTCAAGCGGTCGTATACCAACAGACAAAGCATGGAAGTTTTTTATTGATTCTATTTTCGAAGACGAGAATGATTCTTTAGAACAATGGGAAGAGAAATTAAAAAGTCAAGTATTAAAAATTAAACCTAAACCAAAAGGGCATATTGATTTTATAAAAGAAATAAAAAGATTATTAGGTGTGGTGTCTGAAGAAAGTCATTCATTTTGTTTCTGTTATCTATTTGAAGAAGATGAAATAATTAAACAAGGGCTTAAATATATGTTCACGGAAATGTTTGAAGAAGAATTGTTAACTTGCAGTTTTTTTCGACAAATAGCTGAGTCCTTGGAAAGATTGGATGAAAAGCTAAAAAACATAAAAATTGATGAGAATCCGCTTATCCTAATAGGGAAAGAAAATCCTTTTGTGCGGTCTGATCAATTTAGTTCTTTACTTAGCGTTGTTTCCAGTCCAAGGGCGATCTTGGGAATATTAGGTCCTAAAAGAATGTCTTATAAAAGGAATATAGCCATTTTAAGGGCAATTACTAATTTAACCTCTTAATTATAATTAAAAATATGACTGATGCAAAAAAACAAAAAGAACTTGAAAAATTAAAAAAAGACAAAGGCGAATATTTAAAAGGGTGGCAAAAAGAAAGAGCAGATTTTATTAATTATAAAAAAGACGAGAAAGAGAGATTTAAAGAGGTTGTAAGATTTTCTAACGAGAGAATTATCAAATCGTTAATTGCTATACTAGATGGATTTGATTTAGCCATTGAAAGTTTTTTAAAGCAGGGAAAAGATAAAAAGGAAAACGAATACTATCTTAAAGGAATTTATTTAATAAAGAGTCAATTAGAAGATATTTTAGAAAAAGAAGGTATTGAGAAAATTAAGGTTAAATTAGGTGATTTATTAAATCCAGCTATTCACGAAGTAGTAACTGTAATAGAAAACGAGAAATCCCCCCCTGATACGATTACAGAAATTTTAGAAAAAGGATACGTTCTTAATGGTAAAGTAATTCGTCCTTGCCGGGTAATAGTGTCGAAGGCAAAAAATAAATAACAAATTAATAATTAATAATAAAATAAAAATATGGCAAAAGTATTAGGTATAGATTTAGGAACAACTTTTTCAGCAATGTCTACTATAGAAGGTGGTCAACCAAAGATTATTGAAAATGCTGAAGGTGAAAGAACTACTTCCTCAGTCGTAGCCTTTTCTAAAACAGGGGAAAGGTTAGCTGGAACATTAGCTCATCGTCAGGCTATTACTAATCCCCAAAATACAATTTATTCTGTAAAAAGATTGATTGGAAGAAAGTTTTCTGATCCAATTGTTCAAAAAGACAGAGATCTTCTTTCTTATGAAATTAAAGAAGGCGCTAATGGGGGAGTAGAAATAAAAATGGGAGAGCGTTGGTATAAACCACAAGAAATTTCAGCTATGGTTTTACAGAAATTAAAGACAGACGCTGAGGCAAAATTAGGGGAGGAAATTACAGATACAGTTATAACTTGTCCTGCTTATTTCGATGATAGCCAGAGAAAAGCGACAAAAGATGCAGGGGAAATAGCTGGTTTGAATGTAAAAAGAGTGATAAACGAACCAACCGCAGCTGCTTTAGCTTATGGTTTGGATAAAAAGAAAGATCATGAAATAGTTGTTTATGATTTTGGAGGGGGAACTTTTGATATTTCTGTCCTTTATGTTAGCCCTGACACAATTGAAGTAAAAGGAACAGGCGGGGATACACATTTAGGAGGAGATGATTTTGATCAAAAGATAATGGATTGGGTTATAGAGAGTTTTAAACGAGACGAAAATATAGATTTGCATAAAGACCCTTTGGCTTTACAAAGGATTAAAGAAGCAGCAGAGAAAGCTAAAAAAGAATTATCTTCTACAACGCAAGTAGAAATTAATTTGCCGTTTATTACTTCTGGCGCTTCTGGTCCAAAACATCTTTCTTATAGCTTGAGCCGTTCTAAATTAGAAGAATTAGTTGATGATTATATCAAAAAATCAATTGATTTAACTAAAAAGACAATCAAAGAATGTGAATTAAAGGTTTCTGATATTGAAGAAATTGTTTTAGTTGGGGGACAAACAAGAATGCCTAAAATCCAGGAAGAAGTGAAAAAACTATTTGGTAAAGAGCCTAATAAAGAAATTAATCCTGATGAAGTAGTTGCAATTGGAGCAGCTGCTCAAGCTGGTATTCTAAGCGGAGAAATGAAAGACGTTTTACTTTTGGATGTTACGCCTCTTTCTTTGGGAATAGAAACATTAGGTGGAGTTAGTACGGTTTTAATTGCTAAAAATTCAACTGTACCAGTTGCTAAAAGCCAGGTATTTTCAACTGCAGCAGAAAATCAGACTTCAGTAGAAATTCACGTACTTCAGGGAGAAAGACCAATGTCAGCTGACAACAAATCTCTTGGGAGATTTATATTAGACGGTATTCCTCCTTCTCCTCGTGGCATACCTCAAATTGAAGTGACTTTTGATATTGATGCTAATGGGATTTTAAATGTTACTGCTAAAGACAAAGCTACTGGAAAAGAGCAATCTATTCATATTGAAGGATCTTCAGGTTTATCAAAGGAAGAAGTGGAAAAATTAAAAAAAGAAGCGGAATTGCATAAAGAAGAAGATGAGAAGAAAAAAGGAAATATTGAATTGAAGAATAATGCCGAGTCGTTGGTCTATTCTACAGAAAAAACCTTAAAAGACGCAGGCGAAAAAGTTCCAGCAGATTTAAAAGCTAAAATAGAAGATAAAGCTAAAGAATTAAAAGAAGCGCTGAAAAATAATGACTTTGATGTTATAAAAACAAAGACTGAAGAATTGTCACAGTCCTTACAAGAAGTGGGAACTCATCTTTATCAACAGCAAAAAAAAGAAGAAGAAAAAAAAGGCAAACCAGAAGAAGAATCAAATAAAGACGATAAAAATGATAAGGGCGATAAGGATGATAAAGATAAGAAAGACGCCAAAGATGCTGATTTTGAGGAGAAAAAATGATATGGTATGATTGAAGCAAGAAGATTTTAATTTCAATGACAAAAAACCCTAATTTTTTAAACAGCTACAAATTATCTTATCAAGATAGAACAATTTTCTTAAAAAATTCTATCATAGGTATTTTAATTGTAGCTTGTTTTGCTTTAGGGTCTCTTTTTTTTATTGGATTATTGCAAGATTTTACTAATGCTAATTTAATTGGATTTTGTATTTTTTGGATTATAGGGCTGGGAGTACTTCCAATATTCTTTTTAATACTTCCAATTAAAGATTTTCTGTTTTGGGATTTAATCATTAGCGCAAGCGCGTTCATCCCATTATTTCTTAGCCATCTAGATAAAATTATTTGGCTTATTTGGGGAGGTATTTTTATCCTCTTTCTATTATCAAGAATAAGGATAAAAACCGAATATAATTCTTTAATAAATCTTCAGTGGATGCGCATAGTTGGTAAAAGTTCTTTTTATATCCTTTTGGTTTTGGTAATATCTCTATCTACCTTAGCTTATTTTCGCGGAAATACGGCATCTATAGAGCAAGAAGGAGTTAAAGCTTTGGATTCTATGTTTTCTCAAGCAGGAGTTATACAACCTTTTTCTAATTTTCAACTCTCTGGAACAATTGACGATATTTTAGGAAAATATATTGAACAACAAGTTCCAGATTTAGGAGTTTTAAATTCAATAGTAAATCAACCTCTTTTACAACAAACAAAATCAAAGCTTTCTGAATTTTTAAAATATCCTGTCGCGGGCACGGAAAAATTATCGACATTGATAATAGAAGTATTAAAATTCCATTGGCAAACTTTTTCTTCTTTATTAAAAATTTTAGTTAGTGCTTTAATATTTTTGTTTATGATAAGTTTCTTAAGATTTTTTAACATGATATTTTCTATTATTTTAATTGCGGTTAGTTGGATTTTTCTTCAAATCCTTTTATCCTTAAAGTATTTGAAAATCAAACGCGTGGGAGTAGAAAAACAAGAAATTATTATTGCTAGTTAAAATATATATGAAAGATTATTATGATATTTTGGGAGTTTCGCGTAATGCTTCGCCAGAAGAAATTAAGAAGGCTTTTTATAAATTAGCTCATAAACATCATCCAGACAAAGGTGGTAGTTCAGATAAATTTAAGGAAATAAACGAAGCATATCAAGTCTTGTCTAATAAGGAAAAAAGAGCTCAGTATGATAAATTTGGCCGTGTATTTGAAGGAGCAGGAGCTGGCTCTCAACAAGGATTTCCCGGATTTGAATGGCAAGAAGGCGGATTTCAATCGCCATTTGGTTTTTCTGGTAATTTTGATATAGGAGATATTTTTTCTGATTTTTTTGAACAATCTGCCGCCTCTTCAAGGCAAAGAAAAAGCGCGAATCAAAATAAAGGGAGAAATATTGAGGTTAATCTGGAAATAGATTTAGAAGAAGCGGCTTTTGGAGCAAGAAAGGATATTGCTTTTAAAACTTATCTTACTTGTGAGCATTGTAATGGCAAAGGATATGAACCGAATTCTAAATTGAAAGAATGTTCAAATTGTAAAGGAGAAGGGGTAATTAGAGAATTACGCAGGACTTTTTTGGGAGAATTTACCCAAATAATTGAATGTCCAAAATGTAAAGGAAGAGGGAAAATACCGGAAAAACCATGTAAAACTTGTGGGGGTGATGGTCGTTATTATGGCAATAAGGAAGTTAAGATAGATATTCCTATTGGAATAAGAGACGGGGAAACAATTAGAATAAGAAAAGAAGGGGAAGCGGGAATATTGGGTGGATTAAGTGGTGATTTATATATTAGAATAATAATTAAACGGCATTTAATATTTGAGAGAAAGGGAGATGATTTACATACAACCTTGTATATAAGCTTTACTGAAGCAGTGCTTGGTTCTAAAAAAGAAGCAAATATCCTTAATTCTTCAGGAGATAAAGAAAAAAAGATTTTTTTGAAAATTCCTTCCGGAACAGAATCAGGGGAAATCTTTCGTGTTAGAGGGAAGGGGATTAAGCATTTTGATGCTCCAGGTCAAGGGGATTTATATGTTAAGGTAAAAATTAAAACTCCAAAAAAGGTTTCTGCGCAAGCAAGAGAACTTTTAGAAAAACTTCAAAAAGAAATTGATTAATATATTTAAAATAATAAAAAGATGAAAAATTTCACTACATTAATAAAAGAAAGCTTTGAAATTTA
>CAYTXM010000013.1:8701-10066 GCA_964441595.1 uncultured Candidatus Saccharibacteria bacterium
ACAAGTATAATGAATCTTTTATATCTTTATATTGCATCAGGAATATTAGCAGGTATCTTTTTAGCTGGTATTTTTTATGTTCTTGTAATTAAAAAAGAAAAAGGCAAAAAAGATGACGATCAATCATTTCTTTTGCTACAAAATCAGATACAGGAAATTACGCGTACACTTGATGCTAAACTTGGAGAAATTCCTGGTGTAATACGCAATCAATTTGGAGAAAGCGCGAAAATTATCAGAGAAGTTACTGAAAAATTAACAAAATTAGATGAAACAAATAAGCAAGTGGTTAATTTTGCTGATCAACTTAAAAACCTTCAGGATATTCTGAAGAATCCTAAACAAAGAGGGGTATTAGGGGAGTATTATCTAGAGACGGTATTAAAGAACGTTCTTCCTCCAGGAAGTTATCAAACGCAATATGAATTTAAAGATGGTACAAAAGTAGATGCTGTAATCTTTGTTAAAGACAAAATTATTCCAATCGATTCTAAATTTAGTTTGGAAAATTATAATCGGATATTAGAAGCAAATGATAAAAATGAAAAAAAGAAATTGGAAGAGATATTTAAAAATGATTTAAAAAGCAGAATTGATGAAACAGCTAAATACATAAAACCAGAAGAAGGGACAATGGAATTTGCATTTATGTTTATTCCATCAGAAGCGATTTATTATGATTTATTAATTAACAAGATTGGTACTGTAAAAGCTAATACCCGCGATTTAGTAGAATACGCTATGGGACAAAAGAAAGTAATTATTGTTTCGCCAACTTCTTTTTTAGCATACTTGCAAACTGTTCTTCAGGGATTAAGGGCTTTACAAATAGAAGAATCTGCTAAAGAAATTAAAAAAGGAGTAGAAAATTTAGCCCGTCATTTAACCAGCTATGAAACCTATATGCAAAAAATGGGTAATCATTTAGGCACTACAGTAAATATGTATAACTCTGCTTATAAAGAGTTTGGTAAGATAGACAAAGATGTTTATAAGATTTCCGGAAAAAAGATTGAAGCAGAACCGTTAGAAATAGAAAAGCCAAAACAAGAAGAAATTGACAAAAAATAATTTTAAAGTAAAATATATAATTAGCAATTATAACTATGGATTGCTAATTTATTAACAATTCAACAATTTAACAATAAAACAATATAATTTTATGAATATTAAGCCGTTATCTGATCATATCTTTGTTGAAACTTTTAATGAAGAAAAAACTACTAAGAGTGGTATTTTTATTCCAGCCTCAGATGAGGAAAAACCAATGATGGGAAAAATAGTTGCGATTGGTCCTGGAAAAACAACTGATGAAGGAAAATTAATTCCTTTGAATGTAAAAGTAGGGGATAAAGTTTTGTTTAC
>CAYTXM010000013.1:10166-15100 GCA_964441595.1 uncultured Candidatus Saccharibacteria bacterium
ATGAAGGAAAATTAATTCCTTTGAATGTAAAAGTAGGGGATAAAGTTTTGTTTACTAAATATACTCCTAACGAAGTAAAAGTAGATGAAAAGGAATATCTTGTTATTCGTGAAGACGATGTACTCGCAATTATTGAGTAAAGAACAACTAATAACTAATAGCTAACAACTAATAATTAACAATTTAACTAAATACATTATGGCAAAAAAGATAATCTTTGATGAAAAAGCTCGCCAATTGCTTAAAAAAGGTATTGATCAATTAGCCCAAGCAGTAAAAATCACTTTAGGGCCCAAAGGATCTAACGTGATTTTAGACAGGGGATTTGGTTCTCCTCTCATTACAAATGATGGGGTAACGATTGCTAAAGAAATAGAACTTGAGGATAGAACAGAAAATTTGGGCGCTGAAATTTTAAAACAAGCTGCGGAAAAGACTAATGATGTAGCTGGAGACGGTACTACTACTGCGATTGTTTTAGCATGGTCAATAATTACCGCCGGTTTGAAAAATGTTACAGCTGGAGCTGATGCCCTAAGTATTAAGAGGGGTATTGATAAAGCAGTAAAGGTTGTTGTTAAAGGATTAAAAGATATATCGCAAAAAGTGGAAAGCCATGATGAAATAGCAAATGTTGGATCAATTTCTGCTGATGATAAGGAAATAGGGAATATGATTGCTAATATTTTTGATGAAGTTGGAAAAGACGGAATAATTACGGTAGAAGAATCAAAAACTCTTGGATTATCTAAAGAAATTGTTAAAGGATTACAATTTGACAAAGGATATATTTCTCCTTATATGATTACTGATTCTGAAAAAATGGAATCAGTTTTGGAAAATCCTTATATTATTATTACTGATAAAAAAATAACTAATATACAGGAAATTTTGCCTTTATTGGATAAAATTGTTCAGTCTGGTAAAAAGGATTTGCTAATAATAGCTGATGATTTAAGCGGAGAAGCATTAGCAACTTTAATATTAAATAAATTGCGTGGTACATTTAATGTTGTAGCAGTAAAAACTCCAGGATTTGGAGATAGAAAAAAAGAATTAATGGAAGATATTTCTATTGTTACCGGTAGTAAGATTATTTCTGAAGAGATTGGTCTTAAATTGGATAAAACTGAATTAGATAATCTTGGTAGTGCCAGAAGAGTAGTAATCAATAAAGATAACACGACAATTGTTGAAGGGGGTGGAGATGCTGAAAATATCAAAAATAGAATAAAACAGATTAAAAAACAAATAGAATCAGTAGATTCAGATTTTGATAAAGAAAAATTGGAGGAAAGATTAGCAAAATTATCAGGCGGCATTGCCGTTATAAAAGTTGGCGCGGCAACCGAGGTTGAACAAAAAGAAAAACAACATCGCGTAGAAGACGCAGTTAGAGCGACGAAAGCCGCTTTAGAAGAAGGTGTAGTAACTGGTGGAGGCATAGCCCTTTTAAGGAGCGCTAAAGCTTTAGAAAATATTAATTTAGATGATATTGACGAAAAAATAGGAGCAGATATTATTTTAAGGGCTTTAGAAGAACCGATTCGCCAGATAGCTGAAAATGCTGGGCGCAGTGGTGAAGTTGTATTAGAAGAAGCTAAAAAGAGAGAGAATAATGAAGGGTTTGACGTGACAAAAGGTGAATTTGTTGATATGTTTAAAGCGGGTATTGTTGATCCTACCAAGGTTACCAGAAGCGCGTTGGAGAATGCTGCTTCTGTAGCAAGTATGTTTTTAACAACTAAAGTTGTTGTTACGGATATTCCAGAGAAAAAAGATAATCCTGGGATTCCGCAAGGACCAATGATGCCGCAATACTAAAAATTAAAAATTACAAAATTTAAAATTAAAAAAATATGAGTATACTTTGGTTCGCTTTAATCGCAATAGTCTTGTTAGTTGTTGTGGCTTATAACTCTCTTATTAGAAAAAGCCAGCGTGTAAAAGAAGCTTGGGCAGATATTGATGTTCAATTAAAACGTCGTTACGATTTGGTTCCTAATTTAATTGAGGCGGTAAAAGGATATATGGCTCATGAGAAAGAAGTTTTTGAAAAAGTTACTGAAGCTCGAACACGGGCTATGGGTACTACTGATAGTGTAGAAAAGATAAAAGCTGAAAATCAATTTACCAAAACATTAAAAACACTTTTTGCTGTTGCTGAAAATTATCCGGAATTGAAAGCTAATCAAAGTTTTATTGAATTACAAAAAGAATTAGTGGATACAGAAGATAAAATTCAAGCTGCTCGCCGATTCTATAATTCCAATGTACGGGATTATAATATTGCTATAAAAGTTTTTCCAAAAACTTTGATTGCGCAAACATTTGGCTTTAAAGAAGAACCATTATTTGAAATTACTGAGGCTTCAGAACGCGAAGCAGTAAAGGTCAAATTCTAAATTGCTACACTTCTAATTTGTGACTCTTTATACACAAGTTGATTCTAATGTTAGAAAAACGTGGCTTTTAATCACGGTATTTTTGATATTAATTATAGCTTTAGGATGGGTTTTTAGTTATATCTTTGAATCTCCTATGATTTTATATATTGCTGTTATCTTAAGTATAGTCTGGAGTTTTTCCAGCTATTGGTATTCTGATAAAATAGTTCTTTCTCTTACTAAATCACATCCAATAAAAAAAGAAGATAATCCAGAATTGTATAGAATTGTAGAAAATCTTTCTATTACAGCTGGATTGCCAATTCCGCAAATTTATATAATTAATGATATTTCTCCTAATGCTTTTGCCACTGGGAGAGATGCTAAGCACGGAGTTGTTTGTGTTACGCAAGGACTATTAGATAAATTAGAAAAATCTGAATTAGAAGGCGTTATTGCTCATGAATTAGCTCATATTGGTAATCGTGATATTCTTTTATCTTCAGTTGTTGTGGTTTTGGTCGGCATGATTGCTTTGTTATCAGATTGGACTCTTAGATCGTTATTTTGGGGAAGGAGAAGAAAAGACAGTCAAGGTAATTTAGGTCTTATTATGTTAGTAATTGGCATTGCTGCAGCTATTTTAGCGCCTTTAGCAGCTACCTTGCTTAGATTAGCTATATCAAGAAAAAGAGAGTTTTTAGCTGATGCCTCAGGGGCGCTTTTAACCCGTTATCCAGAAGGATTAGCTAGGGCTTTGGAAAAGATTTCTCAGGATCCCAATCCTTTACGCGCTGCTTCAAACGCGACAAGTCATCTTTTTATATCCAACCCTTTTAGAAAAAAAGCAGTAAGCAAGCTTTGGATGACTCACCCGCTTACAGAGGAAAGGGTAAAAGCTTTAAGACAAATGGATATTTGAAATGACAAAATGTGAAAAATTTGCTAAAATGTTTATAGGGTCGAGATAAAAAATTTAACAAAATTAATTAAAATTATGGACGAAGATATTCAAAAAGAACCTTTAGAAGAGCAAGCCCCAGAACAAACATCTACTCCAGAAGCACCAGAACAAGCTCCTAAAGAAGCTGAGGATAATAAAGTAATAGCTATTTTAAGCTATATTGGAGTTTTATGCCTTATCCCTCTTTTAACAAAGAAAGATGACGAATTTGTTTTCTTTCATGCCAAACAAGGACTAGTCCTTTTTATTGCTGAAGTAATAACTGCTTTTGTTGCTGCAATTCCTTTTCTTGGTTGGGTTATTGCTCCTTTAGCTAGCTTGTTATGGATAATATTATCTATTGTAGGTATTGTTAATGTTTTAGGAGACAAAACAAAAGAATTGCCTGTTTTAGGTAAATACGCTGTCAAGATTAAAATTTAGAAATACATAATTCATCTATCAAAATTTTATTACAAAAATTGGGTAGATGAATATGGAGAGGTCGCATAGTGGTCTAGTGCGCTCGCTTGGAAAGCGGGTATACCGCAAGGTATCGAGGGTTCGAATCCCTCCCTCTCCGCCAATCATCACTTTTCGGATTTTGACAGGAATTTTGGATGAGGTTTGCCTCGCCCCTGCAGGGCTCGGCATTATATTTCAAAAGGATTTTCCAAGGATTTTTGAAATCAAGAATTAATTTTTGTTCCCGAATTTGGAAGTTCGAACCGATCTTTTTTAGAAAATCACGACTTTGCTCGTGATTTTTTTGCAAAGCGACAATTTTGGCTTGGCTGGCTTGTTTTATGAAATTTATCATGAGTTCGAACCGATTATTGCTTTTTCGCTCAAAAGCGGACAATTTTTCCAAAATATCCATTTTTTGATTGATGAGTTTTTGCTTTTTGGCAAGGTATTCTTCTTGAAAAATTGCTTTATTTAACATCATGTCTAAAAGCGTATCAATTTTTTCCTCACATTCATTTAATTGATCTTTTAACTTTTGAGCGAAAAAGCTTTGAGCTTGAACCTTTTGCTCTTTTTCTTTTTCAATCTCTTTTATCATTTTGTCGGCCCAAGCCGAACACAAAGAAACTTTTTGGATTGCCTTTTTGACTTGTTCAAATATTTTCTCTTCTCTGATAAAACTATTTTGCGAACACCTATGTTTTGGATTTTTCTTGGTACAGTAATAATAAACATATTCCTTGCCACTTTTTTTGATTTTCCTGTCAGCGGTAATTGTATATCCGCACTCGCCGCAATGGAAAAATCCGCGATAGAGAAAATAATTTAATTTTTTGGTTTTCGATCTGCTTTTTTGTTTCAGCGTATCTTGAACTTTATCAAAAAGTTTCTTTGTGATAATCGGTTCGTGCTTTCCTTCGTATAGTTCGCCATTGTAGCGTATCACTCCGTAGTAAATCGGATTTTTAAACATATATTGATAATTGGAAACGGAAAGCGCTTTATTCTTTTTGCCAACCAAGCCAGCTTCATTGATAATTTTTCGGATTCCAGCGAGAGAGTATTCGCCAGTAGAATAAATTTCAAACGCTTTCCGGATTAACTTTGCTTTCTTTTTATCAACAACAATACACCGC
>CAYTXM010000014.1:0-14557 GCA_964441595.1 uncultured Candidatus Saccharibacteria bacterium
TCTAAAGCAGTAAATCCTCCTTTTTGAGCTAATAATTTATAATTATGAAATTGAGACAGATAAATAATAATATCCCTATTAACCAAAAGTTCTTTTGTAATTTTTGTTAAACGGTCATAAATCTCTAATGGCTCTTTTGTATCTTCTAAAAGAGAAGAAAGTGAAAGGCTTATGAGTCGGCGATCCCGTAATTTTGAAGGAATTTTATCTCTGACTAAATTAAAAGCTAAATAAGAAACCAGCGTATCTTTTCCAACTCCAGCTGGTCCAACTAAAAGAATATTTCTTCTCCCTTGTCGACATAAAAGATCTATAAGACTTTGATATTCCTGCTCATGGCCTATCATAACACCTATTTTAAGCTTTAGTGCCAATTCGGTAAAATCCAAGCCATATAAATCCAAAAACGGTGTGGGGCGAGACGTAAAAGAACGATTAACTTTTACCCTTTTTAATCTAAAATCAAATTGTCTTTTATCAGCTAACCCCCTTAAAACTTCTATTCCTTTTATTCGCGAAAGATAATTCATAACAAACGCCACAGCCAAATCATTTTTTTCTAAACGATAAAAATTAAAAATATCAGAAATTTTAGAATTACCAGTAGAATAAAGAGCTAATATTAAGGATTCAGGACATATAGAATCTTTTTTTAATTTCTTAGCTTCAAAAAAAGCCCAATAAGTAATTGTTTCTAAAAATTTTTGATAATTTTCTTTTGTAATTTCTTTCTTACTCGCCCTCTCCTCTTTTATTTTTTCCTTTAACTCTGCTATTTCCTCTGTAGATATATCCAATATATTTAACGCGTTAATTATCTCTTTTTGGGAAAGAAGCGCGTAAAAAACCCCTTGTAAAAAATTCAATTGAAAAGCCGATGAAATATTTCTTGTCTCAATAAGAATACTTTTAGCTTGTGGGGAAAGAAAACGAGCTAAATTAATTTTTTTCTTTTTAAAGTATTTTCCTGAAAGAGGTAAATCTGAAAGATTTTGTTTAAAAAGGATATAAATAAAAAACAATAAAACAAGAATGCCTAAGTTGTACCATGGTTGTATGCGAAGAACTACCAAGGAAAAAGAAAAAATTGATCCCAAAGAAATAAAAACTGTAAGAATTACTTTATAAAAGAATCTTTTCCATGCAGGCCAAAGAAAAAAAACATCAGAGAAAAATAACTCTGTCTCCATTTCAGCCTTTTTTTGTTCTTTCTCTTTTTTCATTATAATGCGATAGTTTTTAAAATAAGATAAAAGGGCAGAAATACCCAGCAAAGATAAATTGCCGAAAAGAACAGAGTTAAAATGATCAAAAGTACTATCCCCAAAATAATCCTTGCTATTCTATAAGGAATACTTATAAGATAAGCGGCAAAAGAATATTGCTGCCAAAGTGGAACAGTAAAATAACGAATATTAACTATAAAACCTGTACTACGTTCTAATCTTGCAAAATAATATTGATAAAATCTAAAAAAGAAACTGTAACCACCTTTAAAGTAAGCCCTAACAAAATCAGAACAGTAAAAACCAATTTTTTTAAAAAAATATCCAATCAATGTTTTTTCCATAATTCGTTATGGTATAGGAAGTTAGAAAAGCTTATTTTGTTTCTCTTCTTCTTCGTTTTTATGAAAAATTTTAACCTTACCAAATTCACCATCATAACCCGGTTCTATTATTAGTTTACCACTTCTTACTCTTTTTATCCCCTCTGTAATCTTAGGTAAAGTAAATTTATTCAATTCTTCTAATGAAACATCCAATAAAATATTAAATTCATTGGAAAATTTCTGAATCAGTTCTTGATAATATCCTTCTACTTTTTTTGTTTGAGAACCTACACCAATAGATTCAGCAATAATCTCTTTTAATGGGACCAAACTCTTATAAGGAATAGCGTCAGAAGGCGTAAAACCATCCTTTCTATCGGCTAATTCATCAACTCGAGATAAAACACCTATTGTAAGTTTACGCCCGCATTTTGGACAAATTCCTTTTGCTTCTTTCCTTTGCTTTGGTGACATACTCACTTTACATAAACGGTGTCCATCATAATGATATTTTCCTTCTTCGGGAAAAAATTCAATTGTATTTAAGAATTTTGATTTATCTTTTTTAATAATAGCATCCCTAATAGCAGGATAGCTTAATTCTGTATCAAAAACATTTACCTCCCTGCCTAACTTAGTCGGGCTATGGGCATCAGAATTAGAAATTAAAGTAAATTTATCTAATACTGAAAGCCGCCAGTTCATTGGAGGATCACTGCTTAAACCTGTTTCCAAAGCATAAATATGTTTAACATTCTCTCCAAAAGCTTCTTCTAAAGAATCAAAACCTGACATTGAACCAAATACACCAAACCATGGCGTCCAGATGTGCGCTGGAACAAATAAAGCTTTGGGCGCTGTATCAATAATAATTTTTAATAGTTCTTCAGTGTCCATTCCTAAAATAGGACGCCCATCTGATTTTATATTCCCTTGCCAAGATAAAATATTATTTATTTTTTCTGCTGAATCTAAAGAGGGTAAAATTATAAGGCTATGAATTCTCCTGCCTCTTCCATGCCTTGTATACATATTACTTATCTCCCCTGTTACAATAAATCTTACTCCATTCTCTTTATCTTTTAGGCGATATAATCCTTCTTCTGCCGGCTCTAATTTATTTTTAAGCTCATTAAACCATTCTGGGTGCGTAAAATCTCCTGTTCCAACAACAGTAATGCCTTTTTCTTGAGCTGCTTGAGCAATATGCTCCAAATCCATATTATGAGAAGTGGCCCGTGAATATTTGGAATGAATGTGAAAATCAGCAACAATACGCATAAAACATTAATTTAGTAGATTAAAAATGTTTGGCAAAGAGCTCCAATCACAAGAGCTGTTATAAGCACTGCAATTAAAATTTTATTCAAAGAAATTTGATAAGGCGGTTTTATCCCTCCTTGTTCTTTTGCTTTTCTCAAAACGAAGATAAGCATTACCCCCTCAAGTCCTCCTAACATCCCCCCCATGAAAGAAATAAGTTTTACTAAATTTTCTAAACGGAGACAATAAAGTAACAATGGGCCAACAACAACCAAAAAATAACTTATAAAACGAGACCATTTAAAATCATAAATAAAACTATTTTTTATATAAGAAGCAAAAATTAAATAAGAGGTTGAGACTGCTAAAAATCCCAATATTGCTCCCAATAAAATAATACTATTTCCTAGAACACCTTTCAATCCCTCAATAGCCTCTAATGTAGTAAAAGATCCACTAGCTCCTGCTACTGCCAAAATAAAAATCAAATAACAAAAAGCTGGAATAAGCGTACCAATAATAATAACCTTTTTTAACTTTTCTTTTTTCTCCCCTTTTATCTTTAAAACTCTTGCCGCCTCAGGAACGGCTACCATACCATTAAGGGCGAAAAAGAGGACACCATAAGGTATTAACCACCCCCAGTGGTTTGTAAAATTGAAAAGATTAATATTTCCTGTCTTAAAGTGAGGTAAAGCAAAAAAAATAATAATAAAGAACAAAAAAAGAAGGGCAAAGGATAAATAAAAATTAATTTTGGATAATCTTTTACTTTTGCTTAAAATTGCCGAGCTTAACAAAAGCCAAAGAAAAATAACTAAAAGCCCCTGCGGAAAAGAAAAATTTGTCCAAATAGAATTAAAAATTACACATAAAAATTGAGATCCTAAAAGCAAATAAATAAGAAGCGAGAAAGAAAAGGTAAAAAAAGTTATTAAAAGAATGAGCTTTTTAGCTGAAGAATTTAAATAATGCCCAACGTATCCAGGCAAACGAAAATCTTGTTTCGTTCTTAAGACTATCTCTCCAAAAGCAAGATGAAGGTAAGTGATAACAAAGCTAACAATAATTAACCAGATTAATGTTGTTGCTAAACCAGAATGAACAGCCACATAAGGGAGCGTAAAAACACCAGCTCCAATAATTGTTCCAATTAAAACAGCAATAGCTTCAGGTACAGCTAATTTTTTCATACTAAACTACTAAATAAACCTCATCGCTTTCCCTCACTTTTTCATCAACTTTGACCCCGATTGCGTCTCCTTTTTTCGCTTTTTCAACATTCTCGTGTTCAATCTGAATTGAAGAAATATCTTGTTCAAAATCAGTGTTATTTCCTTTAACATGGACCCTATCTCCTACTTTAAGTACGCCAGAAAGTTCAACAATGGCAACACTAATTTTATCAAAATAATGAGTAATTTTTCCGATAAGTTTTTCTTTCATAATGATTAAATAATTAAGTTATCGACCTTTCTTATATTTTACTAAAATGCGCTAAAGAAAACAAATGACAATAAAAAAACGCCAAAGCATTGCTTTAGCGTTTAGGTATAATTATCAAATTAAGAATTGCCCTTGATCGTTTTCTTTGCTAATCTGGATTTTTCTCTTGCTGCTCTGTTCTTTTTAATTAAATTCACTTTTGCAGCTTTATCTAAAAGCTTGTACGCTTTTGGGAGCATTTTTTTAGCTTCTTCGGTTTTGCCATTTTCAATAAGTTTTAAAAAATCTTTTTTTGTCTTTTTTAAAACAATCCTTTTCTGCAGATTGGCTTTTCTTTTTTTAGAACTCTCCTTAAGGGCTCTTTTTGCTGAACTTGTAATAGGCATTGATTTAGAATTATGAATTATAAGATTGTGATTTAATTTAACATTTTTGCTTGGAAAAATCAACCAAAAACATTTCTAAAGCAACTTGCCCATTAACAATTCCTCTCTTTATTCTCCTGTCATAATAAAGTAGGCGTTTAAATACAGATTTAAGCGTTTCCAAAGAAATAGCTTTTGCCAATGGATGTAGCTTCTGAAAAACATATGGGTGCATTGAAGGCGGCCTTATCTGTAAACTTTTTATTATTAAAAGATTGCGAAATTGAAAAATAATCATTTTTAGAATATATAAAGGATGTGCGCCTTGGTTTATTAATGTTTCCAAAAACCAAAAAGCTTTTTTCGTATTACCCTGAACTAAATTATCTAAAAAAGAAAAAATATCGCTGCTTAAAGGTAAAAATAAATTCTCTTCTATTAATTCCTTACTAATCAATCCTTTTTTTATTAAAGCTAATTTTTCCAAAGAATAATGAATTGAACCTGTGTCAGAAGGAAAGCTTATTAATATTATTTGACGGCCTTCAGCAGTTAATTTTAAACCCATTTTTTGTTCTTCTTCCATTATCCAACTTTCTAATCCCTTCTTCTTTAATAATGAAAATTCTTTTACCCCTTTAGCTTTTTGCTCCAACCATTTTCGTAAAGAATTACTACGAATAGAATTATTCTCATAAAATATAACCATAATATCTTTAGCTTCATCTATTTTTCTATTTTTTAAAACAGCTAATAGCTCTTTTTGAAACTCAATGTTCGTATTTTTAAACAAATTCTTTATTGCCACGAGCTTACTGCCAGAAAATAAAGTATTGCTTTTAAATATATCCTCTAAAGCGGAAATATCAAATGGGGCAGAAAGTTTATCTGAAAAATCACACGAAAAAAATGGGGCGCCTTTATCTTGATAAGAACCCTGCTTCGCAAGAACCTTGTTATTCGCCTTCGGCTTATAATAAAAGTCCCTTACTTCAAAAAAATATTCCTGCGAACGAAAATTATCCTCCCCAAAAATAAAATACAACATAATTATTGCGATGGTATATAATCAGAATCTATTGGCAAAGAAAATGTGAAAATAGAACCTCTGCCTATTGCGGATTTGGCCCAAATTTTTCCTCCATGCCTATCAATTATATTCTTGGCTAAATACAGTCCCAATCCGATTCCGCTTGTTTGTCCTTTCAACGCCGCCTTAGACCTAAAAAATTTAGTAAATAACCTTGGCAAATCTTCTCTGGAAATTCCAACGCCTGTATCCTCAACAGAAATAAGCACAAATGGCTTGCCTTCAAAAGGATCTATCCTTATTCGAACTTCTCCATTTTTTACATTATATTTAATCGCGTTATCAACTAAAATTTCCAAAACCAATTTAATCCGCAATGGGTCCATTACAAATGGCTTGAGTTGAAATTCTGGCCTGTGAAAAACTAATTTAACATCGTCCATCTTTGCCACTGGTTCAAATTTGGTTAAAACATCCTGTATAATCTTTCCTATATCTGTCATGGAAAATTGAAAACCAAACCGCCCTTCTTCAATTTGCGCAACATTCAAAAGATCTTCCACAGTTTTTAAACTTTCTTTCATAGCCTTTCTCCCATCATCTATAAGTTTTTCCTGTTCTAATGTTAAAGAACCTATTTCCTTGTTTGCAAGAATTTCTAATATCCATGATAAGCCAGAAAGCGGGGTTCTCAATTGATGAGCTACTATTGTAATGAAATCAGATTGCGTTTTTCTTAATAACTCTTCTTTTGTTAAATCATGAATTATCCTCAAAAAGCCATATGTTTTCCCTTTTTCATCTATAACTTTAGTAGTTATTATTTCTAAAATAAGTTCTTTTGGCTGATAAAATTTTACTTTTATTTTTTCTGGATAAGCATCCACGGATTTTTCCAAAACAACTGGAGCCAAACTTGGAAAGATTAATTTGGATAAAAGTCCATAACGGGCATCATTACTTAGTTCAGGGGTAATATTTTTTCCTAAAAGTTCCCTCTTTGATATGCCAAGAAATTTCTCCATAGCTTTATTCACTAAAATAATCTCAAAATTCCCAGTATAGGAAATAGCCGGATCATTAATACTGCTTATCATTGCGTTTATCTGATTTCTTTCTATATCCAAACGACTGGCTTTATCAACTGCGCCTAAAAGAATAACAGTTATTATCAAATAAAAACTTATTAGAGCAATATTAATAAGCCAATTTAATGGCCAGATAATCCAAAGCGTGTTAAAAACAATTTGCGCTATAATCAAACCGCCCAAAAACCAAAAAGGTAATAATTGCGGCGAAGAAAAATGTTTATTTAATTGAGCAAAAAACTTTTTCATTATTGATTATTCTTAATTTCTAATTCTTCCATCTCCCCCCATTTACTTCCAATTCTTATATCTGCCCTTAAAGGCACGTCCAGCTTAACCGTGTTTTCCATTATGTTTTTGAAAAGTGGAGTTATTTCCTTTATTATCTCAGATTTTGCCTCCAGTATCAATTCATCATGTATCTGAATTAAAGTTTTTATACCACCTTCTATATGCTTATCTTTAATAAGTTCTTGAATCTTTATCATTGATATTTTAATAATATCCGCGGCTAACCCTTGAATAGGCATATTAAGGGCAATTCTTTCCTGTCCGCGAGCTATGCGTCCAAGTCCTCCAAGAAGAGGAAGAAACCTTTTCCTGCCAAAAATCGTTTCTGCATACCCCAATTTTTTGGCATTTTCTACGGAAAAATCAAGATAATTTTTAAGTCCCGAGAAATTAGAAAAATATTTTTCTCTAAATTTTTTAGCTTCATCTAAAGAAACACCCGCTTCTTGTGCAAATACTTTATTACCCATTCCATAAATAATCCCAAAATTCAAAATCTTTGCCTTTTGTCTTATAGAAGGAGTGACTTGCTCTTCAGAGATATTATTGATATAAGCAGCTGTAATTTTATGAATATCTTTGTTTTGATTAAACGCCTCAATCATTTTAATATCCCCTGAAAGATGAGCTGCTAATCTTAATTCTATCTGCGAATAATCTAATGAAACTAAAGAAAAAGATTTTTCAGCAATAAAAGCTTTCCTAATTTGTGTTCCCCAATCGCCTTTTTGAGGAATATTTTGCAAATTAGGTTTTTCTGATGATAAACGCCCTGTAGTTGTTCCTGTCTGTTTCCAAATTGTATGAATTCTATTTGTTTTTGGATTAATAAACGTAGGAAGCGTATCAAGAAAAGAATTTTTTAATTTTTCTATCCCACGATATTCAATAATCAAAGGAATGATTGGATGGCTATTTTTAATTTTTAATAATTCATTGGCATTAGTGGAAATTTTCTTAGTGGCGGTCTTTTTTAAATCTGATGAAGAAATTTTTAAATCTTCAAATAAAATCTCGGATAATTGTTTTGGTGAGCTAATATTAAACTCTTTACCGGATAATTGATAAATCTTTTTCTCTAAAGTATTTATTTCCTTTTCCGCTTGTTTGCTTAATTTTTCCAGCCAATCTTTATCTATTAAAATACCATATTTTTCCATTGAAGAAATTACGGAGATTAAAGGTTTTTCTTCTGTCTCCCAAACATTTTCTAATCCCAATGCCATTATTTTATTTTTAATAGTTTCCCATAATGGAATCAGCTTAGACAAAGAGCACGCAAAAGAATCCTCCACTTCTTGCCCAAGAAAAAATTTTGCAATAGAAGAAAGATTATAATTCTTCCTCTCTGAATCTAATAACCATACTAATATTCTTATATCTTCAAATAAGCAACTGGAAAACTCTTCAATTTCCTCTAAAATAATCTTGGCATCATAACTTATTAAATTCTTTTGAGACCAGTCCAATTGCTTTTTAAAAAAATCAGCAAATTGGTGGATTGAAATATAAAACAAAGTATTATCTATAAAACTAAATCCTATACCATTAATTTTTCTTTGTCCGAATTTTTCTCCTTTAAAATCCAAGAGTAATCCAATTGTTTTTTCTTGGTTAATTTTTTGTCTCAATTCTTCCATTTTTGAAGAAGAATTAACAATATTCAAAGGAATCTTTTCTGCAGAAGAAATATTTTCTTCAATATCAAATATCTTTGGAATTAAACTTCTAAAACCCAACTCATTCAATAAAGAAACTAATTTATCCTTTGGTGGAGGGTTAAGTTTCGCTTTTTCTAAATCAAATTCTATTTTTACGTCTTTCTGAATTGTTACTAAATGACGGCTAAAATAAGCCTGATCTTCATTATCTTTTAGTTTTTCCAAAATCCTCTGAGAAGCTTTGATTTTCCCTCCATCTTTTATCTTTTTATAAAGATTATCCAATGTCCCAAATTCTTTTATTAATGTACTTGCTGTTTTTTCGCCTATTGAAGGCACTCCCGGGACATTATCTGAAGGATCGCCTCTTAACGCCTTCCAATCTATTAATTGCTCCGGCTTTAATTCAAATCTCTCAAAAACTTTTTCTTTATCATAAGTTACTCTGTCTTGAATACCGCGACGGAGCGTATAAACAAATACTTTATCACTAATTAATTGCAAAGTATCCAAATCCCCTGTAACAATAAAAGATTTTATATCTTTATTTTTTAATTTCTCGGTTATAGTTCCAATAATATCATCTGCTTCATAGCCTTCTTTTTCTAAAATTGGGACATTAAACGATTGCAAAAGATTTTTTACTATTTGAATCTGTTCATAAAAATTATCCGGCATTTTTACCCTCTTGGCTTTATACTTTTTATATTCTTTATGGCGAAAAGTCGGAGCTGCCATATCAAAAGTTGCCACAATATAATCCGGCTTTAAATCATCAATCATCTTCAAAAAGAACAGCATAAACCCATAAACTCCGTTGACCAAAACACCCTTTGGCGAAGTTAAAGGAGGAAGAGCGTGATAAGAACGATGCACTAAAGCATAAGAATCAATAATAACTAACTTTTTCATGGTAAATGAAATTCTAATATTCTTGTATGTTCTCCCGTTATTTTAAATTTGATCTTTAAATGATCTTTAGGAAGAATCTTTTTAATCTTATTTCCCCATTCAATAAAAACTAAATTTTGCGGATTTTTAATAATCTCTGAAAAATCCAATTCTTTAATCTCTTTAGGCTTTTTAATCCGATAACAATCTAAATGCCATAATGTTTTAAAAAATTGGGTCTTGCACGAAAAACTTTTCATAATTAAAAAAGTAGGACTAAAAACCCTCTCTTTAAGCTTTAAAAACTTTGCTATGCCTTTTAGAAATTCTGTTTTGCCTCCTCCCAAAGGACCTTCCAAAGAAATGGCTAAACCATTTCGCTTTGGAATATATTGTTTTAAAATAGCCTGCATAAAAAAAGAGGCAATCTTTTGCGTTTCTTTTGGACTTTCACTAATAATTTTAATTTTTATTCTTGCCATACTTAATTCTATCACGAATTTTTGCTTTTCTAAAGAAAATTAGAATGGTATAATAAATTATTGATAATGAAATTTTTATGAATGACTTCACTAAAAAAAGAGAAGAAAAAATTAAAGCCCTCTGGCAAGAATCAAAAGAAAGAGAAGCGCAAAGACTGGCTGAAAAACACAATTTCCTTTATATTGATTTAAGAAAAGCGCCAGTTGAAACAAGCGCTCTTTCTATAATTCCAGAAGAAAAAGCAAGAAAAACTAATGTTATTGCTTTCCAAAAAATAGGAAATCAAGTTAAATTAGCTGTCTTGGATCCTTTTAATACTGAAACGATAAGGATTATTGAAGAAATCAAAGCAAAAAAATATAAAGTCGCTGTTTTTGTTGTTACTGAGGAAAGCCTTAATTGGGCATGGAAAAATTACGCTTTTGTGCATGAGCGACAAAAAAAATTAGCAAATTTTATAGACGTAACCAGCGCTAAATCTATAGAATTTTCCGATCTTCATCAAGAACTCTTGCCTATTCCTGAAGGAGAAATCACTTCATTGGTTTCTCTTCTTTTAAAATCAGCCGTTGAAATAGACGCCTCTGATATTCATATTGAACCGCAAGAAGATCAAGCTTTAATTCGTTTTCGTATAGACGGTGTTTTATATGATGTCGCTGAAATAGGAAAAAAGAAACTTCGCGACATTAATCAAAGATTAAAACTTTTATCTGGCTTAAAATTGAATATTGAAAATATTTCCCAAAATGGCCGCTTTGCAATCCAAAACAATAAAGATTTTATTGATGTCCGCGCTTCCAGCTTACCGGGTCCTAACGGAGAATTTTTAGTATTCAGACTCTTAAACCCTAAGCGAGCAGCTTTTGGTTTAAAAGATTTGGGTATTGACCAAAGAAGCATAGATGTTTTTAACCATTCTCTATCAGCGCCAAATGGAATGATTTTAATTACAGGACCTACTGGTTCGGGAAAAACAACTACTTTATACTCTTTTTTAAAAAAGAAAATTTCCCCTGGAGTAAAAATTATCACAATTGAAGACCCAATTGAATATCGGCTTGTTGGCGTAAATCAAACTCAAACATCAAAAAAATATGGTTTCGCCAATGGATTAAAATCTATTCTGCGACAAGACCCTGATATCATTATGATTGGCGAAATGAGAGATGAAGAAACAGTAAAAACCGCTATCCAAGCCTCTTTAACAGGGCATTTAGTCTTTTCTACGCTCCATACAAATGAAGCCAGCGGCACCATTGCGAGGCTTGTTGAATTAGGAGCTGACGCTCAAATGCTTCCCAACGCGCTTAAGTTAATTGTGGCGCAAAGATTAATTCGGCGTCTCTGTCCTTATTGCAAAGAAAAATACAAACCAACTTCTGAAATAAAGGAAAAATTAATTGAATCTTTTAGTATTCTTTCCCCAAAAAGTAAAGTAAAAATACCAAAAGATATCCCATATCTTTATAAGGCAAAAGGCTGCGCAAAATGCCATTGGCTAGGATATAAAAGCCAGATTGGAATTTTTGAATATTTCAATATAAGCCCAAGGATTATTAAATTAATCAAATCTAATGCTGACCAAAATGAAATAAGATCAAAAGCAATTGATGAAGGAATGGTGCCTCTTTTTCATGACGGTTTATTAAAAACTATTGAAGGCATTACTTCTTTGGAAGAAATTGTAAGAGTGGCAGGCGATATTTCCTATATCCAGGAATTATATAAAGAATTATTCTCTCAGGTTTTGACTCGAGGCGTAAAAATAAGCGACAAAGAAGAAAAAGAAATAGAAAAATTGCTTCAGAAAAATAAACCAATTTTTCCATTAGTAAAAGATAAATCTTCTGAAAGGCAGATTGCTATTATTATAGCTGCGGCTTTAAAATCACGAGCCACAGACATTCATTTTGAGCCGGAAGAAAAAACCAGTGAAATTAGGCAAAGAATTGATGGAGTACTCCATAAATTAGTTTCTTTTGATATCAACGAGCACCCTAAATTAATTAATGAATTAAAATCCCTTAGCGGCTTAAAAACAGAGGAAACGCAGATGGTTCAAGAAGGAAGATTCCGGCTTATTCTTCCTGATAAATCTTTTGACCTTAGGCTTTCAATAATTCCGGGCGGATATGGAGAAAGCGCTTCTTTAAGAATCTTGGGAGGAGAAGAAGCTTTATTAAATTTAGGAAACTTAGGATTTTTAAAAGAGCAGAAAAAAGAAATAGAAAAAATATTAGAAAATAAAGTTGGATTAATTTTAGCTGCTGGACCTACTTCTTCGGGCAAAACTACAACTTTATTCACTATACTTAAAAAACTTGCCAAGCCAGATGTAAAAGTTATTACAGTTGAAGACCCTATTGAATATCGCCTGCCTGGAATTATGCAAACACAAGTTAATGAGGAAAAAGAATATACTTTTCCAAAAGCCCTTCGCAGTTTACTCCGCCAAAATCCTAATATCTTTCTAATTGGAGAAATCAGGGACAAAGAAACAGCTAAATTGGTTTGGCAGGCATCTATGACCGGACATTTAGTTCTTTCTACTATCCATACAAATGACGCTTTAGGCGTTTTATCACGCTTGCAAAGCTTAGAAATTCCTTCAAAAGAATTGGCTCCTGTTATTAATGCCGTTATTGCGCAACGATTGGTCCGTCGCCTTTGCCCTATTTGTAAAAAAGAAATAAAAATCCCATCAGAAATGTCCAAGCTCATTGAACCATCTTTAAAATATTTCCCAGAGTACAAGAAACCTTCAAAGATTTATCAAGCTCAGGGCTGCGCTGAATGTAATTTTACTGGATATAAAGGCCAATTGGGAATATTTGAGATACTTATACCTTCTTCAAAAACAAAAGACCTTACAAAAGTAAGGTTTCCAAAGTTAATTAATGATGCTGTTATTAAGGTTTTACTGGGAATCACCTCATGGGAGGAAATAAAAAGGTCCATTAATCTGTAGGCAAATACCCTTCGAAACGAAGACTTAAGATTAACCCGAGGTATATTTCAGGCATATAAATATGTCCAAAATACCCATCTGCAGAGAACCCCTGACAAGCTTTTGCTTGCTTGCCCACAGATTAATAGACCTTTTAATATAGTACTATTATACTACTATCTTTTAACTTTGTCAAGAACTAAATGACGCTGCCCATATATTATCCATAATGACAGCGTTATCATTATACTAATATTTTTCTTCGTGTCAAGAGCGAATTTGCTTATCTACTTCTAAGCTAATTTTAGTGGCATTAATGATTTCCTCTAGCGGCATTGGGCTTCTTCTTTGGTGCAAGGAAGAAGCTAAACTTTTTAATTCTTCAAAAAGCCCCTTGTTTTGTTGGCGCATTTTCATATCAGCTTTTACTCCATATGTTCTCATTCTTTTATAATCATCCAAAATAAATGCCCTACCCTCAGAATATAATTCCATATATTCTTTGCTCATTTTACTATCCCCTTGCGTTGTATAAACTAAATTAGCCAAAGAGCCATCTTTAAATTTAATAGTAGAAACAAAGTTATCAGTAGTAAGATAAAACGTATCTTTTGGAGTTATTGAATAAGCGTTAATTTCTTCAATTCCAGATTCAGCTAAATAGCAAAAAACATCAAACATATGGCAAGCATTGCCTAAAATTCTTCCTCCTCCTTCATTAGTATTTACCCAATGACTTGGCGCAAGATAAGAATCATTAACCCTATAATTAATTATTATTGGACTGCGGCGATCTCTGATTGTTTCTTTTATCTTTTGAATAAACGGAGAAAAACGACGATTAAATCCAACCGCGACAATAGGAGAATAATCAAAATTTTGTATTTTCAATATATCTAAAATTTCTTTTAATTCTTCTTCCGTTAAACATAATGGTTTCTCTACAAAAACATTCTTCCCAGCTTTTAAAGCGTCAATAACCATTTTGGCGTGAAGATTGTGCCTTGTGCTGATAATAACAAGATTTATTTTTGGATCATTAAGTAAAATTTTATAATCAGTTGTGGCAATGCTCGCGTTACAGCGGCTGGCAAAATATTTAGCTTTAACTTGATCGTGAGTACAAATCCCGCGAATGTTATAAAATTCCCTTAATTTCATTAAATTAGGCAGATGCACAGTTTGAGTAAAACTCCCTACTCCTATAATGCCTATCTGAATTTTTCCTTCAATCTTTTGTAGGATAGGTAATTCAATAAATTGTTGTGAGTCTTTTTCTTTTAAAATAGAGCCAGGATATGAAAGCAGAACTGCTAATGGTTTTTTATTGGAATTCAATAACTTGTATCCCAAACTAGCTTGTTCTAAAGAATATTTTCCTCCAACCAAAGAACTAAAATCAACTTTTTTGTTTTTTAATAATTGCAGATAAGCCTGCATATTACGATTTTCTGTCCATCTTACATAAGCATAAGGATAATCAATTTCTTTTTCTTCATAATCAGAATCACCTCTTCCTGGGCCATAAGAAGTAGAT
>CAYTXM010000015.1:0-9789 GCA_964441595.1 uncultured Candidatus Saccharibacteria bacterium
TTATCACTTTACCTGATTTTCCTTTGTCTTTGCCTTTTTTTATTAAAACTGTATCACCTTTTTTAATATTCATAAATATAAATTATACTAATTCTGGAGCTAAGCCCGCTATTTTACTATATCCCTTTTCTTTTATTTCGCGTGGTATAGGGCCAAAAATACGATTACCTAAAGGTTCTTTTTTATCATTAATAAGAACTGCGGCGTTTTCATTGAAACGAATATAACTTCCATCTTTTCTTCTAAAGGCTTTCTTCTGTCGCACAATTATAGCCCTCACTACTGCTTTTTTCTTTACCTCTCTTCGGGGCTCAGCTATTTGAACAGAAGCAACAATAAAATCACCTATCTCGGCATACCTTCTTCTCGTTCCGCCTAATACTCGAAAACAGCGAATTACTTTCGCTCCACTATTATCAATTACTTTTAATATTGTCTGGGGTTGAATCATCTTCTTTCTTATTATTTGTTTTATTTGTTATTTCTTCTTTATTTTTCACTTTCCATCTTTTCTCTTTAGATAAAGGCCTTGCCTCTTCAATTATTACTTTATCACCTACATGGCACTCGTTCTTTTCATCATGGACTTTAAAATGTTTAGTGGTTTTATAACGCCTCTTGTATTTTGGGTGTATTTTCAGCCTAGTAACCTTTACTACAATGGTTTTATCCATTTTATCTGATATAACTTCCCCTTTTAATATCCTTTTCTGTTTTTTAATTTGTTTTTTCATATCGTTATTATTCAAGGACGTTGTTTTAAATTTCATTTTTTTCATTTAAAATAGTTAAAATTCTCGCAATATTCTTTTTTAAAACACGAATCGTACGTACATTTTTAACTTTTCCACTAGCTAAATTAAACCTTAATTCCCGTAACTTCTTTTGGGACTCAGACAGCAATTGATTTAATTCTTCCTCAGGTTTTATTCGTAATTCTTTTGTTTTTACCATAATTATTGTTTCCTAATTATTGAGGTTTTAATTGGTAATTTTGAATTAGCTAAACGAAAAGCTTCTTTTACTTTTTTATAAGAAATCCCATCTAATTCAAAAAGAATTCTTCCGGGTTTTACTGGAAAGACATAATGATCGACAGAACCTTTCCCTTTCCCCATTTTTGTTTCTGCCGCTTTTTTAGTAATCGGTTTATCAGGGAATATTCTCATCCAAATCTTTCCTTCTTTTCGCAAAGAACGAGCTATCGCCCGATAAGCTGATTCAATCTGCTGAGATGTCAACCATACTTCTTCCATTGCTTTTAATCCAAAACTGCCAAAAGAAAGTTCTACTCCTCTAGTTTCTACTTGGCGAAATCTCCTTCGACCTTTGTGCGTTTTTCTATGTTTTACTTTCTTTGGCAATAACATGACTATATAAAATTTTTAATGACTTGATTCAGAATTAAGAAATTTTTCCCCTTTATAAATCCATACCTTTATTCCTATTGTTCCATAAGTACAACGCGCTTCAGTAAAACCATAATCAATATCCGCTCTAATAGTTGATAAAGGCAATTTTCCTTCTTTTAACCATTCATTACGAGCAATCTCTGTTCCGTCTAATCTACCTGAAAGCATAATTTTCACGCCCAAAACCTCTTTGCGCTGTATTACTTTTGTTATATATTGCTTTAGAACTCTTCTATATGGCATCCTTTTTTCTATATCTTCGGCAATGCTTTGGGCTACAATCTCCCCAGATATTTCCGGATGTTTAACTTCTTCAATTGAAATATCAATATGCGATTTGGTTTTTAATAATTTTGCTAATCCTTTCTGAAGATCTTCTATGCCTTTACCTTGTCGGCCAATCAATAATCCAGGACGGGCAGTTTTAATAATAATCTTAACATCATCAGCCCTTCTTTCGATATCCACGCTTTCTATTCTACATGCTTTGGCTTTTTTATAAATAAATTCACGAATTTTATAATCCTGCTCTAAAAATTTTGGAGATTCTTTCAAGGTAAACCAACGGGAATGCCACCGTTTATTAATACCTATTCTAAAAGATTTTGGATGAATTTTTTGACCCATAAATATTTAAATTGCTTTACGACGAAATATCTTTTGTTTTTGAGCGGATCTTTTTATTACTTTTTCTTCTTTTTTGAACTCTGGTTTTTTTACAAAAGCAGGACTCTTTACTTGAACTTTTTTCTTTTCTACCTCCTCCTTATGCTTAATATCTTTAACGCCTTTTTTTGTTTTTAATTCTGTTTCTTTTATTTCCTTCAATGTAAGAGAAATATGGGAAGTTCTTTTTCTTATTGGATAAGCTGCCCCACGCGCTCTAGGACGCCACCTCTTTAAAGCCGGCCCTTCATCTACTCTAATAGCCCTAACAAAAAGATTATCTTTATCTAAATTAAAATTATTTTCAGCATTTGCTATAGCAGATTTTAATAATTTTAACAAAGGTTTGCTGCTTTTCTTGGGTATATGGAGCAAATTAGCTTCTGCACTTTTAACAGATAGCCCTTTTATTAAATTGGTAAGTAATCGAACTTTCCGAGGGCTAATTCTTAAATATTTTAGAGAGGCTTTAACTTCCATAATTTATTCTACTAAATATTTATTTTTTTTCACTTTTTTCAGGCGTTGATGTTTTTTCTGAAACTCTTGCTTTTGCTTCTAATTCTTTTTGCATTTTTCCACCATGCCTAAAAAACTTTCTTGTTATGGAGAATTCCCCCAAGTGATGTCCGACCATTTCTTCTCTCGTCTCTACCTGAATAAAATCCTTGCCATTATGCACTGCAAAAACAAAGCCGACCATTTCTGGTGTAATTATTGAATCTCTAGACCAAGTTTTAATAGGTGTTTTATCTCCTATCTTTATCTTAGAGAGTTTCTTTAATAGTTTTGGATGAATATATGGACCTTTTTTTAATGAACGAGACATAATATTATTTTTTACGTTTTTTCTTTCTCTTTTTTATAATAAACTTGTTAGAATATTTCTTCTTTTTTCTTGTTTTGACACCACCTGTCACTTTACCATAGATGCTCTTTGGCCTTTTCGTTCCTCTTTGCGTTCTTCCTTCTCCACCACCATATGGATGATCTACAGGATTCATTGCTGTTCCTCTCACTTTTGGCCTTCTTCCCATATGGCGCGCTCTGCCCGCTTTTCCAATACTTACCATCCCATGTTCAACATTAGAAAGTTGTCCAATTGACGCATAACAAACATCTAATATCTTTCTTACTTCTGATGAAGGCATCTTAAGATGGGTATATTTTCCATCTTGAGTTATTACTTGAACAGATGACCCAGCTGATTTTGCTAATTTGCCTCCTGTCCCAACTCCAGTTTCTATATTATGGATCAAGCTTCCGACTGGAATATTCTTTAATTGCAACCTATTTCCTTTCTTCAGAGGCGTTTTTTCATCACAAATAATATTGCCCCCAACCTTCAAGTTATGTGGAGCCAAAATATACCGCCAATCCCCATCCTTATAAGATATCAAAGAAATAAATGCTGAACGATATGGATCATATTCTATGGTTTTTACTATTCCTGGAACTCCTTTTTTTTGCTCGCCAAAAATAATCTCCCTATGTAGTTTTTTATGACCACCACCTTTATGCCGAACAGTTATTCTTCCTTTAGACCTGCCAACATTTCTTTTTATGGAAGAAGTTAATTTTTTAAAAGGTTTTTCCCCGGTTAAGACTGAAAAATCAGAAACCGTGTAGTGGCGACGAGCTGGTGTTGTTGGTTTATATCTTTTTATCATATTCCTAATTCTATTTTTTGGCCTTTCTTTATGGTAACCATCATTTTTTTATTCCTTCTGAAATAAGTCTTCTTCTGTCTCCATCTTTTAGCTTTGGCGGGAGTATTGATTACATTAACCTTGGTTACCTCTACATTATAAATATTCTCTATAAGTTTCTTTACCTCGTTTTTCGTTGTTTTAGGATTAACTTTAAAAATATATTTATCTTCTTCATCCCTTAAAATAGTAGATTTTTCACTTAAATAAGGACTAATCAATAATGCAGAAGAGTCTCCTTCTGAAAATACATTTTCCTTTATTGCAACTTTCTTCTCTTCTACTACTGGAGCTACTGCCTTTTTAGATTTCTTTTCCTCGATCTTTTTTTCTTCAATCTTCTTTTTTTTAAAAATATTTAAAATACTCATAGATTAGATTTCTTTACTTGTTCTCTAATGTTGGCAAAATATCTTCCGATACAACCAAATATTTATTATTTAATATTTCTATCAAATCAATATTCTCAGCATTCATAATTTTAACATAAGGTAGGTTTTTTGTACTTTTCTTCAATATATCATTTTTTGAGTCAATTAAAAACAAAACTTTTGGAAATTTCTTTTCTATTTTTAAAAGATTCTTAAAAAACTTATCCATTTGGCTTGTTTTCTGCTCTTTTAAATTAATGTTCTCAATTATCTTAATTTCCCCATCTCTAAATTTTTGGGAGAGAACCATTTTAATAGCGTCCTTTTTTATCTTTTTATTTATCTTCTTTTTTAAATCCCTTTCTTTTATTCTCGGGCCAAATGTTACTCCGCCTCCTTTCCATAAAGGAGAACGAATAGAACCATGCCTTGCTTTTCCTGTTCCTTTTTGCCTCCATGGTTTTTTGCCTCCACCCCTAACTTCTGACCTATCTTTACTAAAAGCCAATGGTTTTCGTTGATTACTCAAAAGACTTTTATAAACCTGATGAATAAGATTATTGTTAATTTTCTTATCAAAAATATCCTCAGATATTTCAATCTTTTTCAATTCTTCCCCTTTGAAATTGTAAATAGGCGTTTTCATAATCTTTTATCCAATGATTTTTATTAATGAACCTTTCCTGCCAGGAATAGCTCCTTTCAAATAAAGAAAATTCTTTTCTGAATCAACTTTTATAACTTCTATTTTTTTTAATGTCAACTGATCCTGACCCATTCTACCCGCCATTTTTTTGCCTTTTACCACGCGATGAAGTCCAGTAGATCCAATTGATCCAGGTGCCCTTAATCTATCTTTCGTTCCATGGCTTGCGGGGGAACCTCTAAATCCATGCCTTTTAACTACGCCCTGAAAACCCTTTCCTTTGCTTTTCCCCATAACCATTACTTTATCTCCTTCTTTAAAAATATCTACTTTAATTTCATCACCAATTTTGTAATCAGAAGTTTTTGTCTCGATTTCTGTTAACCAAGCAAATTTTCCTAAATCCTTTAAGTGTCCGGCTAAAGATTTTGTTTGCTTGTTTTTACGCCCATAACCTATTTGTACAGCTTCATAACCATCTTTATCTTCAGTTTTTATTTGTGTAATTTTAACAGGTCCAGCATCTAAAATAGTTACCGGAATAACTTTTCCTTCCTTATCAAAAATCTGAGTCATTTTTAATTTTTCAGCTAATATAAATTTCATAATTTTAACATTGAAAAACTGGGCGCCAGCCCAGTTTTCCTCAAGGTTACTAAAGGTCACTGCTCTAGACTAGCTATCCTGTCTTACATCTTTATTTCTATATCTACTCCTGCTGGCAAATCTAAGCTTGTAAGAGCTTCTATAATTTTTTGATTAGGATTAGGAATCTCTATTAATCTTTTATGAATTCTAATCTCAAACTGCTCCCGAGCGTCCTTTTTAACAAAAGTAGCCCTATTTACTGTATAGCGATGAATCTCGGTTGGCAAAGGAATTGGACCAATAACTTCACTACCATATCTCATTACAGTCTCAATAATTTGCTGACAAGAGTTGTCAAGGATCCGATGGTCATAGCCTTTTATCTTAATTCTAATCTTTTGTTGAATCTCTGTCTTAGAGGTTGGCACAATAAATTTTTTATTTTACAATTTTTGTCACAACTCCAGCGCCTACGGTTCGTCCACCTTCTCTAATAGCAAAACGAGAAGTATCATCTAATGCAATTGGAGCAATTAATTTAACTTTGAACTTTACATTATCACCAGGCATAACCATTTCTACTCCTTCAGGAAGAGTAACTTCTCCTGTTACATCAGCTGTACGAATAAAGAACTGGGGTTTATAGCCGGCAAAAAACGGAGTATGCCTTCCACCTTCTTCTTTAGCCAAAATATAAACTTCGGCTTCAAATTCTGTATGAGGAGTAATAGAACCTGGCTTAGCTAATACTTGTCCCCTCTTTATTTCTTCTTTTTTGGTTCCTCTCAATAAAACGCCTACGTTATCTCCAGCTTGGCTCTCGTCAAGAGATTTATTAAACATTTCAAGACCAGTAACAACAGTTTTCACCGTTGGATGATAACCAACAATTTCTACTTCATCGTTAATATTAATTCTTCCTCTCTCAACTCTTCCAGTAGCTACAGTACCTCGTCCTTCTATAGAAAATATATCTTCTATGGGCATTAAAAACGGCTTATCAGTATCTCTTACTGGATCAGGAAAATAAGAATCAATTGCATCTATTAATTCAAATATTGGTTTGATGTCAGCATCATCAGCAGATTTACATTCTAACGCCTTCAAAGCTGACCCTTTTATTATAGGAACATCATTACCAGGATAACCATTTTTCGTTAGAAGTTCTCTTATTTCTGTTTCAACTAACTCTAATAATTCTTTATCCTGAACCATGTCTGTTTTATTCAAAAAGACTACCATTGCAGGAACTCCAACTTGACGAGCTAAAAGAATATGCTCAAAAGTTTGTGGCATAGGACCATCAGGAGCAGAAACTACTAAGATAGCCCCATCCATTTGCGCTGACCCAGTAACCATATTTTTAATATAATCAATATGTCCTGGGCAATCGATATGAGCATAATGCCTTTTTTCAGTTTCATACTCAGAGTGATGAACATTAATGGTAATACCACGAGCTTTTTCTTCAGGAGCCTTATCAATCTCATCAACATTAAGAGCCTTCTTCGCCAAGCCTTTCAAATGAAGCGCGTGTGAAATAGCAGCTGTTAAAGTAGTTTTACCATGATCAATGTGACCAATAGTTCCTACGTTCATATGTGTTTTTCCACGAACAAATTTTTCTTTTTCTGCCATGTTTTTTAATTTTAATTTTTATTTTTTTATTTTTTTGACTTTTGTCATGTGTCTATAATATTAAGGCATAACTAATTCATTGTCAAGTTGTAGGCTCTTTACCTACTATCTCTTCTGTGATATTAGCAGGAACTTCTTTATAGCAAAAGAACTCCATAGTAAAGGTACCTCTACCTTCAGTCATAGAACGTAATTTTGTGGCGAAACCAAACATTTCCCCTAAAGGAACTTTAGCATTAATTACTTTCATAGTTCCTCTATCATGCATACTTTCTACAAGACCTCTTTTAGAACTTATATCGCCCATAACATCTCCTAAAAATTTTTCAGGTACCACAACCTCTAATTTCATTATTGGCTCCAAAAGAACAGGATTAGCTCTCTTGGCTCCATCTTGAAAAGCCATAGAGCCAGCGATCTTAAAAGCAAAATCTGAAGAATCTACATCATGGAAAGATCCATCATAAAGCGTAACTTTTACATCAGACATTGGATAACCTGCTAAAATACCTTTATCTAAAGCCTCAACTATTCCTTTGCGCACCGCTGGAATAAATTCCTTTGGAATATCTCCACCTTTAATACTATCAACAAATTCAAATCCCTTCCCATTTTCTAATGGCTCTAATCTCAATAAAACATGCCCATATTGACCACGTCCTCCTGATTGTCGAATATACCTTCCCTCGCTTTCAACGGTTTTTTTGATTGTTTCTCTATAAGCTACTTGCGGCTTTCCAGTATCCACTTTAAGATTAAACTCCCTTTTCATTCTATCTACCAAGATTTCCAAATGAAGTTCGCCCATTCCGGAAATAATTGTTTCCGAAGTTTCTTCGTCAGTTTTTATCTGAAAAGTTGGATCTTCTTCAGCTAATTTTTTTAAGACCAAAGACATTTTTTCTTGGTCAGATTTTGTCTGTGGTTCTACTTTTATTGAAATAACAGGTTCTGGGAAAAAAATCTTTTCTAAAATAACAGGCGAATTAATATCACACAAAGTGTCGCCTGTTCCCGTATTTTTTAACCCAACTGTAGCCGCTATATCGCCTGCTCTTATTTCATCTAATTCTTCGCGACGGTTAGAATGCATTTGCAATAATCTCCCAATTCTTTCTTGGCTTGATTTAGTGGCATTAAGGATATAATTACCTTTCTTAAATGTCCCAGAATAAACCCGGAAAAAACTTAATGTCCCTACATAAGGATCGTTTGCAACCTTAAATACCAAAGCGGCAAAAGATTTTTTATCATCAGGCAAACAAATAACTTTTTCTCCTGTTTTAGGATGAATTCCTTCAACAGCTGGAACATCTTTTGGAGAGGGCATATATTCCACAATCGCGTCAATAAGAGGTTGCACTCCTTTATTTTTAAAAGAAGAGCCGCAAAGAACGGGAACAATATCTCCTTTAATCGTAATATCTCTTAAAACCTCTCTCATTTTTTCTTCTTTTGGTTCTTTGCCTTCTAAATATTCATTTAATAATTTTTCATCCTGCTCTACTATTTTTTCTACTAATAACTTTCTGTATTCTTTAGCTTTATCCAGTAAGTCTGAAGGGATTTCTTTGGCAACCATTTTTTCGCCTCTTTCACCTTCAAAATACACAGCTTTCATTGTAATCAAATCAATAATTCCTTCAAATTTATCTTCAGCCCCAATAGGTATATTAATTGGTTGCGCATTTGGAGTTAATCTTTCGTGAATAGATTTTAATCCTTTATAAAAGTCAGCGCCTATTCTATCCATTTTATTAATAAAGCACATCCTTGGAACATTATATTTGTCAGCCTGATGCCAAACTGTTTCTGACTGGGATTCCACACCAGCCACTCCATCAAAAATTACTACTGCGCCATCAAGAATTCTTAAAGATCGCTGTACTTCAGCAGTAAAATCAATATGTCCTGGGGTATCAATAATATTTATGCGATGTTCATAATTAGTATCCTGATTTCTATATGAAGGAATCCAAAAACAAGTAGTGGCAGCAGAAGTAATGGTAATTCCTCTTTCCCTTTCTTGATCCATCCAATCCATTATAGTATCTCCGTCATCTATGTTTCCTATTTTATGTGATATTCCTGTATAAAATAAAACACGCTCAGTACTAGTAGTCTTACCAGCGTCAATATGAGCTATAAAACCGATGTCCCTTATTTTATCTATAGGATATACTTTGGTCATAATATTAAATTTAGAAACGAAAACGGGCAAAGGCGCGATTTGCCTCGGCCATACGATGAGTCTCTAATTTTTTCTTTATAGCCGCCCCTTCATTTTTTGAAGCCAAGATTAATTCCTCTGCCAATCTTTCTGACATTGCTTTTCCTTTTTTAGCTCTGGACATATTAATAATCCAACGACAAGCTAATGTAATTTTTCTATATTCAGGAACCGCTTGAGGAACTTGATAATTAGCGCCTCCTATTCTTCTACTTTTAATTTCTAATTCTGGTGAAACATTTTTAATAGCTAAATCAAAGATACTCAATGGATCTTGCTTAGTTTGTTTTTTAATATTTTCCATTGTGTTATAAAGAACTCTCTGCGCCACTGACTTTTTTCCATCCTTCATTAAATAATTAATAAAGCGCGTCGCCAAAGCGCTTTTATAAATTAAATCTGGTTCGTATTCTTTTTCTTGCCTATGTTTTCTCCTCATAATAGATGCTTATTCTTTTGCTTTTTTTGTTCCATATTTACTTCTTTGCTGTTTTCTTCCATCTACTCCAGAAATATCATGTTTGCCACG
>CAYTXM010000015.1:9889-11763 GCA_964441595.1 uncultured Candidatus Saccharibacteria bacterium
TCAAAAGAAAAAGACAGAGCAACTGATTTGCTCTTCTTCACAATTGATTTTCTCCCTTTTTTAATTAATTGATGTAAAGTAGGCATAACAGAAAATAGTTTAGCAAATAAGGCATTTTATGTCAATCAGCCCAATGGAATCCCTGTTAAAATTAAGAAGAATGATTTAATAATCGGTAAAATAATCGCCCCTGCAAACATAATAAAAAGAAACAAAACAATGATGCCATATCGGTGAAGAAAGATTTCTAATTCACGGGATGGAAAAAAATAAAATAATATTTTTGAACCGTCCAATGGAGGTATCGGCAACAGATTGAACACTCCTAAAACTAGATTAATCCATACAATAAACATTAAAAACGGCAAAAGCGATACAAACGAAGAAGTTATAATTATTATTCTAATAATCAATCCAAAAATAAGAGCCAAGCAAAAATTGGATACTGGTCCGGCAAAAGCCAATATAGCTGAATCACGACGCGGCATTTTAAGATTCAATGGATTATAAGGAACAGGTTTAGCCCAACCAAATATAAATCCTGATTTCATTAAAACTAGCATCAAAGGAACAAGAACAGACCCAATCGGATCTAAATGTTTTAATGGGTTTAATGTTAAACGTCCCATTTTTTCTGCTGTGTCGTCGCCCAAACGTAAAGCAGCCAATCCATGAGAAACTTCATGAACAACAACAGAAAATAAAAGAATTATAAGCTGAAAAATTAAAGGAATTTCTGCAAACATAAATTTAATAATTAAAATATACTTATTTTATTGTATCATTCTTTTATCTTTTTTAAAAACAATAGCAGGCATGATAAACATACCTGCTATCTTTATTTCTATTAATGATTAATTTCCTAAATCAGCATGAAGATGTAGTAAGTTAAAACCAACAGAACTACACCAAATACTCTTAAAAAAACATCTGAGATACCAGTGAAATAATTTAACATGCGATTCATTTTGCTTTTTGGCAAAAGTAACGTAAATAATCCTTTAATACCTGCCCAAACTGCTAAAATCTGAATAGGTAAAGGAGTGCTTAGTGAATTCGCAGACTGCCAAAGCAAAACAGCAATTATTAGAGCTATTATTCCCCATACCCAATAAGGACCGCTATGAGTAAACTTTAAGGCTAAACCTATTGCTTTTCTAGGGGCAAAAAGCATAAGAATCCCAAAAATTCCCCATACAACCACAAGAAAATAAAGTATCCAAATCATATTTTTATTTTTTTAAAATTATCGACCTTCTATACATTACTATACTACCTTATGATATGTTATACAATTCTAATTTTTGTAAAGCATGCTTAGCTAAAATTAACCTTTGCTCACTATTAGTATAAAAAATACAAAGAATATCATCCTTTTTCACTCTTTCTCCAATAGACTTATTTAAATAAGCTCCTGCTTCTTTAGTTGAAGGCGTACCTAATAGTCCACAAATCTTGTTCAGATTTTTATTATGGATAGACTTAACCAAGCCACTTTGAGAAGATTTCAATTCATAAGTGATTCTACCCAAAAGAATTTCTTCGGAATCAATTTTCGGATTTCCTCCTTGCGCTTTTATAATTTCTTGCATCTTTTCCAAGGCATTTTTTGATCGCAAGCTTTCTAAAGCTAATCTTTTTCCTGTTCTTTTTTTTGCTCTTCCAACTAATTCCAATAAATCTCCGGATAATTGAGCGGCTTTCTCTTCTAAATCTTTCGGCATATTTTCTTTTTGTTGTAAAACTCTCATTACATCTCTTGCTTCCAAGCAAGGGCCTATACCTCTCCCTATAGGACCCATTGTTTTTTGAGAAATAATTTTAATTTTAATATTAAATCTTTTTGCTAAATACAAGAATAAATTTTTAACAAA
>CAYTXM010000016.1:0-8306 GCA_964441595.1 uncultured Candidatus Saccharibacteria bacterium
ACAATTCTTTCTTATAAAGGTTGTGCTGAAAATTTAACTGTTCAGGAAATTCCTTGGAAAAAAATACAAACTCGTTGGTTGTGTATAGGATCTTTAGGAAAAGAAAAAAACATTTTAAAAGAGATAATTCAATTTGCTGTTTCTAAAAATATTAAATTGGCTATTAACCCTGGATGGCACGAATTGAATTGGCTAAAAGATAATCCAAAATGGATTGATAAATTTGAAATATTCATATGTAATCAAGAAGAAGCAGCATATTTTACAGGAATACCCTATAATAAAGAAAAGAAGATTTTTAGAAAATTAGATGATTTAGTAAAGGGAATAGTAGTAATGACAAAAGGGAAGAACGGTGTTAGTGTTTCTGATGGAAAAGCTTTATGGAAAGCAGGCATTTTTAATAAGAAAATAATTGATGCTACAGGAGCAGGAGATGCTTTTGCTTCTGGGTTTATATCTGTATTTATTAAACAAAAAGAAATAAATGAAAAAATAATTAAAGAGGCTATACGTGTAGGAAATGCTAATGCTTGTTCAGTAGTAAAATATATTGGCACTAAACCTGGTATTCTTTATAAAAAAGATTTAAAAAAATCTCAATTTAAAAATTCAAAAATTCAAAAATATGAATAATAATTTCCTTCAACCATTTTTATACAAAGAAAGAGCTTTATTCTTAGCCTATGATCATGGTTTTGAACATGGCCCTAAGGATTTAATAGGAAAAAGCATAGATCCAGAATATATTTTAGATTTAGCGGTAAAAGGGGGATATACAGGAATTATTTTACAAAAAGGAATTGCTGAAAAGTATTATACAGGTACTAAATATCAGAAAGAAATTTCTCTCATTTTAAAAATTAATGGTAAAACTAATATTTCACAAACTGCTGATCCTTATTCTTCAATTAATTGTTCAGTAGAATATGCAAAGAAATTAGGTGCTAAAGCAGTTGGCTATACTATTTATTTAGGCAGCAAGCAAGAAGAAAAAATGTTAGCGGATTTTGGAAAAATCCAAGAACAAGCTCATCAATTAAAAATGGCAGCAATTGCATGGATATATCCTCGAGGTTCTGCAGTAGAAGACGAGTCTTCTCCAGAAATGACAGCTTATGCTACCAGAGTTGGATTAGAATTAGGAGCTGATATGATAAAGATAAAATATTGTGGTTCTGAAGAAACATTTAAAAAAGCAGTACAAGCAGCTGGAGAAACAAAAGTTGTTTTGTCTGGAGGGTCAAAGACAGGAGAAGAAGAATTTTTGAATACAGTAAAGGCAGTGATGAAAGCTGAGGCAACAGGAATAGCTGTAGGACGTAACGTTTTTCAGCATCAAGATCCATTAGCAATAACTGAAAAAATTAAGAAGATAATATTTGATTAAGATTTTATCAGGAGGGTTGGCAGAATGGCATTGCGCCGCTCTCGAAAAGCGGTGCCCGCAAGGGCTTGGAGGTTCGAATCCTCCACCCTCCGCATCGGAAAACCCTAGTGGTTCGAATCCACGTCCCCCAGCAAATTATAATCGCCAAAGAGGCGATTTTTTGGTAAAATATAAACAATATGAAAAAGATATATCCAGATATTATTAAATTCACGAAACAATTAGTAGAAACACCATCTCAGAATGGTATTGATTCTGAAAAAAGAATGGCTGATTTGGTATCTGCAAAACTATTTCAATTTGGTTTTTCTCCTAAAATTATAGGAAATAAAGAACATCCATCTGTATTTTGTAAAATTAAGAAAAACCCAAAAGGAAAGACTATTTGGCTTGAATCTTGTCTTGATACTGTGCCGGTTGGGGATATAAAAAAATGGAAATATCAACCCCTTAAAGCTACAATTAAAGGTTCAAAGATGTATGGGAGAGGCGTAGCTGATTCTAAAGTTGGAATAGCTCTTTTTTCTTATTTAGCTAAAGAACTTTATAATAACCCAGAATTTAATGGAAATATTGTCCTTGGTTTTGATGCTAATGAACAAAGTGGAGAATATTCTGGTATAAGAGATATTATAAAGTATAAAAAACCAGAAGCTGACGTCTGTATTTTAGGCTATCAAGGCATAGACGAAATTTCTATTGGAATGAGGGGTTGGTTAAGATTACAGATTATTACTAAGGGAAAGTCAGCTCATACAGGAAGTAGAAGTAGAAAAGGTAATAATGCCATTCATCAAATGACAGAGGTTATTACAGCTTTAAGGAAGTTAAATCTTGGAAGTAAGAAAGAACCATATTTTGAATATGGTTCTAATTTTAATGTATCACTTATTGAAGGGGGTATTTCTATAAATATTGTTCCTGATGAATGTAAAATAAAGATTGATATAAGATTTTTGCCATCACAAACAAAACAAGAGATTCTAGATAAAATATCCAAAACATTAAAAGAATTGACAAAGAAAAAGCCTAATATTCATTACAAAATAGAATTTTTGCGATCTGAACCTTCTTTCTTAACTAATCCTAAAGATAAATTTGTAAAATTATTACAAAAAATAGCTCAGGCTAAACTAAAAGTCAGCATTCCAATTGTCACGAGTGGAGCAGGTAGTGTAGGCAGTGTTATTACTGAACTTAATATGCCGATAATAAATTGTTTTGGTTGTAAAAGCGATAATGTTCACGCTTCGAATGAATGGATAGATATTAGTACTGTGCCTAAAGTCTTTGAAATTTACAAGAAAGTAATTTTAGAGTTTTGCAAAAATTAAGCTTTTTGTTTTTTTATATAATAGGTTCCAACATCGTTCCGTAGCCCCAGGCTACTTATTATTGACCTATAATCTATAATCTGGTATTATATAAATGATAAAGAATAGTCTTTTATTAGGCTATTTTTTTAAAACTTAATTAGTATTATTGAAAATTAAAAAATTTTAGAAAGGAGATGAAAATTGTGGATATTAAAATGATTACCAGAGAAGATATTCCTTGTTGGTATGAATTGTCCTGGAGATCAAAAAAGCCAGCCATTATTCTAAAAGTCCATAGAGATTTTATAGCTAGCATTAAATCGGTTTCCGAAGATGCTCCTATAGTTAAATCCCTTAAAGAAGAATTTAAGTTTAAGAGATTTATTGGAAGTTTTGAAGCAAACTTTGGATTTGATAATGCTTTTATCCTGGTAGGAGAGAAAGAGAATTTTGTTGAATTTATGATCAAAATTCCAAAAATTAAAAAATGGACAAACGAAAATTGCAGTAATTGTAAAGGTTCTGGTAAAGAAATATTTGTAGATTCACGAAGAAATTGCTTTAATTGTGAAGGAACAGGTAAAAAACATATTGTTGATTGGCAGCCTGCTTATGCAATTTCAGCCAGTTTCACTGTTTTTACCAAATTGGCGCGTTTTCCAAAAACAGAAACATCAGCGCGATTTCCCCAGCTTATAACAGTTAATACGATAACTGGAATGGATTTACACGGAGGGTCCTTAGGTGGAGAATATAGTATTCCTTTTGTTAAATGGCTATCTTCTTTATTTGGTAATTCTATCACTGAAATGGTTAATGCAATGAAAATTGCCTATAATCGTATGCTTGGTTTAAGGAAATTTCACCAATTTCATTTTAGTGCTTCGGTTGACTATGAAGATGGTTGGCTTAATGTTGACTGTCCTGGTGATGCTTGTGGCTTAAATCCAGTCCATAACGCAGGATACGATATGAAAAGAGGATTTGGATACGAATTTAACTGTCATAATGTAGATACATCTGTACAACAGATTACACTTCTTGCTGGTTTAGCGGCTCTAAATGATAAAGCTAGAAAAGAATTAAGTTAAAAAACTTAATCAGAAGGGTTATAGCGGCGCCCTTTATAAGAGAAAGCCGCTTTTTTTATTTAGAATAAGTTTTATAATTATTTAGTTATCGGAGCCAAAAAGGTTCCAACATCGTTCCATAGCCCCAAAGTACTATCTATTCAAGTGCTTGACTTTTTGTGGTATAATATAATGATATTAATATATCAAGAATATGAATAAAATTGAAAAATTATTACTTTTTATCCTTGATAGAGCTCACAAGGGAGGAATAAAAGATTTATCGGATTTTCAGGTATTTAAGATTTTTTATAACTTACAGATTTATTCAATTAGATATACTGGATCTGAATTAGTTCCCAATGTTAATTTTATAAGAGAGAAAAATGGACCGATATCGATTGATGTATATCATTCTCTAGAAAAACTTAGAGCCAATCATTATATAGAAACAAAGGTTATAGAAAATAAAGCATATATATATCCTCGCCACGCGAATCGTTTAGGAAAAAAGTCAATTAAATTTGATTTTACTTTAGGCGAAACCATTTTTTTAGATAATTTTTTGTCTGATTTATTATTATTTTCGCAAAAAGCATTAAAAGAATTGACTTATAATACTGAGCCAATGAAGGAGATAGTAAAAAAAGAGAAAGGGAAAATTAAAAAAGGAGAAATTCTTGATTTAAAAAAAGTATTGATAGATCAAGATGTGATGGAAGCCTATTCAAATTCATGACATTTTTAATAGGAGATATACCTTTTTATGATAGATATATATTTACTGACACAGGAAGAATAGCGCCTCATTATGGGTTTGTGTTGCTTCCTGAAAAAGCAACACAATATCAATCTAGTAATTTGTGTTGTGTGATTACCTCAAAAACCCCAAAAGCTTGGGGGTTTTTATTATTGAGAACAAAATATCCTTTTCTAGATAAGAATTCCTACATTTGTTTTAATAGGAAAGATCTTGTTCCTAAAAGTGGTTTGGATAATAAAATACAACCTCGTGGACGTTTGAGTAGGAGCGATCTTAATAAAACTTTTAAGCTTTTGAAGAAATCATTATATATTATTAAAGATTTTGCTTCAGATAAATATATAAGAGGAGTTATTATATATGAATGGAAAAAAGCTATTCAAGGCAAGATTATATGACAGAGATATCTTAAAATAAATTACTAATTTTTTATAACTGACCGAAATGTCTTAATCTATACCTTAAAAGCATTATATTGAGTCAAAAAGGTTCCAACATCGTTCCATAGCCCCAGCCATTTTATCCTCTAGCTAGAACTAGACCAATTACCTTTTTTGCGCCATTCTTTTTTAAGATTTTTGCCGCTTCCTGCATTGTTGCTCCGGAAGTATAAACATCGTCGATTAGAATTATCCATTTATTTTTGATTAGATTTAAATTTGAGTTAGAAATTTGAAAAATATCTTTGGTATTTTTTTCTCTTTCAATAAAATCATTGGTTTTTGCTTGTGGCGAATTATTTTTAATTCTAAAAAGAATTTTAGGATAAAAATTTAAAGAAAAATGTGAGGCAACAGCTTTTGCTAATAATTCTGACTGATTAAATCCTCTTTGCCTTCTTTTTCTTTTATGTAATGGGATAGGAATTAGTAATATATTTTTTTTATCAATTTCAGAAAAAAAATTGGTTTCTTTTAAAAATTTTATCATTAAGTCAGACAAAGGTTTTTGTAAAGAAAGAATCGGTTGGTATTTAAAAAAATGAATAGTTTTTCTAATAATTGAATTTTCGTAAAAAGAAACAACACCCAAAGCATTTATATGGGTTTTACAAAAGCAAGAACGTTTTGAAAAATTAATAATTCTTTTTTTACAAACAGGGCAAATAAAGGAATAGTTAATTGGAATATTTTTTTGGCATTTTTTACAAAGCGGATAAGAAAAATGAACCCCTTTTTTACAAGAAATACATTTCCAAGGGAAAAAAGTATCTAAAAGTAATTTTAAAAAACGGCGGGGCATAGATATTAAATTTGCATTTGGTAAAATGCATTATATATTATATAATATAGGCATAGTGTTGTATATAGTTATTTAGCAAAACATATGGTTTTTAATTTTTTTAAACAAAATATTTTTTTAGGCATAGATATTGGAACTACTTCTATTAAATTAGTGGAATTGCAAAAGACCAAACAAAAGATAGAATTGACTAATTATGGAATCTTGGAAAAGTATGGGCACCTGGAAAGGATTAATGACGCTATTCAGACTAATAGTTTTAAATTATTGGAAGAAAGCACTGCTTTACTTTTGAGGCAATTAGTAGAGAAATCAAAAATCAAGAATCGAAAAACCTATATGGCTCTACCAAGTTTTTCCGGATTTGTTTCTATTATGGAACTTCCAGAAATGTCAAATAAGGAACTTGCTAAAGCGGTAAATTTTCAAGCAGGGCAATATATTCCCATGCCATTGCAGGAAACAACTTTGGATTGGCAAATTATAGAAAGAGTAAATAATAAAGTTAGTATTCTCTTAATGGCTGTACCAACTGATATCGTTAAAAGGTATGTTCAAAGCGCAGAATTAGCTAAAATTGATTTAAAAGGTTTGGAATTAGAAACTGTAGCGATTGCTCGTTTGCTAGGCAAAAAAGAAAAAGGCGTGATAGCTTTAGTGGATATTGGAGGAAGGACTACATCTATTAATATAATGGAAAATGGAACATTGAGAACAAGCCATAATGTAGATACTGCTGGTGGAGATTTTACTCAAGTAATTAGTAGTGGATTGGGGATTAATCCTTTAAGGGCAGAGGAATTAAAAAGGTCATATGGATTGAACATTCAATCGCGTGGAGAAATTAAAATTACAAATCTTTTAATGCCGTTATTAGATGTTATAAAAAGAGAAACAGAAAAAGCTATTAATAATTATTTTTTAAGAACTAAGAAAAAAGCAGAGAAGGTAATTTTAACTGGGGGAGGCGCTAACCTTCAAGGATTAGAAGATTATTATTCCAAACAATTATCTTTGCCTGTTGTTAAGGGTGATCCTTTTTCCTGGGGGTTAATTTCTTATAATCCGAATCTTTCTCCTGTTATGAAAGATATTGGTTCAAGTTTAACAAGCGCTTGTGCAGTAGTATTTAAAGATATTTAAAATACTTCTCCGCTAGAAGTAAACTTCTAACAGGACTTGCTTGATTTTTTAAAAAAAGGTAAAATATATAGAATATGAGGAATCTTAATTTAGAATCTCTAAAACCAAAAGAACTTCCTCCTACTTGGCCGAAGGGGCTTTTGATATTTGCCTTGGTAGCTTTTCTTATTGCTGTGGGCGCTTATTTTGGATTAGATTATTGGAATAAAGACAAAGAAACTCAGCTGACTGTCTTACAAGAAGAGTTTCAAGGATTAAGAGATAGTTTTGCTTTGGAGCAAGAAAGAGAAGTTATTCTTTTTGAGAAAAAATTAAATAGTTTAAGCAAGTTACTAGCTAATCATATTTATTTTTCCAAAGCCTTAATCGCATTAGAAGAATTAACTCATCCTCAAATCTATTATACCAATCTTGATTTTTCAACAGATAAGAATATTTTAACTTTAGAAGGAGTGGCTAAAAATCAAATGGTATTTAGCGAAGCAGTAAGCGGATTAGTAAATAATCCCGATAAAATCAAAGCAGTGGCGGTAAACAATATGAAAATAGATAAAAATAAAAATGTTACTTTTTCTTTATATGTTTTTATTCAACCAAGTTTATTAAAATACCAACAAGATGACAGAGACTACTAAACAAAATCTTTCTATTCTATTTATTACCTTATTAGTAGCAGGAACGATATTTTTATTTGCTCATTTTATTAAGAATTCTTTTGATGAGACAAAAGAATTAACATTAAAGATAAAGGAAGAAAGAGAAAACATAGTTCTTTTGCAAGAATATAAAGCTAAGTCGGAATCTTTAATTCAGAATTATCTAAATTTAGGGGATCAAGTAGATAGTATTAATTTAGCTTTACCTGATAACGCGCAAACAGCTCAAGTCCTAGCTACTTTAGATATGATTTCCAAAAATACTGGTATTTCTTTATCTAGCCTAACTTTTCGTGAATTTACCAAAAATGATCAAGATTATTTGGAAATTAAAACAAGTTTTTCTGCAACCTATGATGATTTTAAAAAATGGATTGAAGAAATTGAAAAAGAATTACGTCTTATTGATCTTACGAAATCCAGCATCAAATCAGCAGTTTCCTCAAAAGGCAGAACATCAGATATTTTAGAGCATAACGTTACATTAGTAACATATTTTTTATCTTATGGCGATAGAAATTAAAAAACAGAAAAAGAATAATATTTTGTTATATCTGGTGATAATTTTAGGTTTAATTATGGTTGGTTGGATAGGTTGGAATTTTTTAAAACCCAGTAGAATCCTTAAAACACCAGAAGTAAAAGACCTACTTCCTTCTTCCTCGCAAGAATTAATTGAAGCCAAGTTGGACATTGGAATAGTTTCAAATCATCCTGTTTTTCAAG
>CAYTXM010000016.1:8406-11718 GCA_964441595.1 uncultured Candidatus Saccharibacteria bacterium
TTATGATTCAAGAAGAACTTTTTCTTTCCGCTCTTATTCAAAAAGGGCTGATAAAGCAAACAGATGCCTACACTCTTTTACAAGAAGCAAAAAACCTAGAGAAAAGAGTTGAAGACATAATTTATGAGAAAAGTTTAATTGATGAGAAAAAACTCTCGCAGATTAAAAGCGAGCTTTTTAAATTACCAGTAAAAATATTTTCTAAAACCGAAATTATTCCACAAAATGTTTTAAATCTGATTCCTGAAGATACGGCCCGGCATTATAAGTTTATTGCCTTTAATAAAGAAGATAATATTTTAGATATCGGAATGGTATATCCTGACGATACAAAAGCGCAAGAAGCTGTAAAATTTATAGTTGAGCGTTTAGGTTTAAAAGTAAAGGTTTCAATTATTACGCTTTCTGATTTTAAAAATATTTTAAAGCAATACCAAACATTTGCTAAAGAATTTGATAATCTTTTGCAAGATTTTCAAAAAAAATTTAGTGATGTGAAAAAAAAGAAATCTCCTTTTAAATTAGTTGATTTAGAATCTACTGTTGGAGCTGTTGCTGAAGAAGCGCCTATTATTAAACTTTTTGCCTCAATATTAAAATATGCTGTCCGTTCAAGAGCTTCTGATATACATATTGAACCTGAGCGTAGTAAATTAAGAGTGCGTTTTCGTGTTGATGGTAATCTTTCCAGCACATTAAGTTTACCTTTAGCAGTTCACCAGGCTATTATCACTCGTGTGAAAATAATGACTAATTTAAAAATTGATGAAACGCGTTTACCGCAAGATGGGCGTTTTTTTACTGTCATAGATGATAAAGAAATAGATTTTAGGGTATCTACTTTTCCGACTGCCTTAGGAGAAAAAATAGCCATTAGAATTTTGGATCCAACTTCTGGATTAAAAAGTATTCATGAATTAGGTTTGGAAGGAAGGAATTTAGAGATCCTCCAGAATGAAATGTTTAAACCATTTGGAATGATTTTAATTACAGGACCTACTGGTTCGGGAAAAACAACAACACTGTACGCGATTATGCAGATATTAAATCAAGATAAGGTAAACATCGTTAGTTTAGAAGATCCTGTTGAATATACAATGGAAGGTATTAATCAATCTCAGGTTCTTCCTGAAATTGGGTATACTTTTGCGCGTGGATTACGCCATATAGTTAGGCAAGATCCAGATATTATAATGGTTGGAGAAATAAGAGATAATGAAACAGCCGAGCTAGCTACTCATTCCGCATTAACAGGGCATTTGGTTTTATCCACTCTCCATACAAATAATGCTATTGGTGTTATTCCTCGTTTAATGGACTTAGGTATAGATTCATTTCTGATTCCTCCTTCTTTGAATTTAATGATTGCTCAGCGCTTGGCGAGAAGATTATGCCCTGATTGTAAAGAAAGAGTTGTGGCTTCAGAAAGAGAACAACAGATAATTGATGAAGTCCTTGTTTCTCTGCCAAAAGAAGATAGAGAAAAATTGCCTTATCAAAGGCCTTATTATATTTATAAATCCAAAGGATGCGATACTTGTAATAAAAAAGGTTATTTGGGAAGAGTAGGAATTTTTGAAATATTAAAAATGACTTTTGAATTAGAACAAATTATTTTATCCCAACCATCACAGGAAAAGTTATTAGCAGAAGCGCAAAGACAGGGGATGATCACCTTACAGCAAGATGGCATAATTAAAGTTTTAGAAGGAGCAATCAGTTTGGAAGAAGTTCTTTCAATAACCGCAAAATATTAAAAATTTAGAAAGGGGGTTGACAAACTATTTTTCTTTGCTATAATGGAAGTGCTGTTGTTTTGAGGAGCTTGCTCCAATGAACAGCGGCATTTTTTTTATATCTTAAAATCATATTAATTAAACCTTAAGATTTTTTATTTGATAAAATAAATAGAAAATTATATAATTATTATTAAAAAATAATCAATTTACAAAATTTTAGATTCTTGGCAGAAGAAATAATTAAAAGTCTAATGTAAAATTCTATGCTTGTTTACAATATTGCCTCGTCAAAGAAGAAAAGAAAAGAAATCAAAAAATTGCTAAGCAAAATGTTACTCTTCTTATTAATTATTCTTTTGGTAATTCAAATATTTAGAGCAACTTTGCTTTTACTTTCGGCAGAAGATGAATCGATATCCTTGACAACATCGTCAACAAATTTAGGAGAAGCTTATGTTATAGAGAATGATTATTATAAAGCCATCATACCAAAAGCATCAGCATCTGTGGCTAGAGGGATAATTAAATGGCTTTATGTGAAAAAGAGCAATGGTCAATGGTCAAATAATTTAATAAAAGAAGATACTTTTAATTATGGGCTAGGCTATTTAGAAGGTACAGGAGAAGCCACAGATAATCGATATGCAGGAATGCAAAATTCATCAAATATTAATATTACGGTTCTTGAAAATACAACTACAAAAGTAAAAATACAGAGCAGAGCTACTTATTTAGGAACTTTATATACCGAAATTTGGACTTTTTGGGCAAAAAAACCATACTTTAAAAGTGAAGCAGTAGCTGAATTAACAGACAAAGATGGCTTTTTAACTAATGAGTTTCAATTTTGCTGGATGATTAATGATAGTCTTACCAGTAATTGGTTTGCTACTGATAAAAATGGAGACATAACTCAACTTACCAGCGTAATAATGCAACCATTACATGGACCTAATTTAAATACCTATCCTTGGATTAATTGGCAATTTTCTGATGAAACCGTAAGTTTAGGATTGATATTCACTAATATAAATGATTATTACGGAACAGTTGCAGAAACTGGCGATTGGAAATTTGAGTATCAATTAGATTTTGCCCTTGGTTCAGGTATTCTTGGCAATCCTGTTAAAAATGGTTTTAAGCGAGAAGTAACCACTGTTTATTACACTACTAACCAAGCAACAAATAATAATGTTAACAGTTTTGCCAAAGACCATTATCAGTATGCAACAACTAGTATAGTTTCCAATCCTTTATTGCAGGCGGCTCAATATGTTGATAATCCATATGGCCAAAATCCTGGAATAGGTTCGGCTCTTGTCAGCTCCCCTTATTTTTTAGTAAGGCAAAATACTCAAAATAGGCACAATGATGTTGAAAGAACGCAATATGCAACTTCTATATATGCTCCATTGTATAAGAATCCGCAGGTCATTCATTCTGGAAGTTATGATTTTCAAGAGCAGCTTTCGTATTCCCTGAATTATAATAATGGTTCTCAAACATTTGATTATGGCACAATAGTCAGCGCGAGTAGTACTAACTCGGATTATGAAACAGGTCTTCAAATGAC
>CAYTXM010000017.1:0-11366 GCA_964441595.1 uncultured Candidatus Saccharibacteria bacterium
ACATAAATAAATCATTCATTATGACAAGCCAAGCATTGAACTTTATTATCCTATAATTTTTTATAAAGAATCGCCTTCTCCATATTATCTTTATTATTTAATATATAATATACTCTTAAGATATATATTAAAATTAAAATAGGATATTTTGATTATTTAATGTATAACAAAGTATACATTAAAATTAAAATGGGTATATTTTAATTATAACACAGGATTTATACTAAATTCACAACCACAGTATTTTTGCCTATAAAGATTGTATTTTTTAGAAAGTTTTAAGCCAAGCTCGTATGCTTTATTAAAATCTATATCAAACCTTTTATATTTAATTTTATATTTATTTGCTAAAGATTTGCCATATTTATTAATAAATTCTGTATTTTTAAAGCGATTCACACTTAAAGTGGTGGCAAATTCATTAAAATTATTTTTTTGAGCAAATTTAATACTTTCTTCCAAGCGAAAACGAAAACAACTCAAACATCTTTCACTATTTTCTGGATATTTTTCTGGTGATTTAGGTAATGATTTTTTAAGATATTTTAACCATTTACTATATTCATACTTTCCTACAATCAATTTTAATTTATAAATCTTAGATATTTTTTCCACATCTTTTAATCTTTTATTATATTCTTCCTCAGGATAAATATTAGGATTATAAAAATACAAAGTAATATCTTTTACTTTTTCTTTTAATAAATATTCAATTATTGGCAAAGCGCATGCAGCGCAACAAGTATGAAGAAGCATTAATTAATAATTTTAAATTAAAAATTCTTTCTTAAGATATTTATTAATCTCATCATAAATCTTAAATTATGAATACTTGCCAGGCGCAAATAAAGCGGTTCTTTAACTGAGTATAAATGATGAAGATAAGCTCTGGAAAAATTTTGGCAAGTATAACAATCGCAATTTTTATCAATTGGATTGTTATCATTTTCAAAGCAATTATTAGATATTCTCAAACATTTTTTTTTAAATTCTGCCTCAGAACTAAAAAGAGACCCATGTCTGGCTGTTCTTGTCGGTCCAACACAATCAAACATATCAATTCCCCTTTTTACAACCTCTATTATGTCATAAGGCGAAGCGCCTAACCCCATAGTATATCGTGGCTTATCTTCTGGTAAAAAATCTTGTAAATAATCTAATATTTCTAATGTTTTTGGCATATTATAGCCAATTGTTTCTCCGCCTAATGCGATTCCATCAAAAGGAAGATTAGTAATAAACTTAGCTGATTCTTTTCTTAAATCTTCAAAGATACCGCCTTGAATAATACCAAAAAGTAAAGGTGGTTTCTTTCTATTATTAATACATTTTTTACTAAGTTCTTGATGCTTTTTTAATGATCTTTCTGCCCAGCGATGAGTTCTTTCCATTGATTTTTTTGCGTATTCTTTATTATCAGAATCAGGACTACACTCATCAAAAGCCATAATAATATCAGAGCCTAATTTATGTTGAATTTCTATTGATTTTTCAGGTGTAATTAAGTGTTTAGAGCCATTAATTGGGGAAGAAAATTCTACACCATTTTCGCTGATTTTAGCTAATTTCTGCCCTTCTTTTGCCTTATTCTTAGCAAAGCTCCATACCTGAAACCCCCCAGAATCGCTCAGAATAGGCCCAGACCAGCCCATAAATTGATGAATGCCTCCTTGAGCACTAATTAAATCTTCCCCTGGTTGTAAGTGCAAATGGAGCGTATTAACTAATAGTATTTCTATGCCAATTTTACTTAAATCATCGGGTCCAACAGCTTTTACTGTTGCTTGAGTTCCAGGCGGCATAAAAATTGGTGTTTTTACAATACCATGATTTGTTGATATCTCGCCTAAACGAGCTCCATCAACCTTAGATTTTTTAATAATTTTAAACATAATTACACAATAAGCATTCCGTCTCCAAATGAAAAAAATCTGTATTTTTTTTCAATAGCTTCTTCATAAGCTTTTAAAATTAGATCTCTTCCCGCTAATGCAGAAACTAACATTAATAAAGTGGATTTTGGTAAATGAAAATTTGTAATTAAAGAATCAACAAACTTAAATTTATATCCAGGGTAAATAAACAAATTTGTCCAATCTTTTTTTGCTTCTAATTCTAAATTTTCATTAGCGCAACTTTCTAAAACACGAGCTGCTGTAGTTCCAACAGCGATAATTCTTTTTCCTTTAGATTTTACTTTATTAAGTATTTTAGCAGTATCTTTAGAAAGCTCAAAAAATTCTGAATGCATTTGATGTTTTTTAATGTCTTGCGTTTTTACTGATAAAAAAGTCCCCAATCCCACATGCAAAGTAATAAATTGTATATTAATCCCCTTTTCTTTAATCTTTTTAAAAAGATCTTTTGTAAAATGAAAACCGGCAGTAGGAGCGGCAATTGAGCCTTCTTTTTCAGCATATATTGTTTGATATTCTAGAAATGATTTTTCAGTAGACTTGGTGATGTAAGGAGGCAAAGGAAATTGCCCTAATGATAAAATTTCCTGTTTTAAAGCCTCGCCCTCAATATTAAAATGTATAATCCTTTCATAGTTTAATTCCGCTTCTATTTTTCCTTTTAATGCTTTGCTAAATTCAATAATTTGCCCTTGTTTTAACTCAGGTTTTCCAATAATCACCCATTGTTTAGGCCATGAGATAAAATCAAAAATTTCTTTATTCTTAGGCCGAATAAGAAGAATTTCCGCTTTTCCATGATTTGGAATTTTCTTTCCATATAAACGCGCTGGCACTACTTTACTGTTATTAAAAACCAAAACATCATTATCAGATAAATAGTTTAATATTTCATAAAATTTTTTATGCTCTATTCTTTTACTTTTTCTATCTAATATTAAAAGACGCGAGTGGTCTCGCGGTTCTATTGGTTCCTGGGCAATAAATTTTTTTGGTAAATGATAATCAAAAAGCGAAATATCCATAAAAAATCATTCTTTACAACAATCCATTATGCTTTTAATAATACCGCCTAATTTGTCAAAAACATTAAATTTTTTCCCTTTTGCTATTTCAATATTATTAGTTTCTTCCTCATTTCGTTGTCTAACATCCTTTACATCTATCAAATTTAAATTTAATCCCCAAAATATATCCCAAAGCGCATAAGCCTTATCAAATAAATCTCTTGCCTCTTTTTCTTTCTTATTTCCCAATTTTTTAGTTCCTACTTCCATTAGCCGCATACTTGCAGATAATAGGTGCTTTGAAATACACCAAATTTCTCCATCAGGATTTTTAACAATCTTTGCTAATAGCTCTTTTCGAGAATCCCTTGTTTTATTAAGCAAGTCTAAATACTTTTTGTCTTTGGTTTTTTCATAAGTGAAAAAGAAATGTTCTTCCATAGAGATTAAATTCATAACAGCAATCCCTAAATCTTCCTTGGACGATAAATCCAAAGCATTCCCCTCTTCCTTTAATTTTTTAATTTTATTAAATAAATCAGTAACTTTTTTATCTTCAATATTCATAATTTTTAATTTTAACACATTGTCTCTATTATCATACTCACAATAATCAAGCCAATAATTGGAATGATAACCTTTTGATAATAAAAATAAACTTTTTTATCATGTTTATCTATTACAAAAAGATTCGCTTTATCTACGAGAAAAAGAGTTAATGCTCCCAAAATCGAACCACAAATTATACGAGGAAGCCCACAAACATTACAAACAGAATCTTGAGTTAAGGTTTTTAAAATTGGCAAAAATGATAAAAGATATGTTCCTATAAAAATAACCCAAAAACTGAATGGAAAACTTTTGCCTTTTTTACTTAAAAATATATCTAATTGTATAGAAACCGATAGAATAAGCGCTCCAATCCATAATCCTAAAGTTATATCATCTATTCCTAGCCAACGGGAAATTGCTAGTCCACTAACAATACCTACAGCACATACTGGTCCACACATATTAGTATAATTCTTAATTTATAATTTTTAATTTTAAAACCCTAAAGAGTATTTTATATTATTTTTAAGCATTTGTAAATAAAAAAAGGCGTCTAATTTTAGTAAATCCTCACGCCTTTTCAATACCACATACCTCTTTTTTCTAATCTTCTTATAATTTTCATGGTAATGTCTTCTGTACATCTTTCTAACCCTTTTTGGATTAAAAAAAATAAGTTTGCTATTTTTGTCCCTATGAAAAAATCTACCAAAAAACTGAATAAGTAATATATCAAAACATATATTACCAGTCCTGTATAAAACACAAAAACAGCAATTTCCCTTACAATCTTTCTAAACATTCTAAGAACCTCCTTTCATTTTTAATATTTTATCAAATAACTAATAATACGGTAGCATTTAATGGGCTACTTGTCAATTCATATTTTTTCTCTTAGCCATTTGTCAGCATCCAAAAGAGCCATTGCTCCCAAACCAGCAGCAGTAATTGCTTGTTTATGTTTAGTATCGCAAACATCTCCTGCTGCAAATACTCCGTCAACAGAAGTTTTTGTATTTTCCTTTACTTTGATATATTCATAATCATCTAATTCTAATTGACCTTTAAAAATATCAATTGTTGGCTTATAGCCAATAGATATGAATAATCCATCTAATTCTAAAAATCTTTTTTCTTTTATATTTACATCTTCCATATAAACTCCTTCTAAAGAATTTTTACCTTTAATTTCTGAAATGATTGAATTCCAAATAAATTCTATTTTGGGATTATTAAAAACTTCTTCTTGTAATCTTTTAGACGCTTTTAATTCATTTCTACGATGGATAATAAAAACTTTTTTTGCATATTTAGTCAAAACAACAGCATTTTCCATTGAGCTATCACCTCCCCCTACTACTGCTACCACTTTATCTTTGAAGAAAAAACCATCGCAAACAGCACAAGCAGAAATACCATGACCAATTAATTCCTGTTCGTTTTTTAAACCAAGCCATCTGGCAGAAGCGCCAGTAGCTACGATTACAGTTTTTGCCAAATAATCCTCATTATCTGTTTTAATAATGAATGGTCTTTTTTGAAAATCTACAGAAACTACGTTTTTTTCCATTATTTCTACATCAAATTTTCTAACTTGTTCAATCATTTTTCTAATAAGTTCTGGACCTGTCATTTTTTCAGGAAAACCGGGAAAATCATCAATTTGTTCACTAAGCATTAATTGCCCTCCAGGAGGTGAACCAGTAAATAATAATGTTTTGAGTTTTGCTCTGCCAGCGTAAATTCCTGCTGTTAAACCAGCTGGGCCACCACCAATAATAATAATATCTTTAATATCCATAATAATCCTTTTATTATTTCTATTTTAGCACTTTTAAGCTAAAAATAAAAGAAAAACAGGTATCAAAGACACCTGCTTTTCTGGTGATCCCCTCCTGCAAGCAGGAAGGGAAGCCCCACCGTTGACGACCTTGCGATCGTCAATGTAATTATAACAAAGAAAAAGAGAAAAATCAACCCCCACATCAGGATTGGCAATAAAAATTTCTGAATGTTAAAATAACTATTATGCAGGAAATCAATAAATTTATTAAAGGTAAAAAAGTATTAGTAGTGGGATTGGGAATATTAGGCGGAGGTGTATCTACTTGTTTATGGCTTTTAAAACATAAAGCTAAACTTACAATTACTGATTTAAAAGAAAAAAAGGATTTAGAAAAATCTTTAAAGAAATTAAGAAGATATTCCACTAAAATAAAATTAGTACTAGGCAAACATAATAAAAATGATTTTAATGGTAATGACATTATTGTTATAAACCAAGCTGTGCCAGTAAAAAATAATCCTTATCTTAAAACTGCCAAACAAGCAAATAAATTAATAGAAAACGAAATGAGTTTATTTTTTAGATTTAATAAAAATCCAGTTATAGCAGTAACTGGGAGTTGGGGGAAAACCACAACTACTAATTGGATAGGCCATCTTCTACGCGGAAAATATAATGATGTTGTTGCAGGCGGAAATACACCAGATAATCCAGTTCTTTCATTTTTAGATAAATTAAAGATTGATAGTCCTATGGTTTTAGAATTGCCCAGTTATTCATTGGAATTAGTAAAACTAAAATACAAAGTGCCCAAAATAGCGATTATTACTAATTTATACAGAGATCACCTAAATCGCCATGGTACTATAAAAAATTATGCCCGCGCAAAAGCTCATATTTTTCAAAATCAAAAAGATACTGATTACTTAATCCTGAATTATGATAATAAATGGACTAAATTCTTTCTTTCTTTAAAGCCGCGAAGCCAAGTTTATTTTATCTCGCATAATCCCTTGCCTAAAGGCAAAAATGGAATCTTTAACAAAAAAGATAAAATTTATTATCAGAAAGATCAAAAGAAAAAATTAATATTCAATGCAAATAAATTTGCAAAGTATTGGGGGGAACACAATTTAGATAATTTGATGATTTCCATATTAGCAACTAAATTATTTGGTTTAACTTTTACTCAAATTAAAAAACAAATTAACTCATTATCCCAAGTCAAATTTCGACAAGAAATAATTTTTGAAAACAAAAAACTTCTTGTTATTAATGACAGTAGCGCCACATCGCCAGATGCTACTATTGCTGCTTTAAAAAGATTTAAACAATACAAGATTCCTAATAAAAAAAATAGCAACCTTATTCTAATCACCGGTGGGACAGATAAAGATTTAGAATTTAATGAATTGGCCAGAAAAATTAAAAGAGATATATTACCTAAAAACTTAGTTATTCTTAATGGTTCTGCAAGTAAAGAATTAGTAAAAAAATTAAATAAAATAAAATACTCTAATAAATACTTTGTTTTTGAATCTTTAAAAGAATGTTTCTATTATAGTCTCTGCCAAAGAAAACAAAAAAAGAGAAATATTATTCTATTCTCCCCTGCTGCAACAAGTTTTGAAAAGTTTAAAAATGAATTTGACCGTGCTGAACAATTCAATAAAATAGTAAAAAAATTAAAATTATGAAAAATAAAAGGGAGGTTGGTTCCTCCCTTTTTAGATTTGCTTCAACTAAAATTTGCAATAAGATTTCCAAAAAATATTATAGTGCAAACAACAACACAAAAGATAAAATATTGTTGAAGTAAATTTTCATATTTCGACCCTGGAAGCAGTGCCAATATGATGCCTATTGCCGCCATTGCTAAACACATCATTGCTATAACATCCATAATTTTTCCACCACCTTATTTTTTTCTATTAAACAATCTTAAAATAAGAGGCACGGATACAAATATTACTATAATATAGATAATAAATCTTATACAGCCTGACTTAAACTTAATTCTTCCACTTAAATCACCTCCGTTTAGATCTACGAGGCCCAAAACAATCATACAAAACTGAATCCAAAAAATCATTAATAATACCCCAGATTTTTATAAGAAGCTTCTTCATTTTCAATCCTCCTTCTTTTCGAATTCTTCTATTTTCTTTCTTTATAAAATTTAATCCATCCAAATATCCCAATAATTAATCCTGATGTTAATAAAACAAGAAAAACCGTTAGACTGCGAGCAAAAAAGAATAACGCAAAAATGGTTATTAGTAAAATTAATACAATCTCATCACTTTTTGCTCTTTTGTCCTCTTCTGCTATAGCAAAGATTGATTTATTGATCAATTTGTCTTTTTTATCAAAACAATACAGCAAGACTATATCAGGTCTCCATATTCTCATTATTTTCACTCTCCCTTTCCTATTATTTTTATTTTTTCTTTAATAGCTTTTTTAAGTGGGTTTTTTATAATTTTGTAAACCTCAGCGACATCAGTATTATTTACTTTTATTACTTCTGATTCATAACCTTTTGGTATTTCATGAATTTTAAGTACATCCAACCATCCTGCTGTTTGATACCCATTCTTCGGATTTAGCTCACCTTTTCCTCTCTTTTTATAAAGGTAACTAATTAAATCACATTGGAACATAAAATCAATTTTGTTATCTTTTGAATTTAATTCAATTACACACAAATCTATAAAAACCTTCCGTTTGCCGTTCAAGCACCCTCTAAAACAAATCACAAAATACTCTTTCATAATCTTTCCCCTTCCTTTTTTTTATTAATTCAGCTTAATACTGAACTTCAATATTTCTTTTTTCGCCTTTTATCACTAATCTTCCAAAATTATCAATTAGTAATCGAATTGAGGCATATCCTGGAGTGGCTGGAATAACAATCAAAAAATTGTCTCCATGCTTTAATTCGATCAAATCTACACCTTCAATCTTTTCTAACTTATAATTTCTTCTTATTTTCATTGTATTCTACCTTTCTTCCTTTTTTTTATTTTTTAGTTATCAAAAAACTATATTATCATTATATAATATTATATAACTTAAGTCAATAATCTATAAAGTAACAAAAAATGACCATTATATGGTCATTTTTTAGTATTCTATGTTTATAAAAATCTATGCTATAGATTTTTCAATTATAGTATCCGGTTCTTCAATTATTGTACCAAAATCATCTTCTTTTGTTTTAATTACTTGACCATCTAATTCTAATTCTGCAACACCATTCTCATTAAATTCAATTCCTTTTGCTTTCAAAAATGCTTTAAATTCCTTGTCATTCATATCTCCTCCACTATGTTTTATCCATTCTTCTGCTGTTATTTTTGGAATATTTTTTTCCTTTTCAGGAGTTGAAATACCTTCAAAGCTCATATTGTTTCATTTATAAATTAATTATAAGAATCTACATCGACCATTTAAAATTATATAAAAATCATATCATAATAGACACTAACAGTCAATACGAAAATTACCTCTGTTTTTTTTAGTTTTGCCATAGCCCTTTGATATAAAACGTACTCTCTTTTCCTTAACATCTATTATCTGATACTTAAAATAAAATCCTGTTCCTTTTAATGTTTCGCAATAGATTTTTATAATTTCTCCGTTCAGCTCTCTTAAGCTTTTTATTTCATCATTGGGTTTTTTTACAATTTTTATAAATTGCTCTTCCTGTATACCTATCTGATGGTTTTGACACTTTACGACTTTAAAATTATCGCTTTCAAAATATGTATTTAAAGCCACGCCATCACCTTCATTGCGGATTTGTAAAATATAATCTGAATCAGCAATTAAATATTCTTCATCTTTAATTTTTTGCCGCTGATTGCGAGAAAATTCTTTTATATTTTTTAAATCTAAAATTAAGATAGGTTCCCGTCTTTTATTTTTAATAAAACGAATTGACAGTAAAGAAATCATAATTGGCGCAAAAAACTGTATAACTTGGATTAATTCAGGGTTCTGGTTTATCCAATCTCTGATAAAAGAAATAAATATTGTCATTATGTTTTTATATTATATATTGCTTTATTTTTAATTTTAACAAAAAATGGCTGTTTTAGCCATTTTTTTGGTATTTTGTATTTATCCAAAAAATCAGTAAAAAAAATGCTGTCGCCTTTCGAAATTAGATAGCAAGCTATTTAATATCTCTAGACAACAGCACTTCTATTATAGCAAATTAAAATGATTTGTCAAGTATTATTTATATCACCCGACCACAATTTGATTTTTACCTTGTTTCTTAGCTTTCATTAAAGCTTTATCTGTTTTTTCAAAAATTTGTTTTAAAGAATGTCTTGTATTACATTCAGTAATGCCAATACTAAAAGTAACAGGAAGATAATCTTTACTCTTTTCCAAGATAATATTAGCTCTTTTTTTGGCTTGGAATAAATTTACGCCCTTAAGAATTATAGCGAATTCCTCTCCTCCCCATCGGGCAACAATATCAAAATCCCGAACAGAGTTTTTAAGAAATTTAGAGACTTTTTTCAAGATTTTATCACCATAAAGATGCCCGAATTTATCATTAAATTTTTTAAAGTCATCTATATCTATTATGATTAGTGAAAATTGAGATTTTTGAGAACGTCGAGTTTTATGTTTGATTGCCCATTTTCGTTCTTCGTAAACAATTTTGAAGAATTGAGAAAAAGCTCGACGATTATAAAGCTTGGTTAGAAAATCAATGGTGACTAATTTATTTAGCTTTTCAATTTCCTTCTTTAATTTTTGATTTTCTTTTTTAAGAACTTTAATATCCATAAATTTATAATGCTTTTATTGATTTTAATTATATAACAACTTTTCGCTTCATTCAAGAACGTTTTTTTCTCACTTTGTTCGAAAATTAAAAAAATGGCTGTTTTAGCCATTTTTTGGTATTCCTTATCTATATTGTTTATAATAATTTATTTTGCCTATTTTTCAAATATCATATCATCATTTTGAACTATAGTACCGAACTTCTCCTCATCGGTAAAAATTTTAACTGAACCACCTTCAATCCATACCTCTTGAACACCACTGTTTAATTTAATTCCTTTATCTTCAAGAAATCTTTTGAATTCTTTATTGCCATCTTCATGTGGACCACTAAATTCTAACCATTTTTCCACCGCTATAACAGGAATATTTTCTTTTTCTTTTTTTGTAGAATCTGTTTCTTTTTTTATAGAATCTGGGGTTTTTTCAATTTTTCTTTCAAAATTCATATTATTTTTTAATAATCTATTATTGATAAGAGCCTGCTTTACAGAATCTTGTTTTTCATTTCATGCGAAATAAGAATATGCATCAACCATCTAAACTATAAATTACACAAAAATTATATCATAATCTATCAAAGAGATCAATAAAAAAAATGCTGTCGCCTTTCGAAATTAGATAGCAAGCTATTTAATATCTCTAGACAACAGCACTTCCATTATAGCAAAGAAAAATGATTTGTCAAGCCCTACCCCAATTTTTTAATCAAGTTCTATTCCTATTGGACAATGGTCTGAATAAATAATTTTATTGAGAATAAAGCTTTTCTTAATTTTTGGAATTATCGTTTTTGAAACAAAAACATAATCTAACCGCCAGCCAAGATTTCTTTCTTTTGCATTAAATCTATATGGCCACCAAGTATAATTTTCTCCTTTTTTATTGAATTTTCTAAATGTATCAATAAACCCTAATTCAATCATTCTATCTATTTGCCTTCTTTCTTCTGGCGTGAACATTATATTATCTTTATTATCTTTCGGTCTGGCTAAATCAATCTCCTTGTGGGCTATATTAAAATCACCAATAAAAATAATATTCTTATCTTGAATCTTTTTCAAATAATTAATAAAGTAATTATAAGTTTTTAATTTGTAAGCAAGATTCCTTTTATCGTGCGCTCCGTGTGGAAAGTAAAGATTAATTAAAGTAAAACCAGGATATTTAAGCCTTAAAATCCTTCCTTCTTGATCAAATCTTTTCAATCCTAATTTATACTCAATTTTTAATGGTTTCTTCTTGGTATAAATAGCTACCCCACTATATCCTTTTCTTTCTGCAAAATTAAAATAT
>CAYTXM010000018.1:0-11110 GCA_964441595.1 uncultured Candidatus Saccharibacteria bacterium
GTTCCAGCATATTTCTCATAAGGTACTTCCAAATAAACATATATTTCTTCTATTATATCTTCTTCATCAAGTTGAAACTCAGGCCCAACAATACCACTGCAGGAAGTAAAAAGAAAAAAAATAATAATTATCAGAAATAAGATTAAACTCGGCTTTCTTGCCACTTTCATTCTTTCCGCCTCCTCTTTTCTTTAAAAATTTTAAAATTTTAAGGTGCTATGCTCAATCATGTTCAAAACTACTCTAATCATATACCTTTTCTCCCGTTCTGTCAAGCCAAATAAAAAAATCACTTGGCTTTTATTTTACCAAAATCTCAATCACCACAAAAGCAATATAAAGCAAAAACAAAATCACTGCCTCTTTTTTTGTAATCTTTCCCTGTCTTCTGGTAAAAATATAGAAAACTATTGCCGAAATTATTAAAAAGACTCTGGCAACGGCAAAAGGCGTAAAATTAGGAACTATAATTGGAGAAATCAAAGCAACTATGCCTAAAACTAAAGTAGCGGGCATAATAACCGCGCCCATTAAATTTCCTAAAATCATTTCTGTTTTCCCGGCTTTGGCTGACGCAATAGCAAAACGAATCTCCGGCAAAGTATTGCCTAATCCTACAATCAAAATCCCAATAATAGGCAATGAAATATTCAAAGCCACTGCAAAAAATTTAGCACTTTGCACTATACCTTCTGCCGATATTAAAAGAAAAAATATTGATAAGATCACCAACGCTAAATCTTTTATAAACACTTTGAATTCTTTTAAAATATTTGGGACTTGCTTTCCGCCATTTTCAGAAAGATCTCTAAATCTTTCTTTATTAAAAATAAGCCAAAGAATATAAAAAACAAAAATGGAAAGTAGTATTAATCCATCACCTCTTCCTAATACACCGTCCCATATCAAAAGCAAAGGCAAAATAGCAACAAAAGTTGTAAATAAAGCGCTTCTTTCCAAAATTTTACCTTTAGTTGGAATCACATTTTTTCCAATTAGAACAGCCAAGGTCACTGCCAACGTTAAATCAATTAAATTACCACCCACTATCTCCCCAAAAGAAAGCTGAGGAACTTTATGAATTGCCGAACTAATCCCTACAAAAAGGTTTGGTATAGAACTGGCCAAAGCCATTACAAAAAAAGCAATGATAAATTCCCTCCAGCGCAAAAATCTACCAATTCTTTTTAATCCGTCAATCAGCCAATTGGCTGAAAGATAAAGAATGTAACAACAAACTATAAAAACTAAAATATGAAACCAAAGCATATAAATTTTAAAAATTAATAATTAGTGAATAATTTTATAAGTTTTATCAGACGGCTTACAAATATAAAAATTTCCTTTAAATCTTTCATCGATAAAATTATCTTTTGCCTTTAAAGCGTCTGCGTAAAAATTGAATCCCGCAAACATTGTCGGTCCAGTACCTGACATACCACAATCATTTGATATTGAGGAAAGATAGGAATAAATTTCTTTGATACTCGGACAAATATTCTGTGCTAATTCAAAAAAATTCTTTTTCCGATCATATTGATCGAATAACGAATAAATTTCAGAAGTACTAATTTTTTGATCGGGTTTTGCCAAAACATAAAAATTGGCTGACTTCCTTTCTAATATATTCACTTTTTCTCCTATACCTTCAACTAAAGCTGTCCCTATATTATGTATAAAAAATGGTACATCACTCCCGACTTGCATCCCTATTTTACAAATTGTATCAATACCTAAATTTAATTTAAAAAGATTATTTAATCCGATTAAAATTGCCGCCGCATCGCTGGATCCTCCACCTAGCCCGGCGCTCTCTGGGATATTTTTAGATAAATTAACAGCACATGATAATTTTCTTTTTACAAAATCATTCATTTTTTTCCACGCCTTTGTTATCAAATTTTCTTCATTAGAACAATCAACTGGACTTTTCAAATAAAAACCATTTTCTGTTTTAGAAATTAAAAGCGTGTCGTGAAGATCAATTGCCTGAAATATTGAATTAATTTTATGATAACCATTAGGCAACTTATCTAAAATATCCAAAGTAAGATTGATTTTTGCGTAAGCTCTGATTTCTATTTTATGCATCTAATTAATTTCTTTAATCTCCATTATATTCTATCAATTTTTCAGTAAAGAAAAAAGACGATTATTTGGCTTATCAAATAATCGTCTTTTATTGAGTGAGAGCTCTTGCTTTTTTAAAAAATCTATTATTCAATTTTAAACGTCCAATTTTTCTAATATCTCTTGATGATGTTCTATATAAGGCCTTGTCTTGAAGAAAGCATATTTCTATATTTCTTTGAGATAATACGTATATCCCATATTATACTAAATCTTTATCTTGAAGATTTAGATAAAACCAAGAGCCCTCTTTTTTCTTAAACCTTATATTTAGATTAGCATAGTCTTTTAATTTTGTCAAGCCCTCAAATTACTATGGCAAAACAAACTATTTTTAAATACCGGCATTTGACATTTATCTTGTTTAATTGTACAGTTTCATAAATATTAATAGTCGCTTTAGGAGGTGATAAAAATGGGTTCTTTGAAAATTATCTACTCTGTGGTTTTTCAATTTTATGGTTTGTTATTTTATCTGCTGGTTCAAATTCTTTTCCGAATAAGGGTATATGGCAAGGGACATCTTTCCCTTTGGCAGAAACAGAATAATCTTGGTTGTGTTTTTGTGGCCCGTCACTTAAGCTGTTGGGATCCGGTACTTCTCGCAGCTGCTTTTTGGAAACTTCAACTTGAATATATGTTTTTATATAACAAAACAAAATATGTCGCCAAAGATAATTTAAGAACGCTTTTCAAATGCATTCCTTGCTTAAGTTCTTACGTTATTTTTATAAATCAGAAAAACACCAAAAAAGGCACTATAAAGAAAATAATTAATCTTTTGAGGAAAGGCGTTAGTATAGTTATCTTTCCTGAAGGAACAGTCGTACCGAAATACAAAAAAATAGGAAGGTTGGTTAGCTTAGTTATTGAACAAGTAGAAAAAATAACTAACCAAAAAATCACTATTTTCCCTATCAAGATTGATCCACAAGGACCTTGCGCTTACGGAAAACCCAAAGGAAATTGGTTAAATTATTTAAGCCGGAGAGTAAGGGTTTATTTGAAAATTGGTAACTCTGTTTCTATTAAGGATTTAGAAAAAATGCTTGGTGGTAATCAAGAAAACAAGAATGAAAAGAGAAAAGCCATAGTTGAAAAACTTTTAAACTTGGCTGATCAAATTTAAAATCCTCTTATTTCTACAAAAAAGGAATGAGAGGATTTTTTATTCTAAATATTTTTTATCTTTTAATTCTTTTGGTAAATATTCTTGTTTCTCTTCATAATTATAATCAGGACTATATTTATATCCTTTGCCATATTCTAAATCTTCCATTAATTTTGTCGGGGCATTGCGAATATGCAATGGCACTGGCAAATTTCCATATTTTCTTACATCTTCGGCAGCCTTTTCATAAGCAACGTATAAATCATTTGATTTTTTGCACTTAGCCATATAAACAACTACCTGAGCCAATATGACATTACATTCTGGCATTCCTATAAAATGACAGGCCTGATAAGCGGCAACAGCTTGTTCTAATGCTTGAGAATTAGACAAACCTATATCTTCTGAAGCAAACCGTACAATTCTTCTAGCTACATATAAAGGATCTTCGCCTGCTTCCAACATTCTTGCTAACCAATACAAAGCAGCATTAGCATCAGATCCACGCATTGATTTATGTAATGCTGAAATTATATTATAATGCTCCTCACCATTTTTATCATAAAACAAATTAGATTTCTGAAAAGCGTCTTTTACAATATCAAAAGTTATTTTATTTGAAATAGAAGAAGCGTACTCAAGAACATTAAGGGCAATCCTAGCATCTCCATTGCTCATTTCTGAAATTGTATCAATTATTTTATTTTCTATTTTTATATTTAATTTACCTAACCCTTTTTTCTTGTCTTTCAACGCTCTTTTAATAATTTCTGAAATTTGGAATTTATTAAGTTGTTTCAAGACAAAAACCCTGCAACGGGAAAGTAATGCTCCTATAACCTCAAAACTTGGATTTTCTGTTGTGGCTCCAATGAGCGTAATCAATCCTTGTTCAATATGAGGAAGTAATGCATCCTGCTGGGCTTTATTCCAACGATGAATTTCATCAATAAATAAAATTGTCCTTTTTCCTAATCTTTTATTTTCCTCTGCCTCTTCTATCACTTCCCTCAAATCTTTTATCCCGCTTGAAACAGCGCTCATCTGCTTAAATTCAGATTTAGTTTGTTTGGCAATGATGTAAGCTAAGGTTGTTTTGCCGCTTCCTGGCGGACCCCAAAAAATTATTGAAGGCAATTTATCAGATTCAATCGCCTGTTTTAATAATTTCCCTTTACCAATAATTTCTTCCTGGCCTAAAAAATCATCCAGACAATCTGGCCTCATTCTGTCAGCTAATGGCTTGTTTTTATCTATAAAATCCATATTTAAATTATATCATATAAATTTTATATCAGTAATAAAAAAGAACGCCCTTTTAGGACGTTCCTTACTTTATTTCTATTCTTCTATTTTTTCTTGTTGCTGCATTTCGATTTTTTCTTCTTTTTTCTCTATTATTCCTTTCTTTTTACTAAAAAAGAAAATGTAAATAATTTCCAGAATAGCCATTGTGTTTAATACCAATAATGCAATAAACCACCATTTATGTTCGTTCCTGGCAGCCTTCCAAAGAGCTACGCCTTTCCAAGGTAAAGTCCAGAGAAGAACTAACCAAATAATCCATGAATTTGCTGACAAAGAACCTGTTAATAAAGATTGTGTCATATTTTTATAAAATTCAAATTAATTTATTTTCGACCTTTTGCTTTTTTCTTAATTGGTTTTATTCCAAATTTATGCGTCTTTTTACTCAATCTAGGCGGACGGCGTAATGGAGTATGTACTTTTCTTTTAATTTTAATTCCCTTTTTCATAAATTTATTTAATTTCTGGTATTGAAAAAACTTTATTTGTATGCCTAAATCCTTTAATTAATCTTATGTTTGATTCCGGAATTTTAAAATATTCTGCTAATACTTTAATTGCTTCTTTATTTGCCTGACCTTGCAATGGCTTCACTTTTACTCTTATTTCAAAACTATCCTCGGATTTTTTAATTATCCCTCTCTTCTTTGAATGCGAGAAAACCTTAACTTTAATTAACATTAATATATTTTAAGGTTGCAAAACATCTTCAGTGCGACCATCAATAGAAATTACAACATCATTAATTTCAGAAAATTGTACTAGAGTTCCAGTAATTTGAGAACGAATAGCCATTACCCGACAAGACCCTCCTACTTGATATCCTAATTGTTCGTCAAAATTAACTTTAGCTATATTATTTTCTACAACCAAACTATTAATATTCACGCCGGGATTAATATTAGTTAAATATCCTTTTTCTTGTTCCTCTACAGTTGGACCTTTTAAAAGTTCTTCCAATGCTTGAATCATTGCTTTGTTTTTAAAAACCTGCCTTTCAACAGAATAAACTTTCTCGCAATTTAGAACTTCTGGATCTTCTTTAATATTTCCAAAAAATATCTTTACTGTCATAGTTTTTTCTTGCCTAATAATAAAATATCCAATAACTCCTACTAAGACCAATATCAGAATAATTATTGAACAAATTAAAAGATTCTGTTTTTTCATATTTTCTAAAATAATGTTCCGTTTTTAGGTTCTATTGTTTTTGATTTTACTGATTTAACATAATCGCAATAATCACAATCAGAACTTGCTTTTGGAATTTCATCACTATTCAAACATTTATGAATATCAAGAATAGTTTTTTCAATCCAAGAATCATTGCCAGTATAAGGTATTACTTTAACATCAAATTCTAATTTGCCGTCAAAAGCTTCAACATCTGTTTTGCCATTGCAATAAACAAAATATCCAATATTAGAAACCTTAAACCCATTTTGCCTAAATAACCACTGATATATTTCCATTTGCTTTTTGTAACTAATCTGCCATTCAGCATCTAAACTTACTTCCCCATTCTTTGATGTTGCCTTGTAATCAACAATAATTAATTCTCCTTTAGGATTTACCCAAATATCATCAATACCACCAGTAATTAACAAATTTGTTGGTTTATGGAGATAAGTTATTCCTCTTGTCCTTGCATCACGCCACTCCTCAAGTTTTTCATGTTGAAAAGGAACAGCATCAATTTTATAAGTCTTTATAAAAGGATGTTTTGTGCCTTTTGCGCGATAAACATCAAACTCTTGTTTAAGTAAAGTATCGACAGCGTTATTTAAATTAAATGGAAATCCGGGAGGACGCCCAATTCCTAATTTTCTATCCAAATAAAAACATCGCGGACAATCTAAAAACAAATCAATTTTTGACCGCGAAATTCTAAATGGTTCTTTTAAATTAGGATCGTATAAATTTTTTGTTCTTTGTGAATTATAATATTGAGACATATATAAATCTTTATTCTATTACTATACCATATCTTTCTTATCTGATGAAAATTTCTTCTTCATTATCCTCTTAATTGCCATCCTTCTGCCAATAAAAACTCCTAATATTCCAATAACAAACAAAAATAGATATTTTACAAAATGATTTTCCATAATTTTAAAATTTTAACAAGACTGCCCTCCAGCAACTAAATATATTCCACCAGTTATATAGCTTGCTTCATCTGACGCCAAGTTGGAAATAAATTCCAGCATTGTTAACAATAATATCTAAATGTTTTATTTCCTGAAACGCTTTTTTAATTTGTTCCTCCTTTCTTACATCAACCTGATAAAAATCTATATTATAATCTGGTTTTACAATATCAAAGATTATAACCTTTGCTCATTCATCTAAAAATCTCTGGGCAATAGCTTTTCCAATACTATTTGAACCTCCAGTTATTAATGCTACCTTTTTATCTAATTTCATATTTCTATTAATTATTTTTTATTCTTTCCAAAAACTACTCTTAATTCTTTTTTAGCTCGTTCTAAAATCTGTCGTTGTTTTGAATCAAGGTTCTTGCCAGCGCGATTAATATAAAAATTAAGCATTGACATTGCTGATTGAAATGGCGTTCCTTTTTTATTTTTACTTTCTTCAGCTGATTTTTTAAGTGATTGAGCGATACGTTTTGGGTTTTTCCAAGTAAAAAGACCACTTTCTAAATCCAAAGCTCTACTTTTTAAAGTAACTTCTTTAGACCAATCTTCTTCAGATTTTCCTGCCATAAATTTTAAAGCTCCTCTTTTTGAAACTTTTCTTCCTGCGTTGTATCTAATTTTCTAATTATCTTAATTAATTCAGCAACATGCTCTTTTTCATCATCTCTAATATGGCCTAGCACTTTTTTGGCTTCATCATCGTTTATATCATCAATATGCTCCTGATATTGATTAATAGCTTCTAATTCCCCAATTAGATCCTCTCTTAATAATTTCAATATTTTATTATTCATATTTTTGTTATTTTTAATTAATTTTCGACCTAAATTTTCAATATCTTCTTTCGTAATATTTTAACATAAAATTTTTTTATTTTAAAAATTCATCTACTGCTTCAATGAATATCAAAGGATCAACGCTTGCGCCATTCACTTTTATGGAAAGGTGTAAATGAGGCCCTAATGACCATCCAGTATTTCCAACAAGACCAATTAATTGTCCTCTTTCTATCATTTCCCCTTCTGAAACTTCAAACTTAGAAAGATGCAAATATAAAGAATAAATTCCTAATCCATGGTCTATAATTATTGTATTCCCATAAACTGTTAATTCTTCAATAAGAACCACTTTTCCATTATTAACCGCGTAAATTGGCGTTCCTTCAACAGCATCCAAATCTACCCCCAAATGTTGAATTGTAACATCTCCATCTTTTCTAATGTTTCCAAAAGCGCCAACGTTTATTATTTCATCAAGTGGATAAACAAATTTCTGATTAAAATATGCTTCTGGGCTATATCTTCCTAAAACTTCATAAATAATAACCCCATCTTTAGTGGCAATAGTTTTTGATATATTTGATGAAGTTAAATCTTTTTCCTCAAGTTCTGGGGTTATTATAATTTTGGTTATATAAAAATCCTTCTTTTTTACTGTTATTGTTTCTTCGGATTTTAATTCATCAGAAAGAAAAACTGCTAAAGGATAATTTCCAGGAGCTTTCTTTGCATCAATTCCTAAAAGAGCTATCCACTTTTCCCCTGGTTCAACTTGGAAAAAATCAAATGATTTGCCACTAAACTTTCCAGTAATCTTTTCTTCTTCAGGAACTTTTTCTGCTTTAATAATTAATGAATCCCCTTGCTCAAGTTCAGTAGCTGATAATAAAATCTCAAAAGAAGGCTTTATAAATTCTGCGGTAATAGTTGTAGTTGTTAAATCTTCGTTAATAGTTATTTCTGTACTTAGTTTTTCTTTTGGCTCAATATTCTCAAATGACCATTTAAACGAGAATTGGGAAATAAAAAAGATAATCCCTGCCAAAAGCAGAAAAAACAAAAAGATTAATATCTTCGCTGAATTCTTTCTTATAAATAAACCCATTTTGTTTTTCAACCTTTCTATAAAATTCTGTTTATTAAAACAATGAAAGGCGTCCCAATTGGGGCGCCTTTCAATCTTCTTTATTAAGCTTCGCTTTTACCTTCTGCGTATTTTCTCCAGGCACTAGCTACAGCCGGTTCAACCCTATCCAATTCATTAAGAATAGCCTGCTTAATATCACTTGTATCTATTTCCTCTTTGCCTTCGAACATAGGAATTACTGTTCCTGCCACTTGAAACACTACTTCTTCTTTCCTCTCTTCTGGAATATCTGCTTGCTGAGCAGCGCCGGCAATTGATTTTCTAATTTTTTCAGAACTAAATGGTTCTTTTGTCCCATCTTTTTTAATAACTTCCATCATAATTTATTAAGAATTATTTATTAATGTTAACGACCTTTTTTAATATCTAATGTCTTAATTATTACATTCTCCTGCAATATATCCTGTAGCCCAACAAACCTGTAGATTATATCCACCAGTTGGTCCATCAAGATCAAGTATCTCCCCTGCAAAATACAAATTATCAATTAATTTTGATTTCATCGTCTTTTGATTAATTTCACTTAGCTTAATTCCTCCAGCTGTAATAATTGCCCTCCTAAACCCTTCTAATTCTTTAATTTCTAAATTAAACTCTTTTAAAAGATGCAATAGTTTCTTTCTTTCTTCTTTAGTAATAGAATTAACTCTTTTATCAGGATCAATCTCAGACAACCTTATAATAACAGGGATAAGTTTCTTAGGCAATAATTGATTAAGACTGTTTTTAAATAATTTCTTAGGACTTTTTTCAAAATCTCTTTGTATTCTTTTATCAAGTCTTACAAAGTCTAATGCTGGTTTAAAATCAATTTGCATTCTAATATTTCCAGGCAATTTTTGACCAATTTCTTTACTCATATCAAGAATTATTGGTCCGCTCATTCCATTGTCTGTAAATATCGCTTCACCAAATCTTGAATTAATCTTTTTATTATCTTTATATATACTAATTTCAACATTTTTTAAACTCAAGCCCTCAAGATCCTTCATATATCTCTCTTTAACAATAATGGGCACAATTGATGGTGAAGCATCTATAACCGTATGTCCAAAATTCCTAGCCCACTTATACCCATCTCCAGTAGACCCAGTTAAGGGATGAGCTTTTCCTCCTGTACAAATTATAAAATTATCTGCAGTAATTTCTTCATTATTTTTAAGAATAACCTTTTCAATTCTATTCTGCTTTTTTATAATTCTTTTTACTGATGAATTTGTTTTTACATCAACATGAAATTTTCTCAAATATTTAATAAGCAGATCAAGCACATCTTGTGATTTATCGCTTACAGGAAACACCCTGCCCCCTCTCTCAACTTTTGTTCTCAATCCTTTGCTTTCAAAAAACTTTATTGTTTCATCTGTGCCAAATTTGGAAAACGCTGAAAAAAGAAATTTCCCATTTTTCCCAAATTTATCTATTATTTCTTTTAATTCACCCCCTTTATTGGTGATATTACATCTTCCTTTTCCGGTTATTAAGAGCTTAATTCCTAAACTATCATTTTTTTCAATTAAAACAACTCGAGAGCCAAGTTCTCCTGCTCTTCCCGCCGCAATCATCCCAGCAGGACCACCTCCAATTACTGCAACATCGTATTTCATAAATATCTTTTAATCTGATTTCTATAATCCTTCTAAAACTGAATAATATTTAATCCCTTCTCTTCAATTTCCTGTTTTTGCCCGAAATCATCGAGCTTGAATTTAAATACAAAATTTACCTTTTTTTCAATTGTTCTCCCGGTATATTCTTTTGTTTCTGGATTCCATTCTTCCAAAATTAAAGTATCGTCTTCTTGAATGTCAAAATCAGCTAATCTCAAATCAAATTTCTTTTTTCCAGATTCTATGAGATTAAATTCCTTCGTCCATGTTTTCTTTTTTATTATAGCCATATTTTTAATGATTCTTTATTTTAATTTTGGATTATTTTGGTGTCGATCTTTATCTCTTGTCTCTTTTTTCTCCATATTCCTCTGGAATGCTTCTGTTAAATCAACACCTGTTTGGTTAGAAATACATATAAGTGTAAAAAGCACATCTGCCAATTCATCAGATAATTTTTTGCCCTCTTCTGATTTCTTAAAACTCTGATCGCCATAAGTTCTGGACATAACCCGGGCCACCTCGCCTACTTCCTCAACTAATTGGGCCAAACTTGTCAGTTCGGAAAAATACCGCACCCCAGTTGTATTAATCCACTTATCTACAATTTCTTGAGCTTCTTTTATGGTTATTTTAGACATGATTTTGTTTTTTAAATAAGTTTTTGATCTAAATTCTAATTATTTAAAAAATTAAATAAGCTTAATTTATTTTATTTCTATCTTCGTGCACCTCCTCCTCTGCCTTGGCCTCTGCCATCTTGAGGTCCTTTACCAAGCCCTCTTCCTCTGCCTGCACCCATTCCTCTTCCCATTCCCATTTCCCTTTCATTAAACGGCGGCGATTGATGAGCAGATAAAGTT
>CAYTXM010000019.1:0-10988 GCA_964441595.1 uncultured Candidatus Saccharibacteria bacterium
TTTATCCATGTTATAAAATGCTTACTCAATCTCCAACATCTCCAGAAATTTTAATCAATACTTATGAAATCGGTAAAAAAGTGGGATTGCGATATGTTTATACTGGAAATATACCAGACTCTAATTATGAAAGTACTTTTTGTCCAAAATGCAATTCTCTTATAGTAGAACGATGGGGCATGGAGACATTAGTAAATAATTTAAAAGATGGAGTATGTATTAAATGTAAAACAAAGATAAAGGGAATATGGAGATAAGGCATCCAATTGTATCTGGTAGTTTTTATCCTAATGATCCTGATATTTTAAAACAACAAATCAAGGGTTTTTTGGATAATGCGACAGTGGAAAAACATCAATTATCAATAAGAGCCCTCATCGTTCCTCATGCAGGATATGTGTATTCTGGTTCAGTAGCTGCATATGCATTTAAACTTATAGAGAATTGTTCATATAAAAAGATTTTTCTCTTAGGACCTAGCCATCATTTTTCATTTGATAATCTTGTTTCTTGCGCTAAGGGATATTGGCAAACACCATTGGGCAAAGTGGAACAATTGTCAAAAGGTGATTTTTCAAAACTTAAGAATAAAAAAGAAATTATCGAATCATCTGAGATTCACCAGCCTGAACATTCATTAGAGGTCCAGTTGCCATTCTTGCAAACAGTTTTAAATGATTTTCAGATTTTTCCTTTATTAACAAGCAATATCATTGATTATAAAAAGATAGGTGATATTTTGCTGTCAATTTATGATGAGAGAACTCTTTTTTTAATTAGTTCTGATTTAAGCCATTATTTACCATATAATGAAGCAAAAATGATAGATAAGGTAACAATAGACGCTATATTAGCTAATGATATCAAACGATTTAATGAATATGGTAATGCTTGCGGAAAAACATCAATTGAAATCTTATTAAATATCGCGCATAAAAAACAATGGAAATCTAAGCTCTTATGCGCTATGAATTCTGGAGAAACTAGCGGAGATAAAAGTCAGGTAGTAGGTTACGCGAGCATTGCATTTTATGAACAATAAAAACAAACAATATCTTCTAAAATTAGCCAGGAGGACTATGCAAAAATACTTTCAAGACGAAGGAATCCTTCAAGTTGATGAAGATGATTTACCCCAAACTTTAAAAGAAAAAGGAGGAACTTTTGTCACTTTATGGAAAAATAATGGATTAAGAGGATGCATAGGTGATTTAGAAAGTAAAAAACCAATCTATCAAAGCGTGATTGATAATTGTTTGGCAAGCGCTCTGCTTGATTCTCGTTTTACGCCTTTAAAAAATGACGAATTAAATGATATAAAGATAGAAATTTCTATTTTATCAGAATTAAAAAAACTTCCAGATTTTACCAGTTCAAACGCTTTTCTTAAATATTTAGATAAATATAAGTTAGGTTTGTTAATAAAAAAAGGAGGCTATCAAGCCACCTTCTTGCCGCAGGTTTGGGAAGATTTAACTTCTGCCGAATTATTTATTTCTCATTTATGCGAAAAAGCTGGGCTAGAAAAAGATGAATGGAAAAAAGTGGATTTAGAAATCTATCAATATAGCGCAGAAGTTTTTAAAGAAGGATAGATTAATTCTCTAAGATATTCTGGATCTACTCCCGGACATTCTGTCGGTTCTTCCCTAATATCCAGTTCCATATGTCCTTTTATGATATTTTTATTCATTTCCCGGCCAGATAAGTCTGGTTTTCTAAGATAAAATTTTTCTTGGTTAATATTTAATTTATATTCAATAATCAAATATTTAATAAGATTAATAAAAGATTCTTCCATTGCCTTAGTTAATTTATCGTGTCCAGGACGAAAATCACCCATTAAAGAAATACCTATAGTTCCTTTGTTATGCCCATAAGCATGAATTCCCACTGAATACTTTCCTCCTAAACTGCCTTCGTAAATGCGTCCAGCGCCATCTATTAAATAATGATATCCAATATCTCTCCATTTTCTTTGCACAGCTGTCATGAGATAGATTTTCCGCAATTCTTTTTTTGATTCTTCAAAATTTGTAGTAAATTTTCCAGCAGTATGATGAACAATAATTTCTTCTACTGGTAGATAATTATACACAAAACCATTTTCTTTTTTCATGCTTTGTAGAAATAAATCATCGTATGATTTAAAATTCTGGTTGTAATTAATCAATAGTTCAAGGGATTTCCAATATTCTTTTTCAGAAAATGTGTCTTCAGGATTATATCTATCTTCATAGCAATAGTTTTTCTTACAAAAATTCTCTATAAATTGAGGATCAGAATAACGATTATCAGCGCCCCATTCTTCTCTACTAATTATTTTTATATTTTCATTACCTAATATTCTTTGCCCATACGTTTTATAAAAATTAGCTAAATTGATATGTGGAGGAATCTCAATAGAATCAATAATTGTTTTTGTGTTTGGTTGGATTAACGATGAAGTAAAATGACTTTTTTCCATTACTTTATTATTAATGAAAAAACTAAAAGCAACAAGCAAAAAAAAGCTCAAAATTATTAAATAGTATTTTTTAAAAAATGAAAACATTTAAAAATTAGTTTTTAATATCCATTGATTGCCCCTTAAAAAACTTTCGCCATCCATTGTTTTTTTACCTGCTGGTCTTAATTCTTCAATAATATAAATTCCTTTACCACATTTAACTGCCAGTTTATTTTCAAATTGAAAAACAAAACCTGCTGGTTTATCAACGCAAAGTGATGGATTATCTACTGGATAGCCTTTTACTATTTTAATAATTATATTATCTCCAATAGTAAAAACTCCTGGTTTAGGGTTTAAAGCCCTCACTTTTCTATCTATTTCTAAAGCTGATTTTTCCCAATTTATTTTTTCATCTTTAGGTAAAATTTTATGGCAATAACTTGCTAAAGAATGATCTTGTGGTATTGGTTTAATTTTTCCTTCAAACCACTTAGGAACGGTTTTGATTATAATATCTGCTCCTAAAATTGCCAATTCTTGCATTAACTCTAAATAAGTAATGCCTGTATTTTCTATTTTGTATTCTGCATTCTGTATAATTGGTCCATGATCTATTTCTTCATCCATTAAAAATAAAGAAACGCCTGTTTTGTTATTGCCTGCTAAAATAGTTGATTGAATAGGAGTAGCTCCGCGCCAATTAGGTAAAAGAGATGGATGAAGATTTAAAACTCCTTTTTTAGGAATTGATAGCAATTTTGAAGGAATAATTTTTCCATAAGCGGTAAGAATTACTAGATCGGGATTATAATCTTTAAAACTTGACAAAAACTGTTCATTTTCTAATTTTTCTGGCCTAAGCACAGGAATATTACTTTGTTTAGCTAAATCATAAACAGGAGTAGGGGAAGGAGCAGTGACAACTAAAACAGGATTCATACCAAAATCAAGAAGTTTGTTAAGTATTATTTTTGCAAATTCAGATGAACCAAAGAAGATAAAACGCATATTTTTATAGAGCCGTTGTTTTTTTTGTATTTTCTGTTATGTTTTTTGCTTTATCAATAAATAGTATGCCATCAAGATGATCTAATTCATGCTGAATTACTCTAGCCAGTAAACCAAATGCTTTCATTTTTATCTTTTTACCGTCAAAATTAATAGCTTTCAAAATTATTTTCTTTGGTCTTTCAACTTCACCATAAATATTTGGTAAGCTTAAACATCCTTCTTCTGTTACTAAAGTTTCTGGAAAAGATTTTATAATTTCAGGATTGATAAAGGCATAAAACCTATCATCTACTTCACAAATAATAATACGAGTAGGTTCTCCCACTTGAATTGCCGCCAACCCGACTCCATTATTTTGCCTCATTACTTCTTTCATTTGTTCAATTAAACTACGCACCCCTGCATCAATATGTTTTACGGGAAGGCTTTTTTGTTTTAAGGTTTTGTTATTTTCTCCGGTAAGTATTTCCATTTATAATATATTTATTGGATTAACATCAATTTTCCAGTTTAAGGGAACGTATTTTAAAACTATATTTCTTAATGCCAATTCTTTTTTAGTTAAAACAGGTGAAAGCAAACTTAGCCCTAATAAAGTATTCGCCTCTTCTTTAACATTACTTTCAAAGTACCTATATTTTACCAGAATATTCCATTTATAAAAGCCTTTTTCTTTAAAAACAAAAGCTTGCGCAGGTCCTAAAATGATAAAATTTTTCTGAAAATCTTCTGGAATTAATTTATTTATAACTTGTTCTAACTTATCTTTTGTTTCCTCAGCTTCTTTTATCCCTCTTCTTTGGTCTTTATGAGTAAGTGTCAACTTTATTAATTGAACATAAGGAGGCCAAAGATAATCTTTCCGCCATTTTTTTTCTTCTTGTAGAAATTTTTCTTCTTTATTCTCTATAAAATACTTGAATAATTTATTATCGGGAATTAATGTTTGTATTATTAATTTTTCTTTAGATAAAGATTTTAATTTTAAAAGGTTAAAAAATACTCTTTCTTCGCTATAATAATCTGGTAAGAAAAGCGCGGGGTCAACAGAGGCTACAATTACTAAATCAGCAACTTCCAATTGAGGTCTTAAAAGAGCTTCGGTCCCTATTAATATTTTGATATTTCCTTTATTAAATTTATCAAAAATATCCAACTCTTGTTGATCAGGCATTTCTCCTTCAATTAGCGCAAAAGGCGGCGTTGGAATAATAAATTTTTTAATTTCTTCAGCAATTCTTTCTATACCAACGCCTAAGGGTTTAAGCTTATAACCCCCACATTTAGGACAAACTGAAGGCATAAAGGCGCTATAATTACAATGATGACAAACGAGCTTAGATTTGTTATGAAATCCTAATGGAATATCACAATTAGGGCATTTAAATACAAAGCCGCATTCCTGGCATATAATACTTGTTGCTAACCCCTTTCTATTAATAAAAATAACAATTTTCTTATTTTCTTTTAATGCCTTTTGAATTTCAATTAGAACATCAGAAGAAATGGCCTGAAATGGTTTTTTTTCTTTCCTAATCTTTTTTAAATCAATAATTTTAACAATAGGCATCATGATAAATAATAGATAATTGAAGTATTATAATATAAGGCTAAATAATTAATCAGAAAAACCGTGTTATGATAAGGTTTTTGATCCCATGATTTATAAGAATTGTTATTTCCATCAACTACAACTATAAGTCCTAAATTTTGCCATGGTAAAAATGGTGAAGAACGTCGTCCTATAATTAATTGCGCTTTCCGAGAATTAACTTTTGTCCATAAAGAATTAAATTCTTTAACTTTTAAATCGTTTGATGAAATAAAAATTGGTTCGGAAATTTCAGATGATAATTTTGTAAAGTAGTAATTTTGATAAAAAATAGTTGGGACAAGAATTAATACCTGTTTTTTATTTTTAAGATTTACTTTTATCTCTTTAACAACATTAGAAAAATCACGAGAACTTATTTTCTTTATTTTTTCTTTTTTTGTTTTTAAAATTGATGGGTCAAAATATTTTGGAAATTCTTTTTCTTCAATATATAATTTTTCTATATGTTTAATTAAAGATTTTATTCGGCGTGGTAAGATAGTTTTTAAACATAATGAGATTGGGTAAAAATAATAATGAGAGATAAAATCAGATAAAACAAAAAAAAATGGTGGGACTATTTGTCTCGAAGAAATAACTTTATTTATTGGCTTTAAAACAAAATCAGCCTTTTTTAAAGCCGCTTTTTTTGAGGATACAGAGACTGAATTCAATACTACTGCCACTACACTTCTATTTCTTAATGGTATTTCAACCATAGATCCTTTTATCAAATCTGACTTATAAAAATAAGAAAAAATTTGTGGTTGTGGTCTTGGAATATTAGTTAATGGAATTACGCTGATAATAAACATTTTATGCCTTTTCTTTATTTTATCTTATTTTCCTTGTGATTTCCAGTGGCTAAAATTGACAAAAACAGTATTTAAACTGTATAATAACCAAATGGCCATCAAAAAAAAGAAAATTCATTTAATTGGTATTGGTGGATCAGGAATGACTGCATTAGCTAATCTCTTATTAGAAAAAGGATATTCATTATCTGGTTCTGATAAAAATGATTTTTCTGCGAGGAAGATTTTAGAAAAAAAAGGAGTAAAAATATATATTGGCCATAATGCTGACAATGTAAAAAAAGTAGATATTGTAGTTTATTCTTCAGCAATTCCTAATGATAATGTTGAAATTAAAACTGCTAAAGGAATGAAAATCCCTTTGTTTAATCGTTTTGATTTTTTAATGAAGGTTTTGGCTGAGAAAAAGATTATTAGCGTTGCCGGAACTCATGGAAAAAGTACTACCGTAGCAATGATTACTCATATCTTAAAAAAAGCAAGATTAAAACCGACTGTTTATTTGGGAGCTAAAAATAGAACGCATCCATTGGGAAGTAAATGGAATTCAGGAAAATATGCAGTTTTAGAGACAGATGAACATGATAAATCTTTTCTAAAAACGCCATCCTTTTTATCGGTTATTACTAATGTAGATAATGACCATTTAGATATTAATGGCCCTTATAAAGGTAAATTTTCCTTATTGAAAAAAGCTTTTGAGGATTTTTCCCAAAACAATAAGACAAAATCTATTGTTCTGAATAATGATGATTCTTTTTTAAAAAAAATCGCAAAAGGAAACAAGAATAGTCGCAATAAGGATGTTTTTACTTTTGCGATAGATAATAAAGCTGATTTTTTTGTAAAAAACATTGATTATAAGGGGATAAAAACTTATTCAGATTTATTTTTAAACAACAAATTTCAAGGCAAATTAGAACTTCCTGTGCCTGGAAAAGAAAATATTTATAATGCATTAGGCGCTATTTCAGTTTCAAAAATTCTTAAAATTCCCTTAAATAACGCCTTGCTATATATAAAGACCTTTACTGGTATAAAAAGAAGATTTTCCATCCTTTATAATCAAGAAGTTGTAGTTGTGGATGATTATGCGCATCACCCTACTGCAATAGAAGGCACATTAAGAATGGCAAGAATTGTCTTTCCAAAAAGAAGAATCGTATTAGTTTTAGAACCTCATCGTTATTCTCGAATTTCTCTTTTGTATAAAGACTTTGCCTTAGCTATAAAAAATTGTGATATTTTATTTCTTTTACAATTAGATTCGTCTAATGAAAAACCTATTAAAGGAATTAATAGTGAAAAGATATATAAAGAAATACTAAAAATAAAATCTTTGAACAAAAATAAGATACATTTTATTGAAGATGCTGAAAGTGAAGAATCTTTTCTAAAAAATCTTCTAAAACTTAAAAAGAAAAATGACGTTTTCCTTTTTACTGGTCCGGGAAAAATAGCAAATATTCCCCCTAAATTTATTAATTTGTTGAAAAAAATATGAAAGAAAATTTTAGAAAAATCTGTTTAATTGTTTTATTCATAGCCTGCCTTGGTAGTGTATGGGTTTTTGGTTTTTCCCAAGGAGCAAGTTGGGGCTGGAAAGCAAATTTACCTTCTCCTTTTGAAAAAATTATAAATAAGGAAGCGCCTTTAGAAATTTCTGACGCTGATATGGGTGTTTTTTGGGATACATGGAAAGTTGTTTTAGAAAAATATGTTGGTAGAAATGATTTAGATACTCAAAAAATAATATTAGGCGCTACCAGAGGTATAATAAATGCATTAACAGATCCATATTCAGAGTTTCTGGATTCTGAACAAACAAAAAATCTCTCTCAGGAATTATCTGGAGAATTTTATGGCGTAGGAATGGAAATTGGTAAACGCGATGGATTTTTAGCAATAATTGCGCCTCTCCCAGGCACTCCGGCAGAAGAAGCTGGTTTAAAAGCAAATGATAAAATCATCAAAATAGACGACGCCGAAACAATTGATTTATCTCCATTTGAAGCTGCTAAATTAATACGGGGACCAGAAGGAACAAAAGTTATATTAACTATTTATCGATCTAATTGGGATGAAACAAAAAAAATAGGATTAATTAGAAAAAAGATTTCTATTCCTTCAGTAAGATGGGAAAAAATAGATAATAATAATATCGCTTATCTCAAAATCTATAATTTTAATCAACCACTTATACTTAATTTTTATAAAACTGCTTTAGAAATAGCTTTCGCAAAACCGCAAGGATTAATTATAGATCTTAGAAATAATCCTGGTGGATATTTAGAAGCTGTTGTTGATATTAGTGGTTGGTTTTTAGAAAAAAGAGATATTATTCTTAAAGAAGATTTTGGTAGTGATGAAATGAAAACCTTTCGAGTAAGAATTGGACAAGCATTACTTAAAGATATTCCTACAGTTGTTTTAATAAACGAAGGAACAGCTTCAGCTTCAGAAATATTAGCTGGCGCTTTAAGAGATAATAGAGGAGTTAAATTAATTGGGGAAAAAAGTTATGGTAAAGGATCTGTACAGGAATTAGTTTCCTTAAAAGATAATAGTAGCGTTAAAATCACTATATCCCGTTGGTTAACACCTAATGAAACGATTATAGAAGGCAACGGCCTTATTCCAGATGTTGAAGTAAAAAATGAAGAGGAATTTGGCACTTTTTCTAAAATAGATTTGGAAAAGGACAGACAATTACAGGTAGCTGTAACAGAATTACAAAAATTAATAATTAATAATTAATAATCCTTATGAAGATTTATCTTTTAAAAGACATGCCTAGTTTAGGCAATAAAGGTGAAATCAAAAATGTAGCAGATGGTTATGCTATAAATTATCTTTTTCCCCAAAAAATTGCCCAAAGAGCAGATTCAAATATTATAAACAAGATTTCAGAGAAAAAAGAACAAAAGATAGAAATCGATGAGAAACAAAAAAAGCAAGCTATTGAACTAGTCGCTCGCCTAAAAAAAATAATATTAGAAATTCCTCTTAAATTCTCTGAAAAAGGGAAAGGGGCTTATAGCTCTGTAAACAGTAAAAGAATTATAGAAGAATTAAAATCGCAAGACATTGATTTATTAGAAAACCAAGTAGAATTAAAAAAATCCCTCAAAAAAGAAGGACTTTATGATGTGCCCTTAATTCTATATCCTGGAATAGAAACTTCCTTAAAGATAAGAATTAAAGCTATTGTTTCTGAACAGAAGAAATAACATTTATTAAACTAACCCTCTTTATCTTTCCTGTAAAAGTTTTCTTTCTTTTGTTAGAAAATTTTACTGTCCCATTAACAAGAGAATAAATAGTATCATCACAACCTATCTTAGTGTTTAGCCCAGGATGCCATTTAGTGCCTCTTTGTCTAATTAAAACATTGCCAGATTGTACTGTCTGACCATCAGATTTCTTAATTCCTAACCTTTTAGAATTTGAATCTCTTCCTAATTTTGTTGAACCGCCTGATTTAACGTGTGCCATATCTTAAAAAATTTTAAATTACCAATTTTTAATTTTTAATAAATTTTTATGCCCCACTGTTTAAGAATTCTAACAAAATTTGTTCTATTTGTCAAAAAGAATTTTTGGTTGTTTAGTCTGGGCTTTTTGAGTATATCCTTATCTTTTTCTCTTGGTATTATTATTGGAGCTAATATTATATCGCGCCCGCCAATTACTATAGAAAAACAATTAATAACAAGCGTTGAAGACTCTATAATAGAAAAAACAATAATAAAACCTAGAGAATTTTCATTTGTAGCCAGTTCTAGAGGAAAATATTATTATCCACTAGACTGTAGTTTAGCTAATGGATTAAAAGAAGAAAATAGAATTTATTTTAAAACTCAGCAAGAAGCTGAAGAGAGTGGATATACTTACAATACTAGATGTAACTAATCTAATTGTTCTTTAATTTCTTTTTTGCTTATATGGTTAGTGGATAAGCATTTAAATCTTTCTTCTATTTTTTCTGTTTCTTTTATTTTTTTTCTCAAATCTACAGGTACTTCTTTTAAAACTTTCTTTAATTTTTTAGCATTGATTTCAATAATCTCTTCCCATTTTTCTAATGGTTCTAAGATTTCTTTTAATTTAGGAATGTCATAGGAGATTTCATTATAAACTGTATGGCTGAAATAACCATTTTCACCAAATACGCGCTTTAGTCCTTTTTTGTGACAATAAACATCAATTAAATTTTTTAATTCTAATAGCTCTTGTTCTAATTTTTCTTTTTCTTTTTTTAAAACAAAATATTTATCTATTTTTTCTTTAATATCTACATCATTTAAATGATTGCTTTCTTCATTTTCATAAAAATGTCGCCAAATTGGACAAATATTACGATAACCGCACCAACCACATAAGGCTGATGAATGAGGTTCGAAATTACTTTTTTCTATTTTATGAATTAACTCTATTATTTTATCCTTTTCTTCTTCCAACTCTTTTTCTGTTCTTTTTGTATTTATTTTTTCATTAAATTTAAGAAAATATAAACTTAATTTTAAATCTTCAATTTTAATTCTTGGCCAGCGGCTTTTCAATCCAATAGCGTAAAGAGAAAGTTGATCATTTTTATCTAAAGCTCTTTGGGAAGGCATTCTTTTTCCTGTTTTATAATCTATTATTTCAACAGTACCATCTGGTAATTTATCTATTCTATCTATGACGCCTGTTAAAATATGCTTTCCATTTGGTTTATCCGGATTTTCATCTATAACAACCTCAAATCTTGTTTCTAAATCTAAAATAGATGTTTTATGGGGAATATTTTTCTTATAAAATTCTTCTAATATTCTTAACCCTTCTTTAAAATAAGATTTTTCTTCTTCAGGATCTTTCCATTCAAAGCCTTCTGATTTTTTAGGCCAATAATCACGATAATACTTTAACAAAGCATCAAGAGTAGGGAAGTGAGGATCTTTTTGATAAAACCATTTAAGGATTTTATGAATGTAGGAACCAAAAATAGCCTCCTTGCTTTTAGGCTCTTTTATTTTATCTATATTGGAGAGTTTATATTTTAGAGGACATTGTTTAAAATTCTCTAAACTGGAATAAGAGATACGCATAATACCAACAATTTTAGCATTTATTT
>CAYTXM010000020.1:0-9829 GCA_964441595.1 uncultured Candidatus Saccharibacteria bacterium
AATTATTAATAATTTTCCAATGAATAGTAAAATCAGTTGACTCAGCTGCTTTTAAGGGAAGTCTCCCCGTATTGGCAATTTGCGAAGAAGCATCCCGAAAATAACTACTGATTACTATCTTGCTATCTGAATTAAGTTTAATTGTATTTAAAGCAGCTGCGCGCGGCAACTCAGAAACTTCTAGCTGCTCTGGGATATTAGAACTCTCAATAGTAGTATGTGTCTCCAAAACAATATTCTTTTGAGCTTGACTTGTCATTGGCCAATCTTTTTTAAGTTTTATGGAAAACAAAAGGCTTCCACGTTCGCCAGGATTAAGCGCATAAAGTTGAGGAATTTTTATCCCTTCCCAAGTTAAAGTTTTTAAACGCGAGGAAAATGCACCATTAGGCGCTTTTAAAGTAGAGAAATCAAAAACATCTCCGCTAAAAACTACTTTTACCGTTAAATTTCTTAAGGTGGCAGAATAATTATTCTGATAATCAACAACAAAATTTAATGTTTCATCTAAATCAGCATTATGGATTATTTCACCATTAACTAAAGATGAAATTAATAAAGGGTTTCTAACTAAAGTCGTATATCCCTCTGTTTTAGTCAAAGGGAGAAAAACATTATCCTTAACCATGCCTAAATGTAAAATTGTTCTCTTTGTCTCGCCTGCTTGTCCAGTGGTAAATCCTTTTACTATTATTTTCCCATGACTAGCTGGGCTCAATTCCCCTAATGTCCATCTGTTATATTCTGAGCTCTCAGAAAAAATCTCTGGATTAGATTCCTGAAAAACAAATCCCGATGGCCATTCTGCCCTAATTTCAACATTATCAAATGTATAACTGGAAAGATTTTCCCAATTTATTTCTAATGGAAAAATTTGTTCAGAAAAAACCTGATTAAGCGTTACTAGCTCCAGACGAAAGGAAGAGCCGGAAATTAAAATCGTTTTTATTTCCTTTTTTTCAAAAACAGAACTAAGCGTTTTGGGACGATAACGAAGCATAGCCTCAATATTCTTAACTGTCTTGGGTTCACCAGTAATTAATAATTTTATTATTTTGTCTTCTGAGCCATGAGGAGCCATTTCACCCAAGCTATATGAAATAGTTTTCTGGTCTGGATTATCAACAGCTATTACCCCTTCTGGAAGATTAATCTCTGCTTCTACTTCCTGAAGGCTTACCCTGGAATTATTATTTAAAATAAAATGAAATTCTTTTATCTCGCCTGACTTTGCTTCATCTGGCCCTAAAAAAGCAAAAGTTATTCCTCCACTTTTTACAAAACTCCAAACAAAATAACTTGTAGTTAAAATAAGAATTGTAACTAGTGCTCCGCCCCAAAAAGTTTTTAAAAAATCTTTTATCTTCATGTTATTTATTTATTTTATTCTTATTTCGAGCAAAGCAAGAAACAAGGTTCTGCGAGTGAAACGAACAGGTTCTTATATTAGTGTTAAATTCGTTATTCGTTGATTCTCTAGATTATATCTGATTTTATTGTTAAAGTAAATTTACTAAGAAATTTTTGAAGATATTTTTTTTCTTTAAGAATTTCTCTGACAAGAATGGCTTGTGAGAAATCTCGAAAAGTGGACTTAAACAAAAAATCCAGAGATTTTCTTTGTTGACTATTCATAGGCCAATCATCTTTCTGATAATGTGATTGACAAATAATTCCTTTCCTCTCAAAACTAAAGAACTTATTATTAATTTTACTCCCACATTCAATACATCCATCTAAAAACGGAGAAAAACCAAGAATTTTTAAAAACTGAGCATTAAAATATATCCATGCAAAATCAGCTATTTCGGAAAATTTATTTATATTCTTCTCTAAAAAATAAAAAGTATCAAAAAGTAATTTCCAGACATCAGGATCTGATTGTTTCTCTATCATTAACTCGTTAACCAAGCCTGTGATCCAAAAAGCTACAAGAAGAGCTTCCTTCTTTTTCTTTATTTCTAAATAGGGAGCTTCTTCCAAGGCGGTAATCAAGCGTGGGTTATAAGACATTGTAAATTGAATTTGCGCCAATGTTGGTATTTCCAAATGCCCTGCAAGCTTAGCATTAATCTTTCTTACTCCTGAAGCTGATAAACTGAATTTCCCAAATTCTTGGGTAAAAAAAATATAACGGCGATCATGCTCTTTAATTGGTTCTTGCTTTAAAACAAAAGCTAAAGTTGAATAATATTCCATTTAAACTCATAATATCACAAAAGAAAAATATTAAAAAATTCCTTGAAAATATAGTCTTTTCATGATAATTTTAAAAGAGGCCCCCGTAGTTCAACGGATAGAATGCGGGCTTGCGGAGCCTGTGATGGAAGTTCGATTCTTCCCGGGGGCACTATGATTAAACTCTCTAACTCAGTATCAGAAATACGCGGTATTGGCCCGCGTTATTTAAAATATCTGGAAAAATTAGGAATAAAAACGGTAAAAGGTTTACTTTGGTATTTTCCTTTTCGTTATGAAGATTTTTCCAAAATTAAAAAAATAAATGAATTAAAACCAGAAGAAAAGTGCTCAATAATAGGAACCGTCAAAAAAATTAATGTCAGGCGGACATTCAGAAGAAAAATGATTATTATTGAAGCTATAATTGAAGACGATACAGGCCAGATTACTGCAATTTGGTTTAATCAAATCTATTTACTTAAAAATATACTTTTAGGCACAACCCTTTCCCTATCAGGAAAAGTAAAAGCAAGAGGGAAAAAATTAATCCTTTCCGGCCCATCTTATGAAATTGTCTCCAAACAAGAATTGGAAAAAGAATTTTATCAAGAGCTTAAGCATACTGGCCGTTTAATTCCTATATATTCGGAAACAAAAGGCCTAAGCTCTAAAGCGCTGCGTTATTTTATTAAACCACTTTTAGAATTCACCAAAAATATAGAAGATACGCTTCCTGATTTTATACTGAAAAAGCATCGACTAATTGGACTTCAAAAATCACTTAATCAAATCCATTTTCCATCATCTTTACTTCTGGCAAAAAAAGCAAAAAAAAGATTTGTTTTTGAATCATTATTACTTTCCCAAATTTATCTTTTAAAGATAAAAAGAAAAAACGCTCTTTTAAAAACTCCTAAAATTAGTCTTGATATTTCTCTTCTTCAATTATTTACAAAATCTTTATCATTTTCTTTTACTCAATGCCAGAGGAAGACAATATGGGAAATTGCTAAAAATCTTCATCAAAGGCCAATGAATCGGCTTTTAGAGGGAGAAGTGGGTTCTGGAAAAACTATAGTCGCTATAACAGCAAGTTTATTAACAATAAAATCAGGGTATCAAGTTGCTGTAATGGCGCCAACAGAAATATTGGCTAAACAACATTTTAATGAATTTAAAAAAAATCTTAAACCATTTCAAGTAAAAATTGCCCTCTTAACATCTTCAACAACCAAAATTTATGACGATGCATTAGAAGGCAAAATTTCTAAACAGTTATTAAATAAAATCATTGCATCTTCAGATCCTATAATTGTAATCGGGACTCATGCTCTTATTCAAAAAAATGTCCGATTTAACCGTTTGGGGTTGATTATTATTGATGAGCAACATCGCTTTGGCATAGAACAAAGAAAAAAGCTTATTGCTAAAAATGCTAATAAAAATGAAGCGCCACATCTTCTATCAATGACGGCAACCCCTATTCCCCGTACTTTAGCTCTGGCTTTTTACGGAGACTTAGACCTCTCTATATTAGATGAATTGCCAAAAGGAAGAAAAGAAATAATTACCAAAGTTATCACTCCAAAAGGCAGAGAAAAAGTTTACAATTTTATCCGTGGAGAAATAAAAAAGGGAAGGCAAGCTTTTGTTATATGCCCAAGAATTGAAGAAACAGAAACATCTAATATTAAAGCAAAAGACCTGATCACTTTATCAGAACGATTAAATTATGAAGTAAAAGCAGTTAAAAAAGAATATAAAAAATTATCAGAAGAAGTCTTTTCTGACTTAAAAATTGCTATGTTACATGGAAAAATGAAACCAAAAGAGAAAGAAATTGTAATGAAAGATTTTCAAGAAAACAAAATTAATCTTTTAGTATCCACTTCTGTAATAGAAGTTGGTGTAGACATTCCAAACGCATCCCTTATGATAATCGAAGGAGCAGAACATTTTGGTCTGGCGCAATTACATCAATTCAGGGGAAGAATTGGAAGATCCCATTACCAATCTTATTGTTTTCTTTTTTCGGAATCACCACAACAATCTATCACTAGCCGATTAAAAACATTGGTGAAATGTAATAACGGATTTCATTTAGCTGAAATGGATCTTTCTTTAAGGGGACCTGGAGAATTTTTAGGAACCAAGCAATCTGGAATTCCTGATTTAGTAATGAGCTCACTTTTTGATAAAAAATTAATAGAAAAAGTTCATAAACAAGCGCAAGAAATCCTTGAGCAGGATCCAACATTAAAAAAATGGCCTTCTTTACTGGCCAATTTTCAAGAATTTACTCAAAAAAACAAAGAACATTAGAATAGCTTAATCTCAATCTCCTTTTTTTCTCCTTCGCTCCAATAAATAATTTTAATTAAATCACCAATCTTATATTGCGCTAGTACTCGAGATAAATTAGATTGTTTTGCTATCTTCTCATTATTAATTTCTAATATAACATCACCTTCTTTTAACCCAGCTTTTTCTGCCGCGCCTTCAGAAATTATTCCTCCTCGCCCGGGAATTGTCTCATAAATAATAAAAGCGCCATAATCATACGGAAAATTATGGAGTTTTTGCATTTCTTCATCTATTAAAAAATACCTTACGCCTAAACTGGGACGGCATATTTTCCCATATTTTTTTACATCCCCTAAAATACTTTTAGCTTGATTAATGGGAATGGCAAAACCAATGTTTTCTACACCTAAAACCACTGCCGTGCAAATACCTATAACTTTTCCCGAAAGATTAATTAAGGGCCCACCAGAATTCCCAGGATTAATGGCTGCATCTGTTTGAATTAAACCAAAAAATTCATGAATATCTTCCCCAATTTCTGTTTTTATATCTCGCGAAAGCCCTGAAACAATTCCGCGTGAAACAGTATTTTGAAATTCACCTAAAGCATTGCCAATAGCAATAACAGTCTGCCCTAATTTTAATTGTGAAGAATTGGCAAATTTTAGATGAGGAAAATTATCGCCTTCAATTTTTAAAACAGCAATATCAGTTATTTTATCTCTAACCAATATCTGGCATAAATAAGTTTTGTTTTGCCAAACCACAGTGTAAGAAGCTTCTTCATCTTCAACTATATGGCGGTTTGTTAAAATATATCCATCTGGGGAAACAAAGAACCCTGAACATCCACCAATCTTAACCATCCCTTTTTCATCAACTAAATACCTTGCTGTATCTGATCCAATTTCTTTTTTAATTTTTGACAGTTCTTTAGACATTAAAACAGCTACCACTGAAGGTGTAGCTGTTTTTACTGCTTTGATAGTTTGATTAGGTTCTGAAAAAAACATAATTTTATGTGCCCAAGGTGGGATTTGAACCCACACGGAGAAAATCTCCACTACCCCCTCAAGGTAGCGCGTCTACCAATTCCGCCACCTGGGCAGAAAAATACTATTTCACCTCCCTTTTCAATTTAGCACGAATTTGTTTCTGAGATTTATCTCTAAGAAAATATAGCTTAGATCTTCTTACTCGAGCAGCCCTGACTAATTCAATCTTTTTTATTTTTGGAGAAAAAACTGGTAATATCCATTCCACGCCTATTCCATTCATTATCCTTCTTATAGTAATAGTGGCGCCTGGTTCTTTACCATGCTTTCTTGCTATTACCAATCCTTCTATATTCTGCGTTTTTTCTTTATCCCCATCTTTAATACTCTTGGAAATCTTAATATACATTCCAGGTTTTATTTGTTCTGCCTTTATTTCAGTCATGTTAATAAATTAAGTTGATTATCATTACTTTAGCACGGATAAACGGCCTTAGTCAATTTTAGATTTTAATTGCTGCAGTATTTTCTTTAAATCCTCTGGCAAAGGCGCTTGTATTTTAATAGATTTTCCAGAAGGTAAAACAAAGAAAATTGTCTGAGCATGAAGAAAATGACGAGGTAAATTTAATTTATTTAATTTTTTCGCTTTACCATATATTTTATCGCCAACTACAGGAAAACCAATACTTGCTAAATGAACCCTTATTTGATGCGTACGACCAGTTTGAGGAAAAACCTCCAGAAGCGTATACCCATTATACAATCTTAAAACTTTATATTTTGTTAAAGCAATTCTTCCTTCATCTTTTTTAACTGTAATTTTTCTCTTTATTGGTGATTCTTTAGAACGCGTTAAAGGTAGATTTATTATTCCTTCTCGTTTCCTAATCTCTCCATTCACTAACGTAATGTACTCTTTTTTTACTTTTCTCGCCTTAAAAAGATTTTTCAAGTAATTAAATATAAGATTATTCTTAGCAAGAATAAGCACTCCCGATGTTTCTTTGTCTAATCGATGCACAATACCCGGTCTTAATTGATCTTCACCTACATTAGAAACAAAAGAATATTTTTGTAAAAACCAACTTGCAATTGACGGATTATCAACATTATTAAAAGTTGGGTGAACTATTATCCCCGTTGGTTTATTAATAACTAATAAATCTTCATCCTCATATAAAGTTTTTGGTTCAGGAAAAATAGATTGAGGCTTTATTAATAATGATTTTTTAGTTGAATTTATAAAATCGGAAATTTTTAATAAAATCTTCTCTTCTCCTTTTAAAATGAGGCTCGGTTTAACCTTAGTTTTACCTTCAATTTTTATCTTTTCTTTTTTAATACAATAAATAATCTTTTCACGGGAAATATCTTTTATTTTCTCCTTTAAATATTTATCTAGGCGGATAGGATTAGTAAGCTTTTCAACTCTTATAGTTCTTGGCATAAATTTTCTTTATTTTTTGAAAAGTTTTTTCGAAATCATGCGAAGTGATTAATTCCAAGCTCCTTTTTCCTAATTTTTTCCTCAAATTTTTGTTTTTAATAATCTCTATAATCGCTTCAGCATATTCTTTTGGGTTAAATGCTTCTACTAAAAATCCATTTTCCCTGTTTTTAATCAATTCTGGTAAAGCGCCTTTTTTAGCGGCAACAACAGGCAAGCCAGAAGCCATTGCCTCCATTGTTGCCAAGCTCTGAGCTTCAATTGGAGACGGCATTACAAAAAGAGTGGCTAAACGATAAAATTTCTCTAAATCTGAACTTTGAGACTTAATAGGCCCTAAAAAACACACGTTTTCTTTAAAAAAATCATCTTTATCCTTTAACTCGCAAATTAATTCTTCTTTTAAATCTCCGTCCCCTAAAAAAAGAAAATTGACATTAACTTCTTTTAAAACCAATGGAATCGCTTTAATAAGAGTCTCTAAATTTTTATCTTTATCAATGCGTCCACTATAAAGAACAATAGGTTTGGAAATAAAATCTTCAATCTTATATTTTCTTAAAAATTCTTCGGAAATTCGACTTTTAATAAAAGTGTCAAGATTAACTCCGTTGGAAACAACTTCCACTGGAATATTTATTTCCCATTTAATTACTTGCTTTTTAATAAATTCACTCGGCGTAATTAAAATCTTACAATAATTGTTAATAAAAGCCGCTAAAACTTTTGCCATTGTTTTTTCTGTTGTCTTTTGTAAGAATTTAGGCAACTTTAAATAAGATAAAGGAAATTTTAAAGAAGAATGCTGTGTAGCAATAATGGGAATCTTCCTTTTTTTCGCTTCAAAAGCCAAAGATTGGGAAATAAAAAAAGGGTCCTGAATATGGATAATATCGGGTTTAAATTCATCTAATATCTTTTTAATATGTAGCGAAGCTAAATAACTAACTTTTAATTTTTTTCTTATTGGATTTGCATGGGATTTAATTCGTATAATAGTATAATTATGGGAATCTGAATCAATTTGAAAATTCCCATCAGGCGAAGCGGTAATTATATAAACCTTGTTTTTTTTATTCTGGCTAAAATAATCAGCTAATCTCTCTGTAGAAATTGTTACACCAGAAATATAGGGCAAAAAAGTTTCCAAAGCATAAAATATCCTCATAATTTTTACAGTATACCAAAATTGTGGGTGATGCTGGAATTGAACCAGCGACCTCTTCGATGTCAACGAAGCACTCTAAACCACTGAGCTAATCACCCTTGGTGTGCACAGCAGGAATCAAACCTGCGACCACTGTCTTATATTAATTGTTTCATCTTTTTATATAATCTTCTTAGTCGGCACGGCAGGGATCGAACCTGCGACCACCGTCTTATAAGGGCGGCGCTCTACCACTGAGCTACGTGCCGACTAAAAAGATTAGACGCATTAAGATAAACTATCAATATAAGACAACGCTCTGCCACTGAGCTATATATCCAAATTACTTTACTAATTTTTCAAATTCTTCCTTTTCCAGAGTTTCTTTTTTTATTAATTCTTTCGTAACTTTTTCCAGCTTATTTGTGTTCTGTTTAAGTAATTTCTTGGTGCGATTATAGCACTTTTTAAGAATACCAACTACTTCTTTGTCTATTTTAGCTGCTGTTTCTTCAGAATATTCTCTTTCTGTAGCAATTTCTTTGCCTAAAAACACTAGTTCTTCTGTCTTCCCAAAAGAAATTGGTCCAATTTTCTTACTCATACCATATTTTGTGACTAATGCTCTAGCTATATTTGTCGCTTCTTTTAAATCATTAGCAGCACCAGTTGATATATCCTTAAATTTAATCTCCTCAGCTACATATCCTCCTAAAAGAACGCACAAATCATCTAAAAATTCTGAACTGGTTTTCATATATTTTTCCTCTATGGGCATCCTCATTGTATAACCAGCTGCTCTTCCCCGCGTTATAATAGAAATCTTTCTTACGCGAGCTGTATCAGGAAATAAAGCGGATATTAAAGCATGGCCAGCTTCATGATAAGCAGTTATTTCTTTTTCCTTCTTAGTCAAAACCCTACTTCTTCTTTCTGGGCCTAAAATAACTTTCTCTATAGAATCTAATAATTCCTTCTGGGTAATATCTTTTTGATTTCTTCTGGCTGCCAAAATAGCGGCTTCATTTGTTAAATTAGCTAAATCAGCGCCAGAAAAACCCGGAGTTCGTTCTGCTACCTCCCTTAAATTAACTAATGGGGCTATGATTTTACCTTGAACATGAATTTCTAATATCTTTTCCCTATCATTAATACTAGGCAAATCTAAAATTACTCGTCTATCAAAACGTCCTGGCCTCAATAAAGCTGGATCTAAAACATCTGGCCTGTTTGTCGCGGCAATCACTATGGTCTTTGTATCCCTGTCAAAACCATCCATTTCAACTAAAATCTGATTTAATGTTTGCTCCCTTTCATCATGACCACCTCCTATACCAGCACCTCTTACTCTGCCAATAGCATCAATTTCATCAATAAACAAAATTGAAGGAGCAGCTTTTTTAGCTGTAGCAAAAGTGTCTCTCACACGACTGGCTCCTACTCCAACAAACATTTCCACAAATTCTGACGCGGAAATATGGAAAAAAGGTACTTTAGCCTCTCCTGCTACTGCCCGAGCTAAAAGTGTCTTACCAGATCCCGGAGGACCCATTAAAAGAACTCCCCTGGGAATTTTAGCTCCTAAATCATGAAATTTTTTAGGGTTCTTCAAAAATTCAACCACTTCTTTTAATTCTTCCTTGGTTTCTTTCAAACCAGCCACATCTTTAAAGGTAACCCCGTCTTTGGAAGGTGAAAATAGTTTAATATTAGAATGGGAAAAAGAAAAAATCTGCATTGCTCCTTGATTAG
>CAYTXM010000021.1:0-9667 GCA_964441595.1 uncultured Candidatus Saccharibacteria bacterium
ATACTATAATTATTCCAAGAAGAGCTGTGATAGAAAAAGACGAAAAGAAGATAGTAAGGGTTCCTGTTAATGGGGATATTCAAGAAATTGAAGTTAAAACAGGTTTAGTAGGTTCTGATGGGAATATTGAAATTACATCTGGATTAAAAGAAGGCGATAAAGTGATTACTTTTATCAAAAAATGATAATTTTATGATCCAAATAGAAAATCTTAAAAAGATTTATCGCAATGATTCTATTGAAACCCCAGCTCTTCAAGGGGTTTCTTTTAGGATTAAACAGGGAGAATTTGTTTCTATTATGGGTCCTTCTGGTTCTGGGAAATCAACTTTAATGCATATTATGTGTTTTTTAGATAGACCAAGTTCAGGGATCTGTAAATTTGAAGGAAAAAGTATTGATAGTTTAACTGATGATGAGTTAGCAAGAATCAGAAATAAAAAAATGGGTTTTGTTTTTCAATCTTATAATCTTTTATCCAGAACTACTGTCTTTGATAATGTAAGATTACCCTTAATTTATACTGGTTTTTCTAAACAAAAAGAATATGAAATGACAAAACAGGCCCTTGAAGCAGTTGGTATTTTACATAGGGCTTCTCATTTTCCAAATCAGCTTTCTGGCGGAGAGCAGCAAAAAACAGCAATTGCCCGAGCAATAGTTAATCATCCATCTGTAATTTTTGCAGATGAACCAACTGGTAATTTAGATAGTAAATCTGGTCAACAAATAATGGATATTTTCCAAAAACTTAATAATCAAGGCCATACTGTAATTTTAGTTACGCATGAGAAATATACTGCTGAAATGGCAAAAAGGATTATTTCATTAAAAGACGGAAAAGTAATTAGTGATGAATTAGTAAGTTCAAGGCATTATGCTAAGGATGGTTTAATTAAGTAAAATTATGAAATTTAATAATTCTTTTAAAACAGCAATAATAGGATTAAAAACGAATAAAACACGTTCCTTTTTAACTGTTTTAGGAATTGTTATTGGAATAGCATCAGTTATTTTAATGATGTCATTAGGGGATGGGGCCCAGAATTTAATTTTAAAACAAATTATGTCTATGGGCGCTAATAATATCTATGTTGAGCCAGGAGCTTTTGCAGGAGGAGGAGATATGACACAACAAATGATGGAGGGGATGGAAATTAAAACATTAACCTTTGAAGACATGGAAACAATTGAAAAAGACCCATTAGTGGAAATGGTTGCTCCAATAGTTGTTAGTGTTAGTAGAGCAGTTTATAAAAATAATGATGAAAAGATTACTCTTTATGGCACTACCCCAGCGTTTAATAAAATAACTGATGCTCGGACTATATTAGGTTCTGATTTTACTGATTTTGATGTTCGAAGTATGTCAAAAGTGATTGTTCTAGGATATAAAATAAAGGAAGATTTATTTGAAAATGAAAACCCAATTGGTAAGATTATAAGGATTAAACAAACAAATTTTAGAGTTATTGGCGTTATGGAAGAACAAGGGACACAGATGTTTCAGAGTTTAGATGAATATGTATATATTCCAATTACCACTGCTCAGAAATTTTTATTAGGCATTAATCATGTACAATCTTCTGTGGTTAAAATAGTTAGTCAAGATAAAATTGATGAAGCTGTAGAAGGCATCCGCTTAATGTTACGAGAACGGCATAATATATATAATCCAGAGGGCGATTTAGATAAAGATGATTTTAAAGTAGTAAGCGGAAAAGAAACTGCAGATATTATGAATACAGTTACAAGTATTCTTACATTGCTTTTATCTTCTGTAGCTGCTATTGCTTTAATTGTTGGTGGAGTTGGAATTATGAATATTATGTTAGTTTCAGTGGCTGAAAGAACAAGAGAAATTGGTTTAAGAAAGGCGGTTGGCGCTCGTAAAAAAGATATTCTTTATCAATTCTTAATTGAATCAGTTGTCCTTACTGTTTTAGGAGGAATATTAGGAATTTTATTAGGAGCTATCTTTTCTTATCTTACAAGCATTGCTTTAACCATGGCTTTAGGTATAAAATGGGATTTTGTTCTTTCTTTAAGTTCTATAATCCTAGCCTTTGGAGTGGCTACAAGTATTGGTCTTATTTTTGGAATTTATCCTGCTCGTAAAGCAGCAAAATTAAGCCCAATTGATGCTTTGAGATACGAATAAATCTACAGAGATACTTTTATAATTCCTGAATCAGAAAGATAAAAAATATAGTTTATTGAAGGGTCGTAGAAAAAATTATTGTTCTTTATATTACTGGCAATAGGCCAGGTTTTATTATTTTTAAGTGCGTAAATATTAAGCAGATTATTGTTTAAGAAGAGAAGGTAGTTGTTATCAAGAAACCAGGTAACCGGGGTATCGGAGAAAAGTTTTCTAGATAATTTTATTCCACTTTCTAAATCATAAATTTCAATTTTGTCCTTTGAATATAATAATATTTTTTTTCCGTTTAAAGAAAAAATACTGTTAATAATATTTTCACCAATTAATTCTGGTATATTTTCAAATGTTTTTAGGTAGTAAGCCTTATTTGACCCCTCGATAATTACGAAACTGTTTTCATCTTTTACTTTTTTAATCCTAACTTTTTCTAAATCTTCAAGGGAAAAACTATACAAAGATGTTTCTATTTCTTCTTTTGTTTCCAAAGAAATTTTAGTGAAGGCCCCATTTTCTTTTATAAAATAGATATGATTGTTGTCAAATATAAAAGGAGAACTTTTGCCTTTATATATTCTTTCTATAGATTCTGTAAGAAAGTTGAAAAGATATATAGTGTCAGGTGTTCTAACAATTATATCCCCATCGTTTTTTGAATCTGGATAGAAAATAGCTTGACTTATAATTAGAGAAGTTTGCTTTTCTCTTAATTCTGCCTGGCTCAATGTTTCTTTAAATGAAGCATTTAAGGAAATGCTATTTGTAATAAGGCTCTTTGGTAAAAACACGATTTCCCAATTATTTTGCCCGGAATCAATTAAAATCTTTTTTGGAGAAAAAAGAATATCATTCGGCAAAGAAGTGGTTTTATGAAAGTATTCTTTTTGTTTTGTATTCCTATCAAAGATGTACCAGTTATAATTAGAAGATTTTTCTATGAAAAGAATGCGATTAGAATCCTGGCTTAAATAAAAATGTTCAATTCTTTCATTTGCTATAATTTTTTCTTTAGACCAATTATTAGGAAATAGACGAACATGATTAAGGTTTGTTGTTTTATTGCTTTCAATTTTTACTTTATCTTCCAAAAACGAATAATCTGGACATGAAAAAGAAATAGAATGTTCACCAGGGTGCAATTTGATTCTAAAAAGACCTTGTTTATTCTGATAAGTTTTGTCATTAACTCTTAAAGTGGTTTCCATAGGATAAACTCTCACCTCCAAAATTCCTTGGGATTCTGAATATTTTTGGAAATAACGAAAGCCAAAAAATGCTCCAATCCCTAAGATAAGAATTACCAACAAAATTGTTAGAATTTTATTCATATAATTAGTACGTATTATAATATAAATGTATTATACATAATTTGAGCTTAGAAAGAAAATATTATACAATAGAAGGGTACTTAAAAAAAAGAAGAGTACTTAGAAAAAATGACTAGATCAAATAAACTGAACCGTTTACTAATTACTTTTAGCGCGCTTCTTTTGGTGTTAGGTTTGGTTGCTTTGATAAGCGCTTCTGGTGTGATTGGAGAACAGGAACACGGCGATGTTTATTATTTTGTTAAAAGGCAATTATTGCTCGGAATATTTTTAGGATTAATTCTTGCTTGGATTGTTTCAAAGATAAATTATCGTTCTCTAGCAAAACTATCCTTAATCTTATTAATTTCTAATATTTTTCTATTGCTTTTATGTTTTATTCCAGCGCTTCAACCGATAGGCTCCCAAGCTAATAGGTGGTTAAAATTTGCTTTTATAAGTTTTCAACCATCTGAATTTATAAAAGTAACTTATATTCTTTTTCTTGCCAGTTTATTAAGCAGTGTTTCATTAGATAAAAGGAGGAAAATGCACATCACGCCTTTTATTGTTTTTGTATGTTCTTTGGCTATTATTGGTGCTATTATTATAAAGCAACCAGCTACAGGTACCTTAGTAGTTTTGGCTTTATCCAGTACAATGGTTTATGTAGTTGCTGGTATGAGCGTGACTCAATTTTTCTCCTTAGTAGCAGTTGGAATTTCAGCTTTAAGCGTTATTATTAAAACGACTCCGTATCGGGCTAAAAGAATTTTGTCTTTTTTAACACCAGAAAGTGATCCACTTGGTAAAGGTTATCATATTATTCAATCTTTAATTGGCATTGGCTCTGGAGGATTGCTTGGCATAGGATTTGGAAGGTCAATACAAAAATTTAATTATTTACCAGAGAGCCATACCGACGCTATTTTTTCTATAATTGCCGAGGAATTTGGTTTTTTGGGATCCTTTATAATTATTATTCTTTTTGTTTTTCTTATATCAATTGGATTAAAAATAGCTAGGAGAGCGCCAGACAGTTTAGGAAAATTTTTAGCAATAGGATTAACTTGCAATATTGGTTTTCAAGCATTCGTTAATATTGCGGCTATGTGCAAGGCAGTTCCTATGACTGGTATTCCTTTGCCTTTTATAAGTTATGGCGGTTCTTCTATGGTAGCAATTTTAATAAGTATTGGAATTTTAAGCAATATTGCAAAACAAACCTAACAAAAAATCTATGGATGTTTCATTTTTAAAACCTAAATTTTCTTTTGATAAAACCTTACGCATAGTTCTTACTGGTGGTGGTTCCGGTGGACATACTTTTCCTTTAATTGCTCTTCATAGAGAGCTTAAGAAAGTAGCTGAGACGCAGAAGGTTTCTTTAGAAGTTATGTATATAGGGCCTGATGATTTTACTCTTCCGTATATTTTGAAGGAGCAGGGGATAAAGGTAAGAACAATTACAACCGGAAAATTTATGGGTCCATTTAATCCCATTAAAAGCATCTTTGGTTTTTTTAAAACTATAGGAGGTATTTTTCAATCTTTTTATTATATTTATATTTTAATGCCTGATGTTATTTTTTCTAAAGGGGGATATGGTTCTTTTCCAGTAGTCTTTTGGGGGATTCTTTTCTTTATTCCTACTTATACGCACGAAAGTGATGCTGTTCCCGGTCTAGTCAATCATCTTATGGGAAGGTTTTGTCAAAAAGTTTTTATATCTTTTGATTATACAAAAAGATATTTTTCATCAAAAAAAACATTATTGACTGGAAATCCTATACGGTCAGATTTGTTTGATGAAAAACTAGATAAAAAAAATACTAAGAAATTATTAAAATTAGACGAAGAAAAACCCGTTGTAACAATAATTGGGGGATCACAAGGTTCCCGGCATATTAATGATTTTATTTTAGATATTCTTCCAAAGATTATTAAAGACGTAGAAATAATTCACCAAACAGGCAAAACAAATTACAAGAAAGTACAAAGAGAAGCTGATGTTGTTTTTCAGGAAATTATAGATGATAAAGAGCAACAAAAATATTATCATCCTCTGCCTTTTTTTGAAGAGGCTACAATACCAAACATTTCATCTTTAAAAGAAGTATTTGCTGTAAGTGATTTAATTATAGCTCGCGCTGGAAGCGGTTTGATTTTTGAAATTGCTACAAGTGGAAAACCTTCAGTTCTTATACCATTGCCATGGGCAAGTCGTGGCCATCAAAAGAAAAACGCATATGAATACGCTAAAAATGGAGCTGCTGTTGTAATTGAAGAAGGTAATTTAAAACCGAGCGTATTTTCAGATTTAATTCTTCAAATTATTTCTGATGAAAAGAAAAAAGAGGAAATGAGTCAGGCAGCTCTTGAATTTGCTAAACCACAAGCAGCGCATAATATAGCGCAACATTTACTTAAAAATGTATAGAGTATAGAGTATACTTATAATACACATTCATGGATGATCCTAAGACTCCACAATCGTTATTCGGACCTAGGGTAAGGTTAGCTCCTAGCCCAACTGGTTTATTTCATTTGGGTACTGCAAGAACAGGTTTATTTAATTATTTATTTGCCCGTAAAGCGGGTGGAAAATTTATTTTAAGAATAGAAGATACTGATATAGAAAGATCAAAAAAAAATTATGAAGAAAATATCTTAGAAGGATTAAAGTCTTTAGGGATTGAATGGGATGAAGGTCCTGATATTGGTGGACCTCTTGGCCCATATCGTCAAAGTGAAAGATTGGAAATTTATGAAAAATATCTTCGTCAATTATTAAAAGAGGAAAAAGCTTATTATTGTTTTTGTTCTCCGGAAGAGATTGAGGCGCAAAAAGAGGAAATGATTGCTCGTGGCGTTCCACCTAAATATTCAGGCAAATGCCGTGATTTATCAGAAAGCACAGTAAAAACCTATTTAGCAGAAGGTAAACCATCTGTTATAAGAATAAAAATGCCAAACAAGACAATCAAATTCCAGGATATCATTAGAGAAGAAGTAGAATTTGATTTAAGCTTAATAGGCGATATAGTTATAGCTAAAAGCTTTAAAGAACCCTTATATAATTTTGCTGTAGTTTTAGACGATTATTTGATGAAAATAACGCATGTAATTCGTGGAGAAGACCATATTTCCAATACACCCAAGCAAATCACTATCCAAGAAGCATTAGGCCTTCCTAGGCCTAATTATGCGCATTTGCCGATGATTTTAGGGCCTGATAGGTCTAAATTAAGTAAAAGGCATGGCGCTATGGCCCTAACAGAGTATAGAAAAATGGGTTATTTACCTGAGGCATTGGTTAATTTCTTGGCGTTTTTAGGGTGGCATCCAATAGGGAATCAAGAAATATTAAATTTAGAAGAGCTAATTAATAAATTTAATTTAGAACGCGTTCAAAAAGGAGGTGCTATTTTTAATATAAAAAAATTAGATTGGTTTAATGCCCAATATTTTAAGAAAATGGCCCCAGATGAATTAATAAATAGGGTAGTGGATTATATTAAAAATTATTCATCTGCTCCGCAAATAATTAAAGGATATGATATTGATTATATAAAGAAAGTTCTTGATATAGAAATTCCCAGGATGAATAAATTAAGCGATTTAATAGATTTGTCTGATTTCTTTTTCAAAAAAAAGATTGAATATCCAAAAGAACTTTTAAAATGGAAAGACATGACGGATATAGAATTAGCAAAATCATTGCAAGATTCTTTAGATCTTTTTGAAAAAATAAAAGAAAGTGAATTTAATAGAGTTAATCTACAAATAAAATTTTATAATTTTATAGATGAAAACCCAAGCTATGCAGGAAATAAAGGTAAATTACTTTGGCCATTAAGGGTTGCCTTATCTGGAAAAAAAGCTTCACCAGGGCCATTTGAAATAGCTGAAGTTTTGGGAAAGAAGGGGAGTATTGAGAGGGTGAAGCAAGCTATAAAATAAAATTAATTATATGGATAATTTAAGTCAATTAATTGCGCAGGCTTCGCAGCTTTTTACTAAGGTTTTTTATGAAATAAGCCATCTTACAGACCAGGTTTTTATATCTGGAATATTAGGACATTTATGGGTATTTCTAAAAGCAATAATTCAATTTATTATTCTCGCATTAGAAGCATTAGTTAGAATTTTAAAGTTTTTTATCAATTAATATTTAGCGTTATATCTAATAAACACACAGTAATTAGGGGAGAACTCTTGACAACGTCTTAAAAGGCGTTAAAATATAGATAGTATACTTCGCATAATGTAGCTTTATCGAAGTTTAATATATAATAACATGAAAAAAAGCGATAAAACAATTATAGAGCATATTCCGGAGTTTTTAGAATATTTAGATATAGAAAAAGGGCTTAGCCATAATAGTCAAACAACTTATGCTCGCCTGATAAATAAATTTACACAGTGGCTTAAAGATAATAAAACAGATTCTTTAAAACCCCATGAGTTTAGCGCTGATCATATTTGGAAATATAGGGTCTTTTTATCACAACAATACAATAGAATCACCCATCAACCTTTAAAAAAGTGCTCAATTAACTATTGCCTTATAAGTTTAAGAAATTTACTTAACTATTTTAGCGATAGGGATATTTTGTCTTTACCATCAGAAAAGATAAAACTTATTAAAGAAAAAGAAGATAAAAGCATTAAATTCCTTGGTTTAAAACAAATAGAAAAACTTTTATCAAGCCCTGATACTTCTAATAATATTGGATTAAGAGACAAAGCAATTTTAGAGGTTTTATTTTCTACTGGTTTAAGAGTCGCTGAATTAGTCAGTTTAAATAGAAATCAGATTAGAATTGAGAATTTAGACAATGAATTAGAGATAAGTGTTATTGGTAAAGGAGGCAAGATACGACCTGTTTATTTATCATCCAGGACTTTAAAATCCCTAAGAGAATATTTAGGAACTAGAAAAGATAAAGACAAATCACTTTTTGTTAATTATAAAGGGCCAAAAAGCGCTTCCCGACGTTTAACCACCCGCTCTATAGAAAATATAGTTAGAAAATACATTTTAAAAGCAGGTATTTCTATCCAGGCAAGTCCTCATACTCTTAGGCATAGTTTTGCGACAGATTTATTAATGCAAGGAGTAGATTTAAGAATTGTTCAGGAGTTTTTAGGTCATCAAAATATAGCTACTACCCAGATTTATACTCATGTAACATCTAAAAAGCTCAAAGATATTCATAAAAAATATCATAGTTTTGGGAAATAAAATAACGGCAGATACTTAGTATTTTCTGCCGTTATATTTTTTTTAATATAATTTATATATTTGTCTTTTTCTTTAGTTTTTCTAATTCTTTTTTTCTTCGTTCTTCATCTTTTTTCTTTAACTCTAGTTCTTCTTTTTTTTGGTCGTGTATTGTTTCACATATTACCTTTGCTTGTTCTTCCCCTCGTAGAGAAAGTTTTCCCAAATCATTTTTTCCCTGAAATAGTTCTTTTCCGTGAACGCCATCCGGGCAATTCGTATCGCTTAATAATTCGTTTTTCATTTTTATCCCCTTTCAAAATCTTTTTATTTTTTTATTTTGTCTTTTTTTCAAAAGATTCCCCCTCCATTGAATTAAACCAAATTTGACACGATGAGTTGGATTATAGCCTTTTTTTTTATTAAAAAATGCTGCCGCAATATTTTTTGCTTTTGAGAGAGTCTCACATTCTTCTTTAATTTTTATTGTATATTTTTCCCCTTTCTTATCAATTATCTCTACATAAGTTGTGTGTCGTTCTATTTCTTTATTCCATCTTTTCGCAAACGCCTTGTTTTCTAGCATTGTATCAATAGCTTTCATTCCAATGGTAAAAAGAAATAGTGATTCGTCTAAGTTCCATTTTTTTACCTGTTTCTTTTGCTGCGGAGTTTTGAAGATAGCTTTTTTCTTTGCTTCCATTACGATAGTGTTAATTTCCTCTACTGTAAGCCCTTTGAAGAGCGCTGTTAATTTGGTAATCAAGTCTTCTTTTTGCGACTTTTGCATATTTTTCATAACAAATCTCCTTTCTTTTTTCTTTTCCTTTCTTTATCTTAAATTTATTCTGTTTTCAAATTGCAAGTAATCTTATTATATCAATAATAACTTCATCTGTCAATATATGAAATCAAGCAAATAAATGCTAAAATTGTTGGTATTATGCGTATCTCTTATTCCAGTTTAGAGAA
>CAYTXM010000022.1:0-7266 GCA_964441595.1 uncultured Candidatus Saccharibacteria bacterium
CGTGATGGAGAAAACTTGCAAGCATTAGAATATTTATTAAATATCTTTTCAAAAAAATGCTCCAAGGATAGTTATTCCTGGAGAATTATTTTAGATATTAATAATTATCGGGCGATACAAGAAGAAAAATTAAGAGAATTTGCCAAAAAAGCGGCTCGTCACGTATCTTTATCAAAAGAGGAGATAGAATTGCCACCTATGAGAGCGCGAGACAGGAGGGTTATTCATTTAGAGATTGCCTTGAGAAGCGATGTATTTACAGAGAGTGTTGGGGAGAGAAAAGAAAGGCATATTATAATAAAACCTCAAGAGAAGTAATTTTTTTGAATTTATTATTTACTATTTATAACTCGGAAATACAAAAATAGGCTTCATTGGGCTCGAATCCATCGCAGAAATCCATAGCAGGCTCAAGGTGAAATCCGCTCCCTGGCTCGTTTGAGTTTTGCCATGCTTGCGAATATTCATCTATGACATCAAAACCAGCTGCATTGGCGGCTTGAATAAAAGCCGTCCTTATAGGATCACCTGGGTCACCTCCGTAGCCTACATCGACACAAGTCCCAAGAGAATGACATGCTGATAGATGGTCAATAGTTGTAATGCATTTATTATTAGAAATTTCTGTACAAGCTTCAGTTACAGTCCAGTTACCAAGTCCTTGTTTCTCTGCTAAAATTACTAATTTATCAGCCGTTTCTTTGTCAATGTAAGCACCATTAGCAAATTCTGAAGACAAAGAAATACTATTATAATTGTCTAATGTTGCGCCTGTCCCAATTAAAACAAAATCCCCAATTTGTTGGGGTTTTTCTTCTTCTTCAATTTCAGCTTTTTCTGAGGTAACTTCTGATGAAGGTAGAGTTGTAGTGCCTCTTAAAATATCAGGGTTGATAGTGTAAAGAATAATATAAAAAGCAAATAATAAAACAATTCCAATAATTGCGCTCACGATTCTTTCCTGAGCGTCTTTTTGTTGAGCGGTATTTCCGCCAGAAACAAGATATTGAAAGCCGGCATAAACAATCATAATAAAGGCAAAAACGCCAGCTAATCTAAAAGCCCATTTAATAATATATTTTACTAACGAATTGATTCCTTCTTGGGAATCAAATTGAATAATTTCCAAATCTGCTTCATCAACAGCAAGAACTTGAGGAACATGGAAATAAAATATAGAACATGAAACAATTATTAATACAAGGAGACTAATAACTTGTATGAAAGCGGTATTTTTATGAGTCATAACATTATTACAAAGTAATTAGATCTTATTTAAATTCAATAATTTGGCCTGATTTAATAAAACCAGGGAGCCCAACTTCCCATTTGAAAAATTTAAAAGTAGGCACAGGTATAGTTTGTGTCATTGTTTTTTCAACTTCTTGCTTTATATCAAAAAAACCTAATGAAGATAACAAGTCGTTTAAAAGTGGGGGGCAAGCCAACGCTATAGCTTCAGCAACAACTGCCCCTATACCCCAAGGAAGGGCTGTAGCCGCATTTGACAGTGAATTACATATCCATGAAACATCTAGTCCACTTTTAATTAAATCTAGGAGTTTGTTTTCAACAAGAGAGGTTACATCTTTCGCGTTATCTATTAATGTTGCAAACTTATCTTGTAAATTTTCTGGAATAGGCAATCCTTTTTCTAGGATATTTATAAGAATTTCTTTGTCAGAACTGGATAAATTACTTTTTCCAATTTCTTGAATTGCAAAATCTTTATATTCACTTGGAATAGGGATGTTGCTGTAAATTTGATCTATGAAATCTTGTTTTACTGTTTCTGCTAGTCCTGTAAGATTTGCTAAATCTGATATATTATCAATCTGCGAAGAAGCTACAATTTCGGCAATATCCTCTTCTTCTGAGCCAACAATATAAACTGGGACAGTGCCACAGGAAGAAGTTAAAGGAGAATCTGTGCTCTCAGGTGATGAATCGTCGCCAGAGCATGCAGCATTGCATTTTTTGGAGCATGAATATTCTCCAGTATCAGATTTGACACATTTTTTTGCTATAGAATCACAAGTCCAACATGTTTGTGTATTCGGGTCACATGCTGCAGCAGCACTCATTGGCAACAATAAATTCCAAAGAAGCAGATTGATTATAAAAATAGATAAAAGAAAGCGGGATATTTTATTATAAAAGTTTTTTGAATGCATAGTTTTATTTTAATATTTTAATATTTTAATTTTTAGAAGTCACAGAAGTTAACTTCGTGGCTTTTTCAATTTGTTTTTTAATAGGAGCAGGTGCATTTTGAGATATATAACAGAATATAATAGTACAAGTTGCAATAGGAAGAATACTAGCGATTGGCAGGAGATCTATTAAATGGCCGGCGAATATCCAAGTACCTCTTGTTCCAGTGATAATAGTAATAAAAAAAATAAAAGCTGTGAAAGGCACGCTGATCATCCAGACGAAAAAGTTAATTCCTGGAATAAACCCTAATATTGCTTCGATTGCATCTTTAATTATAGCAGGTATAAGCAATAATAGGAATATAATCAAATCCATTCTTTCTCCTCCTTTCGTTTTTTCCTCTTTAGATGGTTTTTGATGGAATTCCTTTTTTTCTTTTGCCTCCAGAGCATTTTTTTCTTCCTGCTCTTCCATAACAATTGTTTTTGTTTTAATTTATTTTTTACTTTTCTTTAAATTTTTCTTTAGCTTTTTTAATGTCTAGAAGCTGGGCTGGATTTGATGTAATAATCTGGTCTTCAGCATAGGAAGCGATTATTTGAATAGCGGCGTGTTTATCTTCCGCAAAAAAGAGTCCTGTGCCAACAGAAGATTGTAAAAGAATAGTTTTTTCCTGATCAGTTAGGTTTAAAGCTTTTCCTATGACATCAATATTTGCAGGAGATTGTCTTAACAAAAGAGCTAAAGAAGAGTTAGTGATTAATGGTTTGCCATAAGGTGATTTTAAGGCGTCTTCTATATCCTGTGTAATAAAAGTCACTCCCATATAGTACTTTCGCGCTCTTTTAACTAAACCAAACAAGAAAGAAGCGCTTTCTTCATGTTTTAATAGCCACCATCCTTCATCAATTATTACCATTCTTTTTCTGAGGTCTTTCTTCACCATTGTCCAGATGTAATTTAATACTACATACATGGCGATAGGTCTAAGTTCTTCTTCCAGTTCTCTTACTCCAAAGACAACCAATCGATTGTTAATATTAATATTTGATTGTTGGTTAAGAAAACCAGCATAACTTCCTTTTGTGAATTTATAAAGTTTTGCAGATAAATCTTCCCCTCCTTCGGTGTTTTTAAGGACGTTTTCTAAATCTTCCATTAATGGCACACCTTTTTTTTCGGACATATTTTCAGGGAAAATATCCCGACTTGCATATGTTTGCACAATAGCCCTATCTAACATAAGTTCTTCTTGTGGAGATAATCCTCCAAGCATTAATTTTACCAAGCCGGTAAGACTTAAAATATGATTGCGAAAAACCTCTTCGTTAGTTTCCTCTTCTTTTACTGCAGGAAGTTCAAATGGATTGATATTATCATCTGAAGCAACAGATATTTTAAAATAGCTTCCACCAATTGAATCAGCCAAGTACTCATATTCATTTTCTGGATCAATAATTAATATATTGGTTCCTAATAATAACGAACGAAGAATTTCTAATTTTATAGCATAGCTTTTTCCTGCGCCTGTTTGAGCAAAAACTACCATATTTGCGTTTGGTAAAACAAAACGGTCAAAAATAACCAAGCTGTTATTGTGCAGGTTCACGCCGTAAAGAATTCCTTTGTTTTCTGAGAGGTCTAAAGAAGAAAATGGGAAAAGAGTTGAAGCTGGCTGTGAATTTAAAGGAGTGGTTAATAATAATCTATCCATACCTAAAGGTAAAGAAGATTCCATTCCTTCAAATTCTCTGAAAATAGTTGGTTTTGCGTAAATTAATTGTTGTTCTAATATATTTTTGATTTTACTTTCTATTTTTATAAGCTCTTTTTTGTTATCCGCAAAAAAGGTGATATAAACCCCTACTTCAAAAAGTTTTTCACTTCCTTGTTGAATTGTGTCTCTTAGCTTTTCAATATTATTTAGCGCAGCTTCTAATAGAGGGTTACGAACTAATCCTCTGTCCGCCTCAATACTCAGTTGAGCCTGAATTTCAGCGGATTTTTTTCTTAAATCCCTTAAAACTTTATTGATATTAAGGGGATGAAAAAAGATTGAGATATTGAAAGATTCGTCTAAATTAATAATGGAGGAAAACCAATTGGAGGCCAAATAATTTGGATAAGTTAGAATAAAAAGGGTTGAACAATATTTATTGCCTAATTTAAGAAAATTAGTATTAATTTCTAATCCAGCGGGAGCAATTAAGTCTTGAAGGGTAGAAACAGCTTGAGATTGGGCTAATGCTTGTGGGCTCTTAGACTTTTTTTTAAATAAATTTGGAAAACGCATATTTTATTGGTTAAATTCTTCTGGAATATTTATTGACTCTCTTTCAAAAGCTTCTGGATTATATGAATTGAAAAATAATTCAATTAATTCTTTAGTGGTTAATGGGCGAGATTGTAATCCCATTCTGGTTAAATTAGTAATTATATTATTTTGGCGGATTATCAATTGTTGATAATGCTGATTGAAATTTTCATCAGAAAGAGGAATTATAGCGGAAAATGCCTGGTGTTTTAGATTAAGTAATGTTTTATAAGCTTCTGATATTTGGCTTAACGCGGTCTTTGGTTTAATCATAATAGGATCATAAGGCACTATTACATAAAACTTTTTTTTCATAATATTGTTTCCAGTAACAAGCCCTTTGATAAAAGTATAATAATCTTCCCCTTGAAGTTTAAGTAGATTATTTGTTTCTTTGCCAATCTTTTCTTGAAGAAAATTCAAATAAGTTTCAATATTAACACGCCTTGAATGAGCCACAACCTGTAATGGAAAATCCAAGTTATTTATAAGATTACGCCAGCTCACTAACACAGAAGACTGTTCTTCCTCTGATTTTAAATCAAAATTTATACCCGACACTTCTAAAACAGAACGGAGCGAACCGTTTTTTAGAATAATTACTCCCTTTCTAATTTGTTGAAGGGAAATGAGTGATTGGCTGCTGAAAGTTTCTTTGGGCATCTATTTATCTAATATATCAGTTAATTGTTGAAGTGTTTTTTTATCTAATTCTTTTTTCTCTTGTATTTTTTCTTCACTTTTAGCCGGTTTCTGAGAAATAGGATAAGGTGTTTCTGAAAAAGTTTTTTCTTTTTTCCATAGATAGAATTTTGGAAGCCAAAAATGACGGATAGCAGCCATGGCGAGAGTATAGATTGGGACGCTATGGATTTTTCCAAACGCAAGGGAAAAACCGATTGGAGCTAGAATTATTGCCAAAATCAACCAAAGCCATACTTTTAAAACAAGAAAAAGTAAAACAATCAACCCGCCAAAAGATAATAAAATCCATAACTGGGTAAAGGTAATCCAACCCATTAATTTTGTTTCTTCTTTTATAAATTGAGGCACTTGATAAACCATATTTTTTTAGGCTTCACCAAAAGGATTTTTCTTTTGGTATTTTTTGTAAGGAATAGGATTTTCACTAATATCTGACCTTTTCTCTTTTTCTTTCTCTTCTTTTAATTTAACTCCAAGAATATAAGGTTTTTCTTTTTTACTTTTTTCAAAAACTTTTTCATCTTTAAATTTTTTTCCTTCGCCACTTAAAATTTTAGAGGAGGTTAATTCCCCTATTTTTATTCTTCCTGGTGCTTTCTTTTCTTTTGTCTCTTTTAGTCCCTTTGGCTTTAAAGAGATTTTTTTCATTTCCTCAACAATTTTGGGCTGATTATTCTTTTTCTGCATTACTGCCAATAGTTTTTCCCGAATTTTTTCTTGCTGTTCTGAAGAAACCTTTGGTGTGACAACTCTTTTTAATTCCTCCATTTTACTCACTGGTTTTTCAACCATTACTTTAGATGGTTCAGGAAAAGAATACTCAGGAATAATTTGTCCAGAAGATACCTTTTCTGTAACAGCCTCTTCAGCCTTCTCTTTTATAACAGGCTTTATCTTTGGAAGTTCCAATGGTTCTATTAGTTCTTCTGCTTTCATTTCTTGCGGAATTTTTTGTTCTAAGGGCTGAGATTTGTATTCTTCGAATTCTTTACTAAATTGTCCGAATATTTTCTTTTTTGCCAATTCAATAATAATTCTTGCTTGCGATTGAGATACTTTTAAGTTTGATTCTATTTTTTCAGAAAAATCTATTGGCGATATTTGGCCTAATAAAACATTACCAATCATTTCTGTTAATTGAGTTGTCTGATTTATATCTAATTTTGTTAAGACAATAATATTCTTTGTCGTCTCACTCAATTCTTCAGAAATAAGAAAATCTTTAATTCTTTGCGGAGCGGCAGAATATCGTTTTTGAAAATTGCTTTCATTCATAGTTTTTTCAATTGATTTTAAGGTTTCCATATACCACCTTGTTTTGTCCAGCCAGGACTAGGAGGTGTTTCTTTCGGTTCTTTATTCTGTTTTTCCTTTTCTTTTTTTACACTGATTCCACTGGCTGCTCGCAGGACTGTTGAAGAAGGTATTGCTTCATCGTAGAATTTTTTCTTTGCTTGCTCGTCTTTTTTTATAGCTTGCGCTATTTTTCCTTCTGGTCCGCCCCACTGACCTTCAACCATGTCTTTGGGAGAAATCCCTTCCCACCAACCAGCTAATTGGGCCGGGGAAAGTTTTTTGGCTATTTCCTGAATAGTTTCGTTGAAAACTTTATCGCCAGCGTCTTTAATCTCTTGTTCTGATTTGCCTTGTTTTCTTGCCTCATCTTCTTTTTCTTTAACAATATCTTTTATAAAATCGCTAGTTTGAGTTTTGTCCCTTATTTTATCAGGTTTAATTCTGCTTAGAGCTTCTACTTTATTTTCTATGGTGTCGCCGGTCTCAAGGAGTTGCCCCTTTTCCAATTTAAAGTGGTGAGGGATTGCTTTAGTAATAGCGCTAGCACTAAGGCGTTCATCGCCCCGATGCGCTTTAATAAATTCTACGGATTTTTCACCTAATTCACCCATATCAGCTAATTTATTAGTTAAAGCAACTCTTCTTTCATAAGCGTTTCTATCTAATGGAGATGGGGCCTTAGCATCTTCAAGTGCTTTTAGATTTCCTAATCCTACATTCTCCAAATTCTTTTCATGCTCTTTTACTCTTCCAGCTTTTGCTTTTTCTCCAGCAACCATCATCTCTTGTCCAAC
>CAYTXM010000023.1:0-5896 GCA_964441595.1 uncultured Candidatus Saccharibacteria bacterium
CTATGCAAGTACTAAAGAACAACCTTCAAAATAACCTTCTTAGGCAATTCCTTATCATCTATATAATACCAGATTATAAATAAGAAGTCAATCCATATACTTCATACACCCGTAATAACCACAAATATAGTGCCTTAAATAGATATAAAAAAATGCCGCTGTCTCAAGGAGCAAGCTCCACAAAACAACAGCATTCTTAGTCTAGCAAAGATAAATAATTTGTCAAGTTGTATGGCAAATCATATTCTATCCTGCCCTGACCAAATTATTCTCCCGAGTCTATTAACTCTGTTAATCGTTGCGTGTACTTTTGCGCAAGGTCTACAGAACGATCTGGATCATTATTTAATGCTTCACTATAAGCTGCCACATTTTCCTCGGTTACCCCATATGTATTGTATAAAGCTTCCATATGTGCTACCCAACCAGCTACGTCTTCTACATTTTTTTGCGCGTAATAAGCACTCTGGGCTGTTATTTCCACAAAGATATCATCGTTCATTTTACCGATATCTCCTGTGGTAATATCTGTTGCCTCTATATCTTTAGTGGTAGTCGTAGTAGATTCAGGACCGATATTATTTCCCATACCATTCCATATAAATAAACCAATAATGACAACGATAACCACTACTACAATTATTAAAGTCTTTTTTGAATTCATTTGTTTTATGTATTTTATTTTGTAATTTAATTTTAAAAAAAATTAATCTATTTCGACCTTTATTAGTATATTATACCAGACTTGATTAATTATTTCACGAAAGAATATCTTTTTACATTTATTGTGCTTTAATTTAAATAGATATAAAAAAAATGCTGCCATTCCATGGAGCAAGCTCCACAAAACAACAGCATTTTTAGTATAGCAAAGATAAAAATATTGTCAAGTCTTATTGTGGATAACTTTATGTGTAAACAAAAAGACCTGCTATATCAAATATAACAGGCCTTTTAAAAAGATTCCACTTATTCAATAATTAGATCACCTTCACCATTTATATCACCACCATCTTCAGGCATGTCCATAGCTTCACCATCTACAGGCAAAATATCAACAGGTTCAATAACAACTTCTGTAGTAGTAGTTGTTTCAGGAGCTGGAATAGGTTCTTCTGATTTACCAGTAATCATAACAATAATAGCTATTACCACAATTGCAATTGCTACTAATAACCATGTATTTTTAAAATTCATAATATATTATATATTTTAAAGTTTTTATCGACCTTTTTATTAAAGACTTCCTACATTTTAATTATAACAACCTTTAACTATTAGTCAAGAACTTGAAGTTATAAGAGCCTTTGCTTCGCTCAGAACCTTGTTTCTCACTTTGCTCGAAATTAGTGCGCGTGTCTGGATTCGAACCAGAGACCTCACGAATGTGAATCGTACGCTCTAACCAACTGAGCTACACGCGCACTATATTACTTAATTACTTAATCTCTACTGTAGCGCCAGCATCTTCTAATTTTTTCTTAATTTCTTCTGCTTCAGCTACAGGAATATTCTCTTTTAACGCTTTTGGAGCGGCATCTACTAAATCTTTTGCTTCTTTCAATCCTAATCCCATGATTTCTTTTATCTCCTTGATTATTTGCACTTTCGCCTGACCAGCATCTTTAAGAATTACAGAAACTGATTCTTTCTTCTCTCCTGCTCCCTCTTCCCCTTCATCAACGCTAGCTGCACCAGCTGAAACTGCTACTTGAGGAGCAGCAGAAACACCAAACTTATCTTCTAAAGCCTTAACTAAATCAGCTAACTCTATAACACTTAGTTCCTCTACTTTTTTAATTATTCCCTGTAATTTTACAGAAACTTTTTCTTCTTTTTTTTCTTCCTTGTTCTCTTCCTTTTTTTCTTCTTTTTTTGTTTCTACTTTTTCTTCTTTTTTTTCTTCCATGATAGTTATATATTACTAAATTATTAAATAAATTATTTTGTTGCTTTTATGCCCCCCAATACCACAACTAATTTCTGAATATTTCCATTTAAGGTATATAATAATCGTTGCATTGGAGAAGCTATTGAACCAACTAATCGACCTAAAAGTATATCTTTTGATGGTATCTTTGCTAGTCTTATTACTTTTTCTGCGTCTAAGAACTCTCCATCTGTTATTCCTCCCAAAATTTGAAATTTATCATTCTTTTTGGAAAAATTCCAAAGCGCTTTAGCTGTGTTAATTGGATCATCAAAAGCAAAATTAACCATAAAAGAATTTGCTTCACCATTAGAAATCCCCTCTTTATAACCTTCTTGTGAAAAAACAATTTTAGCCAAGTTCTTTTTTACTACTTTCGCTTTAGCATTATCTTTCTTTAATTCTTTGCGTAGTTCATTGATTTCAGAAACTTTCAATCCTAAAAATTTAGCAAAATAAATTGCCTTGGCCTTTTTTATCTGCTCTGATAATTCCTTGATAATATGTTCTTTTTTTTCTTTAGAAATCATAAAAGTGATTCAAAATTAAAAATCTGTGGTTTCCCACAGATAGGATATAAAAACACTAGGTTTATTCCTTACCAGGCCTTATGCTTAATCGCTGCCTGATGTCTTGGGAAACTTCGTTTAAGTATATATTATTCATTTTTTTTGTCAAGTAAGGGGTAAGGCAATGGCAGGATGGATTATTTTATTTTGTTTGTAAAGTTGCATCTTTGATCTCCCTTCAGTTTCTTTAAAGTTTATCGATAAATCTCTTCGCTTCCTCTGGCATTAAACTATTCAGATAGAGATTTATCAATCGCATTTTATCCAGAGCCATTTTCCCCTTCACCTTTGCCCTACAAAAAAGCTTTTTTAGTTTGACGATAGACAAATCTTCGCCTTTAGCTTTTATTCTTGCAACAGATAAAACATAGTTCATCTGTCGTTTATTTTTTTCTTTCAATACATTTTCTAACATTTTCTTACTTCTAGCCATCTCTTGTCCGTACGTAGTAGAAGAGGCGTTTCTTTTTGACCCTGAAATTGTTCTTGAAATTTTCACAACAAACACCCCCTTTTATTTTCCTGCCATTACCTTAATGGGTAATTATAAAGTAAAGTAAAATTAAGTCAATCTTAATATTAATTTAAAAAAGAGCCGGAGGCGAGATTCGAACTCGCGACTTGCTGTTTACGAAACAGCTACTCTACCACTGAGTTACCCCGGCTATTTTTAAAGATTAACAGAAATCATAAAAATTGTAAATATGCTTTATCTATGCTAAAATTCACTGAATTAAGATGAAAGTTATAAAAACATATTTAGATTATGCTGCTACTACTCCAGTTGACCCTCGCGTATTAAAAGCGATGCTTCCTTATTTTACAGAAAAATTTGGAAATTCTGTTTCTCTACATAGTTTTGGCGAAGAAGCAAAAAGAGCTTTGGAAAAAAGCCGTTCAATAATGGCAAAAACCCTGAATGCAAAGAATGAAAACGAAATAATCTTTACAAGTTCAGCAACAGAAAGCAATAATCTTGCTATTAAAGGAATGGCCTTTGCTAACCAAAACAAAGGAAAACACATTATTATTTCTTCTATTGAACATAGCTGTGTTTTAAATAGTGCTGAATGGTTAAAAAAACAAGGTTTTAAAATCACAAAAATAAAAGTCGATAAGTATGGCGTAATTAATCCAAAAGAAATAGAAAAAGCAATAAGAAAAGATACAATTTTAATATCAATTATCCATGCTAATAATGAAATTGGAACGATTGAACCAATTGAAGAAATAGGAAATATCTGTGAAAAAAAGAAAATATATTTTCATACTGACGCAGTTCAAAGCTTTGCAAAAATACCTATTGACGTACAAAAAATGAGAGTTGATCTATTAACTGCTTCTTCGCATAAACTCTATGGACCAAAAGGTGCAGCTTTATTGTATATTAAAAAAGGAACAAATATTGAACCATTAATTCACGGAGGAGACCATGAATTTGGGTTAAGAGCATCAACTGTTAATGTTCCGGCAATTGTAGGATTTGGAAAAACAGTAGAAATTTGTGAAAAGGAAATGAAAAAAGAGTCAAAAAGACTAAGCAAATTAAGAGATAAATTAATTAATGGAGTTTTAAAGAAAATCTCTGATTCTTATCTTAATGGTCATCCAAAAAAACGATTGCCTAATAATACTAACTTCCGGTTTTCTTATGTTGAAGGAGAAGCGATTTTAATGGATTTAAATTCATATGGAATTGCTGGTTCTTCTGGTTCTGCTTGTTCTTCTGAAAAATTAGAGCCTAGCCATGTTCTTTTGGCATGTGGATTGCGCCCAGAACAAGCTCATGGTTCTTTAAGATTAACAATGGGAAGATGGACAAAAGAAAAAGATATTAATTATACTCTTAAAATATTGCCAAAAACTATAAAAAAATTAAGAAAAATATCCCCATATGTACAATAAAAAAGTTCTACAACATTTTAAGTCTCCTCATAACTTTGGAAAAATAAAAAACCCTGACGGCATTGGTAAAGTCGGAAATATTATTTGTGGAGATGTAATGTGGATTTATATAAAAATAGGAAATAATAAAAAAGGAGAAGAAATAATTAAAGATATTAAATTTGAAACCTATGGATGCGTAGCCGCTTTAGCAAGTAGCAGCATAGTTACTGATTTAGCAAAAGGAAAGACTATAGAACAAGCTCTTAAAATCAACCAGGAAGAAATGATAAAATCCTTAGGTGGTTTACCTCCAATAAAGACCCACTGTTCTATTCTAGCTGTTGATGCTTTATTAGAAGCAATTTATGACTATTCAATAAAAAACAAAAAAATAATCTCTAAAGAATTAGAAAAACATCACAAGAGAGTAGAAAGAGAAGAAAAAATAATTGAAGAAAAGTATAAGGAATGGAGTTAGGCAAGGGTAAAAAAATAATTGTTGGAATGTCTGGTGGAATAGATTCTTCCATGGCTTTAATATTATTAAAAAAACAAGGGTGGAATCCAATTGGTGTTTCTTTAAATCTGCCTAATTCTGAACAATCCTTAAAAATTGCTAAAAGTATTTGTAAAAAATTAGATGTCCCCTATTACGTTATAAACGCCAGAAAAGATTTTCAAAAAGAAGTTGTTGATTATTTCATTTCTGAATGGAAAAATTTAAGAACTCCAAATCCATGCGTTGTTTGTAATCCTAATTTTAAATTCAAGCAATTATTACAATGGGCAAAAAAACATAAAATCGAATATGTTGCCACTGGTCACTACGCACGACTCAAATTCAATAATAAAACTAAAAAATACGAGCTTCTAAAGGGTAAAGATAAAAATAAGGACCAGTCATATGATTTATGTTTATTGCCACAAAAATACCTTAGCCACATCATTCTCCCTTTAGGTAATTATACAAAAAAAAGAATTTATGAAATCGCGCAAAAAGAAGATTTTAAGCTATTAGTTAATAAAAAAGAAAGTCAGGATTTTTGCTTCATTGCAAAACAATCACTTTGTCCATTTCTTAAAGAAAAAATCGGCGAAAAACAAGGATTAATTTTAGATTTAAAGGGAAATGTGATATCTAAACACCAAGGATTGCATTTTTTTACCATAGGACAACGAAAAGGCATAAAATTATCTGGCGGTCCATATTTTGTAGCGAGCTGGGATAAAAATAAAAACACGCTTTTTGTTACTAAAAATAAAAAAACTCTCTATAAAAAAGAGCTGTTTGTTTTTCCATATCATTTAATCTCAGGAGAAAAAATAACAAAACCTATTAACGCGCAAATTAGAGTCCGCTATCAACAAAAACTATCGCCAGCTTGTTTGATTCCGGAAAAGAGAAAATTAAAAATTATTTTAGAAAAAAGTGTCTTTGCACCTACTCCCGGCCAATTTGCCGTATTCTATCAAAAAGACAAATGTTTAGGCGGCGGAAGAATAATTTGAG
>CAYTXM010000024.1:0-5497 GCA_964441595.1 uncultured Candidatus Saccharibacteria bacterium
ATTCCAATTTTTATTTTCTTTGTGGAATTTTCAAATTTAGTTACAAATTCTTTCCAAGAATTTAAATCTTTTTTTCTTTTTCTCAAATTAAATTTTTTCAAAATTTTCTCTGCAAGATTTTGTTCTTCAAAAATTATTGGCAATTTATAAGAGTAATCCAAATCTGGGTTGGAGATAATGTTTTCTTTATTAACATTACAAAAAGTGGCGATTTTTTCTTTCCTTTTCTCGTCAATAGAATATTTTGCCCGACAAATTATAAAATCCGGCTGAATTCCCAATCTTCCCAGCATTTCCACTGATTGCTGGGACGGTTTTGTTTTCATTTCTCCAAGATGTTCGGGGATAGGCAAATAAACTAAATGACAAAACAAAACTTGTTCCCCTTCGTTTTTCAGCATTCTGGCTGATCTATAATATAGCTCATTTTGATATTCTCCTACTGTTCCCCCAATCTCAATTAAAACAAAATCAACGCCTGTTTGCTGCCCTATATCTCTTATTCTTCTATTTATCTCGTTGGTTAAATGAGGAATCGCCTCAACGGTTTTTCCCAGATATTTTCCCTCTCTTTCGTTTTTAATAACCTTACTATAAATCTTTCCAGTGGTAATATTATTTTCTTTTGATAAATTTATATCTAAAAATCTTTCATAATGCCCTAAATCCTCATCTGTTTCCCCGCCATCTTCAGTAACAAAAACCTCACCATGTTCAGTAGGCCTTAAAGTGCCGGCATCAACATTGATATACGGATCAATTTTAATACAAGTGATTTTAAATCCCCGGGATTGAAGAATTTTTCCTATTGAAGCAGTAGTAATACCTTTTCCTAATCCAGAGAAAACCCCGCCGGTTATAAAAATATAATTTGGCAGCTTATTCATTTATTTATATTTTACCTTTCTTAAGGGATATTTTGAATTAAGTTTAACTTAACCTTTAATTGCCGAGAAAATAGATTTAAATATTTTATCAACTTCTTCTTTATAGAGATAGCCCTCCTTAGCAAGAGTACTTTTTACGGGTCTGATCTCCTTATCAATATAGGTCTGATCCCCTATTTTGTAAGTTGTGGTTTTTGTCTTAAATTTTGTTAAAGAATCACAGGGAGTACTTCCTAATGGAAAACTATTAACTGCTCGCAATAAAGCACCTGACACAAGAAAACGTCCTGCTCTTACCATATCAAAAACTTTATCTCTATCTTTACTCTCTTTAATATAAGGAACAATGGAACTTTTATTCTTGCCTTCAATAAATACAACGTCAAATCCTTGATATTTCCCCTCACAAATTTTAACATCTTTAGGAAGTTTATCTTTTACTTCTCCCATTGCTTTCTCCATTTCCTTAATCTGTTCTTTAGTTATAAAATCCTTCATCATATCACTCTTAAGAAGTTCTCTTAGAGTAGTTTTATCATTTGCTCCCGGTATATTCGTTCCTGGAACAGGAGCATCTAAAAAACCATGAGTTGGTACTAAATAACGGTTTTTTAGAGTTTGTCTAGCTGTTTTCTCGTCAGCACATTCTGTGACAATAATAAAACTATGATAATCAAACTTCTCTGCTACAGGAGCAAATAGTTTATCTTGACTTATGCTTTTTATAGCCTCATTACTATTCTTTTTCAATTTCTGCGCTTTCTGGATAAGATCCGCCTGCCCAAGCGCTTGAGCACACTCTTCCAGCATTTTTGAAGCTTCTTGTTGAGCTCTTTCCCATATCTTTGGACCGTGTGGATGTTCTGAACCAATTATAATTGTTTGGCTGGTTTCACTTTCTGAAAAAACTCTTGGATTGATAAAATTAGGGTCAGCATTACGCCGAGGATCAATATGACCAATTTTTACCTTAAAATTTGTTTTATCCTCCTGACGCAAAATCTCCTCCCATTGTTTATTAGGAATCCATTTTTTAGACAATATTTTAGTTATCTTTAAGCTCATTTTTTAATTACAGATTTTAATTATTGTCTTCCTATATTTTACTCCTTTTTAGGTATTGTGTTAAACCCTCAATCAAATAGCAAAAGATAATAAAAAAAGCCCTTAATTGGGCTAAATCTTGAAATGTTTATGAAGGAGTAAATATTTTTATAATACTTACTCCTTCCGTATTTTATAATTTCACAAAACTAAATAAACTTTGTAATATCGAATTCCTTCTGAAAACTAATTCCTACTTCTTTTTCAACCCATCTTTTTCTATTAACTATTCTTTCTGAAATTTTTTCTATTTCTTTAAGAATAAGTTCTTTTTTTCCGAAAACAAAGATTTGAATTTTAGGAGTACTCGTGTGATGATAACGATTCGCTTTATTGGTTGGAACTGGTGGAAAAGAAAGCGTCAAATCAAGCCATCGAAAACAATTATAACGTAAAGAACGCCTAAGAGTTGCTAAAACATCTTTATATTCTATATGTTCTAAATCCTTATAAAAAGGAATGGGTTTCGAGCAAACTAGTATATTTGTGTCTTTTGCAATCTTTTTTTCAATATTTTCCTTTTCAATATATAGCTCTTTAAGTTCAATCTCTCTCTTTATTATCATCTCTTTCCTCCTTTATTTTTTTATTATTATCCATTCAATACTTTTTTACTTTCAAAATAGAATCTAACTCATCTAATATTAAAACTTTCATTCTAGTAATAGTTTCATTAAATCCTGTTCCTAAACCCTCTCTTTTTAAAAGATATCTTCTCTCCGATGTTCTGCATTCTAATAAAGCAGCAGAAAGAAGAAAATATTTCCCCTTAATGTTTATATAGAAAATCATTCCTGTTGAAGATAGCTTAAAATGTATATCGTACCCATCCTCTTTCGTCCCCCATATTTCAATCAAATCCATAGTGTCCTCCAAATTTCCATTACTAAAGCTTTCTCTTATGTAATCAATTACCCACTTTATAGTAGATGGAATAAATCCTATGCCATCAATTCTCATTTTTTTCCTCCTTATTACCTAGCCTGCTATAAGTCAGGACTTATTGGTTTTTTTCAAAAAGCAACTAATATCTTGTATAATAGTATATTAATGTTAGAATGTCAAGTATATAAAACGGCAGCTATGCTGCATGTTTAAAGGTTTGAAAGTTTAAAGTTTAAGAGATTCTTCACCTTGATCAGGATGATGGAGAGATTGCTACGCTTGCCTACTGGCTCGCTCGCAATGACAGTGAAATTGCTTCACTTCATCCGCAATGACCCAATGAGTTAATCCTCTGTTCGATGCCTAACAATGAAATGATATTTTGCCGCTTCAATAGCAATTAATTCTATTCCTCCCATGATAAAGATAATTAACCAATCATTGATTCCTAATGGTACTGTCTTTAAGAGTGTTTGGAGTATAGGTACATAAACAGCGGCTACTAGCATTATTATCCCTAATACTACTGCTACTAATAAAAGCTTATTGGAGAAAGGATTAATGTGCCATAAATTCTTACGAAGGCTTTTACAAGAAAAGGTATAAAAAATTGAATCAATTGAAAGGCAGGCAAAAACCATTGTTCTAATATATGTAATATCAAAATTTAATTTCCACAACCAAAAGAATAACCCTAAAAGCATCAAATCAGTAATTACTCCAATAATTACAATTATGAATTTCATTTCTTTGGTTAATAGATGCACATTATGACCTTGAGATTTTTGTTCCATTATTCCCTTTTCTTTTGGCTCAAAAGCCAAAGCAACATCAGGTAAACCATCTTCAATTAAATTAACCCATAATATTTGTACTGCGATTATTGGCAAAGGAGCCCCAATAAAAATACTTGTCCCTATTAAAATTACTTCTGAAAAACTATCTGAAAGCAAATATGTAATAACCTTCCTAATATTATCGATAATAACTCTTCCCTCTTCTACAGCTTTAACAATAATGGAAAAACTGTCATTTAATAAAATTAGATCAGAACTTTCTTTGGCCACAGCTGTTCCAGAACCTAATGCTATCCCAATATCGGCTTTTTTCAGAGCAGGAGCGTCATTTATCCCATCTCCGGTCATTGCTACAACTTCTCCTCTATTTTGCCAAGCGTCAATAATTCTCATCTTATGCTTAGGCTCTACTCTAGAATAAATCTGTATTTTATCCATAATTTCTTCAAATTCTTTATCAGATAATTTATCCAAATCCATTCCTTCTAAAATATTATCTTTTGTTATTTCAAAACCCAATTCTTCTGCAACCGCTTTAGCTGTCAATTGATGGTCTCCAGTCACTATAATAGGTCTCATACCAGCTTTTTTACAAATCTTTATTGCCTGCTTTACTTCTTTACGAATTGGATCGCTTAAAGCAATAAAACCTGTAAAAATGAAATCGTGACAAAGAGCTTTTAATCCTTTTATTTCGTAAACTATATTTTCACTTATATCAACTTTTCTGCAACCTGTAGCAAGTACACGTAATCCTTTACTAGTTAATTCTTTTAATTTTTTTTCTAATTTTCTTTTTTGTTCATTATTTAAATTGCTTCTCTCAAAAATCTTTTCTGGAGCGCCGCAAATATACAAATTCATTTCCCCTGATTCTTTATAAAAAGAAACAGCGAATTTATTTATAGGATTAAAAGGAATTTCAGATAATTTATCTTCTTCCATCTTACTTTTTATATTAATCAATCCATTTTCAATTCCAGCCTCTAATAAAGCCCTATCTGTAGGCCTACCTCTTAAAATCCATTTTTCCATAACATCATCAGGATTTTCAATAAACGCTTCTGACGCCAAAACAGCTGATTTAAGAACTAATGGTTTATCTCCAATTATCTCACTAACTTTCATTTTCCCTTTTGTTAAAGTACCTGTTTTATCAGTACATATGATACTGGTATTTCCCAAGGTTTCTGCAGAAGCTAATTTTCTTATTAATCCTTTCTTTTTCAACACTTTTTGCATTCCTAAAGCTAAAATCACTGTTATTGCCACAGGCAAACCTTCAGGAATAGCAGAAACAGCAATAGCAACAGAAGTAGTAAACATTTCTACAAATTCTTTTCCCTTTATCAACCCCTCAAAAAAAATAAAGGCACAAACAAAAACAATGCCTATCCCTATTATATTTGAAAAATTTGTTAATTTTTTTTGATAAGGAGTTCTTCTTTCTGGAGTTTCTTTTACCATTTTAGCAATCTTTCCAATTTCTGTATGTAATCCAGTACTTACAACGACAACTTTGCCTCTTCCAGCTTCTACAACACCCCCCATATAAACCATATTATCCCTATCCATCAAATGTACTTGTCCAGATAACTCTCTGGAAACCTTTGTTTTCGGAAACCATTCACCAGTCAAAACCATTTCATTAATTTTCAAATCCTGCGATTCAATAATCCTTGCATCTGCAGGAATTTTATCCCCAGGATTTAGAATAACAATATCCCCAGGAACTAATTCTTCAGAATTGATAATTTTTAAATTTCTATTTCTTAAAACCTCAACTTCATGCTTAACCACTTTTTTCAATTCTTTTAAAGCGTT
>CAYTXM010000025.1:0-5479 GCA_964441595.1 uncultured Candidatus Saccharibacteria bacterium
GCTGCGGGACTTGGATTCGAACCAAGATCAGATCCTCCAAGGGGACCTGTCCTACCATTAGACGATCCCGCAATTTTTATACTTTCAGGTATTTATTCATTGCCCAGAAACTGGATACTATTCCCAAAAATATACCAAATAATGTTTGGTATAGAAGAATATACCAAAAATGCGACCAGAAATACAAACTCATGCTTATTTCAACTATAAAAGATTCTACTCTGGGGCTACCCCACATAATAAGAGGAATTAAGATTAAAGTTGCAATAAAGGAGGCGATTATACCTTGCAGCGCTCCTTCTAAAAGAAATGGGCCGCGAATGAACCAATTAGAAGCTCCAACTAATTTCATTATTTCAATTTCACCTTTTAGAGAATAAATTGCCATACGGATTGTATTAAAACTAATAAGAAGACTCAAAAACGCGGCAATAAGAATAACCAAAATAGAGCCTATCTTTATTCCTACTGATAAAGAATTAATTCTTTCAATCACTCTCTGATTTTCCATTAAGTCTACTGTAATTAATTTCTCTTTAAAAGCTGAGTTATCAATATCATTAATTATTTCTGTGTAATATTTTGTATCCTTAGCCTTAATATTTAAAGAAGCTGCTAAAGGATTTTCTCCTAATTCTTCCAGCGCTCTTTTAATTGCCGGGTTCCTGCTGCTCTTTTCTTCAAAAGTTTTTAACGCTTCCTCTTGAGATATATATTCAATTTTAGCAATTTTTTCATTACCTATAAGATCGTCGCGAATTTTTAAAATATCTTCTTCTGGAACATCTCTTTTAAAATAAATACTAATATCCATCTTGTCTTTCAAAATATTGATAAGATTATTACTAGTATTATTAAATATCAAAATTGAGCTTAAAATAATCAAACTGATTGCCAACATTGATATACAAGTAAAAGAAAGCCAATTATTTCTAACCAATCCCTGCCAAGCTGTGCGAAAAACTCTTTTTATTAGGATAAACATAGATCTAAATAATTAGTAATTAAGTAATTTAAATAAGATATTTTCCTGATTCTTCGTCACGAACAATTTTTCCTTTATCTAAGCTGATAACCCTTTTTTCTAAAGTATTTATCACCTCTTTATCATGGGTAGCTAAGATGATTGCTGTGCCAAGTTCATTAATCTTTGTTAATAGCTTTATAATTTCCCATGCATTAATTGGGTCTAAATCCCCTGTAGGCTCATCAGCTAATATTAATTCTGGTCTTTGAGCCAAAACGCGGCATATAACCACTCTTTGTTTTTCTCCAGCAGAGAGTTGATGTGGAAAATTATTTGCTTTTTCCTCCAAATTTACTAATTTTAACAACTCAGGAGCGTCTTTGCTTATTGCCTGCTCAGAATAACCAGCCACTTCCATGGCAAAAGCCACATTTTCATAAGCTGTCCTATTGGATAATAATCTAAAATCCTGAAAGACCATCCCAATTTTCCGTCTAAGAAAAGTTATTTCACCGGGTTTAAATTTATTAATATCCTTATCATTAAAAAAAATTCTTCCTTTAGTTGGAGGCTCTTCTTTTATCAACATTTTTAAAATAGTTGTTTTTCCTACTCCTGACCTCCCTACTAAAGAAACAAATTCTCCCGATTTCACTTCAAAAGTAACATTATCCAAAATTAAAGAACCGTTATAAGCTTTGGAAACATTTTTAAAATAAACTAATGGCATAACTAAAAATTTAAAATTTTATCTAAATTCCCATCTAATACTTCTTCAACATTACCTATCTTTTTACCAGTATGATGGTTTTTTACTAATTTGTAAGGATGGAGCACATAAGAACGAATCTGATTACCCCATTCAATTTTTACTTTTTCACCCTTTAAATCTTTCAAGGTTTTTACTTTCTGTTTTTCAGCTAACTGATGAAGTTTGGCTCTTAAAATAGTTAACGCTTTTTCTTTATTCTTAAACTGCGATCTTCCCTCCTGGCAGCTAACAATTATTCCAGTAGGATTATGGCGCACTCTCACAGCTGTTTCCACTTTTTGGACATTTTGCCCTCCTGGCCCTGAAGAACGGAAAGTCTTGATTTCTAAATCGCTTTCTTCTAATGGAAGTTCTTTCGCTTCAATAATCGGCAAAACTTCCACTAAAGCAAAAGAAGTATGGCGCAATTTAGCAGAGGAAAAAGGGGAAATTCTTACTAATCGATGCACGCCATTCTCATTTTTTAAAATTTTATAAACATCATCTCCGTTTATTTCTGCAACAGCGTTTTTAATTCCACCATATTCATTTTCTTTCTTATCTAATAATGAAAATCTCCAATTTTTCCTCTCTGAATATTTCTGATACATCTTTAAAAGCATCAATGCCCAATCTTCAGCATCTTGACCGCCAGCACCAGCATATACAGAAAGTGTTATATTGTTTGCTTTAGGCATGCTTCAAATTTTACCAAATTTAGGCTCAAAAAACAACTTTAAAGATGAACCTCATTCATTATTTACTTTTCCTTATTTATCATTCATTATTAGTAATCAAAGGAACAAAGGTAAATCCTTGAAAACGTTTAATATCAAATTCATTTTCCGCTTTTTTTATCCAAAGTTGTATTTCTCCATTAAAAGGAGTAACTATTCTTCCGCCTGTTTTTAATTGTTTTAACCAATCTTTAGGAACTTCTTTTACTGCAGCTGAACAAAGAATTTTATCAAAAAGAGCTTCTTTTTCATAGCCATGAGAGCCATCAGCGCAAATAAACTTTACTACTCCTTTTTCTATAAAATTATATTTTGCTACGTTTCTTTCTCCAAATTCCTTTAATTCAGGTATTCTTTCTATAGCAATTACTTTTCCTTCTTCCTTTTGGCACACAATATAAGCTAAAAGAGCAGTTGTCCAACCAGAACCAGCACCAATATCTAAAATCTTCTCTCCTGATTGTGGCTCAAGAAGTTCCAACATAAAAGCCACTGTAAGGGGCTGTGAAATAGTCTGCCCAAAACCAAGGGGCAGAGGAATATTTGAATAAGTTTCGTTCTGATATTCTGAAACTACAAAATCCTTTCTATCAATAATGGAAAATGCCTCTATAATATGAGAGGATTTTAAATAACCTGAATCAATAATTTCTTGAATAAGATTTTCTTTACTCAACATTGCTAATAAATTTGATTGGTTTTAACCAATTATATCATAAAATCACACACTAAAATTAAAAAGCCCATTGCACTTAAAGCAATGAGCTTTTCTTTAGCTTGTTAAACAATCACGAAATCCTGCCCAAAAATCTATACAGCCATATTGGGAGTTAGAAAACCATTGCTTCTCTAATCTTATAAATTGTTTTCCAAAAGCTAGAGGGCACTACAATAATCTTATATTCTATATTGAATTGATACTTATGCTCTTGAAACACAATAGAGAAATCTCTTTCAATTCTCGGAACATTTAAGTCCGAACTGACTATTATAATACTTCTAACTTTTGTGGCATCAATGTACGATTGAATTTCCTCCCAATATCTAAGCACCATTTCGTTAGCTGTAATTAAATATCTATCACTAGATATTTTTGGTCGTGCTTTAACTAAAGCATTTGGGGAACAAATAAGAAAACTATTAGTGTTCATGCTTTCTTTAATTTTAGACCAAAATTTATAGTTTGGAACCAATAGATTCTTCTGATTATAAGGAAAAATAACACATACCTCATTAATATCATGATTAATAACAATTTTTCTTAGATTCCTTTTAAAAATCCTATTCTGACGAACAAGTTTCTTCTTTTCATCCCATTTCATTCAAATCACCTCCTTTTTAATTTTTTATTTATTTTTCAAACAACTATTATTCTAATTTAAAATGTCCCATTATTGGGGCATTTTAATGATACCATTATATAATATATCAGTCAATAGACAAATCTACATTGGAAGCAAACCTGTGCATCTCCAATTAATTTCTGCTGTTTTTGTTTCTACATTAATCACGCAAGCAGGACTGCAACCAGCTTTCTCTATATCCAAATCTATCCACCAAGTTCCAGTAATTTCATTACATATATAAGTGTCTTTAAGTTTATCTCCACATTGACCCTGAATAGCAATTTCTTTAGCTTCTGACAAACTAAGTTTAAAATCAGTATCTTTTTTCTGACAAAATTCCTCAGTAGAAATTGTTGTTGTCGTAGTTAATCCAATTGTAGTTGTTGTCGCAGAAGGAACATTTATTGTTATAATTCCTTGATTTATTAAATAACCTCCAACAAACAACAATCCTAATATTATAAAGAAAATTGAAGCTGATCCTTTTTTATTCATATTTATTATTATATTTTTATATATTTTAATTGGAGCAGGGGCGGCAGGACTCGAACCTGCAACCAACGGTTTTGGAGACCGCTACTCTACCAATTGAGCTACGCCCCTATTTCTTCATTTCTTTATGAAGTGTGTGTTTTTTACACCAAGAACAATATTTTTTTAATTCTAACTTGCGCTCAACAGTTTTTTTGTTTCTACGCGTATAATAATTAATATGTTTGCACTCTGTGCATTGTAATCTTACTATAAATTCTTTTTTCATAACTAGTGTTTATCTATTATTTATTGATATTCGTTAATTGTTAATTATTCATTAATCTGAGCCGAGAGTCGGATTTGAACCGACGACCTTTTCATTACCAATGAAATGCTCTACCAACTGAGCTATCTCGGCATATAATCAAGAAAATCTAGTTAATGCCTCTTTACAATATTTATCTATAAGTTTTTTTAATTTTGTATTTGAAACATAAACTGTAAGAGTACCGTATTTACTTTTATTTTTATAAGTCCCTTCCTTACTTTTTCTAACAATAGATTTAACAAACCTTAAATGAGGAATATTTGTTTCTTTTTGCCAAAAATCTAATATTTCCTTTAAATTAATATCATCAAATACATTTAAAGCAGCCCTTATTTTGAAATCTTTAACCCCACAAATAATCTTTAGGAATGTTAAAAAAAGTTTTATTATCTGAGGGTCCGAATTAGTTAACACTACTTTATACCTATTTCCCTTTGTTCCTTCGCCTAAGAATAATCCTATGCCCAAATTTAATAATTCTATATCCTTTTTAGTTTTTAATTTTTTAATTTTAAATGGATCTCCATTAGGATTGTATTTGACATAGTTAGCTATACTTCGTGATCTTCGAGAAATATCATATTTGCTCATCCAATAAGTCACTTGGTGGTAAGTTAAATCAGTCTTGCCTGAAATCTCTTGCATCGATAACCCCTTCCTATATAACCTTTCCAATTTTTCTTTTGATATCATAATTAATATCCTATTGGTGAGTGGGCGCGGTAGGACTCGAACCTACGGAGGCCTAAGGCCGTCAGATTTACAGTCTGATGCAATTGCCGCTATGCGACGCGCCCATGAATGAGCCGAGGAGAGGACTTGAACCCCCAACCTACGGTTTACAAAACCGTTGCTCTACCATTGAGCTACCTCGGC
>CAYTXM010000026.1:0-4770 GCA_964441595.1 uncultured Candidatus Saccharibacteria bacterium
CGACAACCTCCTGTATGCAACACAGGCGCTCTACCAATTAAGCTACGGGCCCTACGAGGAATACGAAGAAATTAACAAAGTGCGCGCGGCAAGGATCGAACTTGCGACCTCGTCTTTATCAGAGACGCGCTCTACCACTGAGCTACGCGCGCATAAATATATTATTTATCTTGTAAAAACAATCTTTCTGCTTCAGAAATATTAAAATGTATCGAAGAGTTTTCTGGATTAATTGGTTTTAATACTAAATTAATATTTTTTATTAAAAAAGTCAAACCAAAAACTATCAAGCCACCGCAAACAATAAGAACCATTAATGATCCGGCCAATAAGAATAGATTTTTCTTTTTTAAATTTTGATAAATTCTTTTAAACATTAAACATATTAAAATTCTTAACGATTTTTAACGAAGATAAACTCTTCCTAAAATTTTAGCGCTATATTTCTGAGAACTAGTTTGAGTTAATTCTATTTGATCCACACGAATTGTATAATTTAATTTCTGCAAACTATCCATCCATTTTAAAATATTGTCTTTCTCTCCCGTAAGAATTAAATTGAAACTATAATTCTTTGGCTCTTGTTCAGTTGCTTCATTTAACAATCCAAATCTAAAACTTAAATTTAAATCATTTTGACCTGCCAAATTTTGCAAAACTTCTTCTAAATTAACCATTTCCGTTTCTGTAGGTAAAGCTTCTTCTAATTTCGCAAAATATGACAAGGATTTTGTATGTTCCTGCTCTAATACATAAATTCTGTCTAAAATTGAAACCCGAGAAGCAAGTTCCTGCCTGTAAGAATTAATTTTTGTTACTTTCTTCAGGATGTCGTTGTGAAAATAATAAAATAACCCACCAAGAACTAAAATGATAGATAAAGAAATGCTTATAGTCAAAATTAATCTCTTTTTAAAATCTTCCATTACGTCTAAGTATATCTTAACATCAGAAAAAAAACAATAAAAATGACAGAATAATAATGCTGTGATATAATTTCTATATAATGCCCCACCATGAAGAAAAAATATATTTAAACGCTCTAAACGTAGCTTTTAAAAATAACTTCCTGAAGCTATTTCCTTTTTTATATTCTAACCAAACTTTTAAAAGCGCTTGGGAAAAATTAATCATTAGCCAAAAAGAAAACATCGATCCCTATAAAGAATGGCAAAAAATAGAAAAACAAAAAGTTGATTTAATTATCTCTTCAGAAAATAGATATCCGAATTTATTAAAAGAAATATCTTATTCTCCTTCGTCATTTTATATTAAAGGAGAAATTCCTGAAGAAGCGCCATGCATAGCTGTCGTTGGAACAAGAAAAATAAGCGCATACGGAAAATTGGTTACAGAAAAATTAGTAAAAGAATTAGTACGCTATAATTTTGTTATCGTAAGCGGCTTAGCTTATGGCGTTGATACTATAGCCCATGAAACTACTTTGAAAAACCAGGGAAAAACAATCGCGGTTTTAGGGTCAGGATTAGGTAATGTCTATCCTTTTAGCAATACAAGATTATCCCAAGAAATAGCCAAGCGCGGAGCGTTAATTAGCGAATATCCTTTAGATGCTCCTGCTTTAAAGAGTTATTTCCCTTGGCGTAACAGAATAATCAGCGGGCTTTCTTTAGCTACTGTAGTAATAGAAGCTCCTGAAAAAAGCGGCGCTTTAATCACTGCCCAATTTGCATTAGAGCAAAATAGAGAAGTTTTTGCTATTCCCGGTTCAATATTTAATAAAAACTCTGTTGGAACTAATGGTTTGATTAAACAAGGAGCAAAATTAGTTTGTGAAATTGAAGATATTTTAGAAGAATTAAATATTCAATATACTTTACCAATAATAAAAGACCCCCCTAATTTAAAATTTGACAACAAACAAGAAAAAAAGATTTACGAGTCCCTTTCTAAAGGAAATCCTCTTGCTATTGACAAAATTATAGAAATCTCTAATCTTTCTCCTAAAGAGGTCCTTGCCATTCTCACCACTTTAGAATTAAAAGAATTTATTAAAAATATAGATGGAGGAAGCTACATTAAAAACAAATAATAAAAAATATATGAAGCTTGTTATCGTTGAGTCACCTACAAAAGCAAAGAGCATTTCCCATTTTTTGGGAAAAGATTTTAAAGTTGTTGCTTGTTATGGCCATGTACGAGATCTTCCTAAATCTAAATTGGGAATTGATATAGAAAATAATTTTGCTCCTCATTATATTGTCCCTGTAAAAGCGAGAAAAAAGGTAAATGAGCTTAAGAAACTGGCTAAGAAAAGCGATCAAATAATATTAGCGCCTGATGAAGACAGAGAAGGTGAAGCTATTGCGTTTCACTTGACCAAAGCCCTTGAGATTGAAGGAAAAAAATTTGAAAGGATCGCTTTTCATGAAATTACTAAACCAGCCATAAAAAACGCTATAAAAAATCCACGCAAGATTAACTTAAACTTAGTAAACGCCCAACAGACAAGAAGAATATTAGATCGTTTGGTAGGATATGAATTATCCCCGTTTTTATGGAAAAAAGTATTCAGAGGATTATCTGCTGGTAGAGTACAATCACCTGCATTAAGGTTAATCGTTGAAAGGGAAAAAGAAAGAGAATCTTTTAAAGAAGAAAAATATTATAGTATTTCTGCAATATTAGAAAAAGAAAAGAAAGGTAATGAATTTGAATTTGATTTATATAAAATTAATAATAATCCCCTGCCTAAGCCGGGAATTAAATCAGAAGAAGAGGTACATAAAATTAAAAAAGAATTAGAAAAGAAAGATGCTTATGTTTTGGATATAGAGATAAAAAAAGTGAAACGTCATTCTGCTGCTCCATTTACTACTAGCACTTTACAACAATCCTCGTGGCAATTGCTTCATTTTTCCGCCAAGAAAACAATGTATTTAGCCCAATCTCTTTATGAAGGAAAAAAATTAGAAAAAGAGACTGTTGGATTAATTACTTATATGAGAACCGATTCTACAAATCTTTCTCCAATAGCTCTTAAAGCAGCCCATGACTTTTTAGAAACAAACTTAGGAAAAGAATATGTTTTACCTCAAGCGCGAATCTTCAAAAAACAATCTCGTTTGGCCCAAGAAGCTCATGAAGCCATTCGTTGCACTGACCCGTTTTATACGCCAGAAAAAATAAAAGAATATTTAACAAAAGACGAATTATCTTTATACACTCTTATTTGGGCAAGATTCTTAGCAGGTCAAATGCCTTCTGCGATTTTAGAAAAAACCTCAATCTCTGTTGAATGCGAAGGTAAACAAGATAAATATTTGTTAAAAAATAATTTCTACAATTTAGATTTTGATGGATTTTTCCGTATTTATCCTTATTCTAAACCATCAGACCTTCAAGAAAAACCATCTCTATCGGTTAAAGAAAAACTAATAATTAAAGAGATTAATCCTAAAGAACATCTTACTCAACCTCCTCCACGATATAATGACGCTTCTTTAGTAAAAACCTTGGAAAGCTTTGGTATTGGACGGCCTTCAACTTACGCGCCTATTGTATCTGTATTAGAATATAGAGGTTATGTTGCAAGAGATAAAAGCAAATCTTTTATTCCAACAGAAATTGGAATTCTGGTAAATAGTGTTTTGACAAAACACTTTCCAGATATTGTGGATTATAAATTCACATCCCAAATAGAAGAAAAGTTAGATAATATTGCAGAAGGAAAATTAGACTGGATAAATATGGTCAGTGAATTCTATAAACCATTTAAGGACAATCTGGAAAAGAAATACGTAGAAGTTTCTAAAGAAGAACTCGCTCCAGTTGTTGAAACAAAAGAAAAATGTCCAAAATGTGGAAATAATCTGGTTTTAAAATTGGGAAGATTTGGTAAATTTCTTGCCTGCTCTGATTGGCCTAAATGTTCCTTTACTAAATCCATCAACAATGAATTTTCTATGAAATGTCCTCAATGCAAAACTGGAGATATAATAATGAAAAGAAACAAAAGAAGACAAATGTTTTATGCATGCTCACGTTGGCCTGAATGCGATTTTGCTTCTTCTTATAAACCTACAGGGAAAAATTGCCCAAAATGCAAAAAGCCCCTTGTGGAAATGAAAACCAAAATAAAATGCTCTAATCGTAATTGTGATTATGAAATCCCTAAAACAGAAAATAATTCAGAATCTTGAAGATTCTGCTAATGAAAGAGAAATAGATTTATTAGAAAAAGCATTTGAATTTGCTGAAAAATCTCATTCTGAACAAAAAAGAAGAACAGGAGAACCGTTTATAAATCATTCTTTACGAGTAGCTCTATCTATTAGTCAAATGAAATTAGGTGTTAACGCTGTGGTTGCCAGTGTACTTCATGATGTTGTTGAAGATTGTGAAATTCCCCTTTCTAAAATTAAATCTGAATTTAATGATGAGGTATCTTTTTTAGTTCATGGGTTAACCAAGGTAAATAAAATTAAATACAAGGAAGATGACGATACAGAGAAAGAAAATTTTAGAAATATGATTTTGGCTATGGCAAAAGATTTAAGAATTATTCTTATTAAATTAGCTGATCGATTGGATAATATGAAAACTTTGTGGTCATTAGGACCAAAAAAGAAAAGAAAAAAATCATTAGAAACTTTGGAAATTCTTGCCCCATTAGCTTATCGTTTGGGAATGTCAGATATGGGAGCGCAATTAGAAGATTTAGCTTTTCCATACGTGTATGAAAAAGAATATAAATTAACCAAAAAAATAATCGGGAAAAGAAATGTGGAATTAAAAGATTATCTTCAA
>CAYTXM010000027.1:0-4303 GCA_964441595.1 uncultured Candidatus Saccharibacteria bacterium
TCAAATATTTTGGATTATATATCAACCAAGTTGAAATAGCCAGCAGGGTAATCGAAAATGGTAAAAGTTCAATATCTAAATTCATTACTTTCGCAAAGGATTTAGGATTTAATGTAGAATATAGATATAAAACTATCAAACAAATAGAGGATTTGTTAAAAAAAGATATTCCAGTAATCGCCATACAATATTATAGTCTAGATTATAGTCTAACTGAAATTTATACCCATGCCAGGGTGATAATTGGTTTTGATAAAGAAAATCAGGAATTTATTACCAATGACCCATCAATAGGAAAAGATTATAAAATATCTTACACTGATTTTTTAACTCTTAATATTGATAGTAATTTCGACAGATGTAAGGTAATTATAATTTTTTAAAGAAAAAGATGAAGAAAGACGAAAAAGATTAAGGCAGTAGAGGACGTTTGGTTTTAGACCAAACGTCCATTTTATTAAATTTTATTAAATATAGTAACGTTTATATTTCATTTCTTTCAAATGGTTACCAAATAAATGTCTTTGGTATTTATTCTAATTTTGTGTAGGGGGTTGACAAATCATTTTTCTTTGCTATAATGGAAATGCCGTTGTTTTGAGGAGCTTGCTCCTTTTAACAGCGGCATTTTTTTATCCCCATATATTGTCTATATGTGGCTAGGGGTTTTACATTAAGCTTATTTTTGATATGATGTAATATATAATAGAAATAGATATTAATTATTATGATTAGTTTAAATCAAGTCAAAAAGAATCCGCAGGTATTAGAATTTATTAAACAGTCAGCTGAATCTTTAACAGCAGTGGGATATACAGAGCATAGTTTATCTCATGCGAAGATTGTTTCTGCTCGAGCCAGTTTAATTGCTAAGGAAATTGGTTTTTCAAAAGAAGAACAAGAAATAGCAGCTATTGCCGGTTTTTGTCATGATATGGGAAACTTTTTAAGCAGAAGCCATCATCATTATTTTGGCGCTTTATTATTTCATCAAATTTTTAATCAGGATTTTTCTCCAGAAGAATTGGCAATAATTATGAACGCAATTTCCAATCATGATAAAGATGAAATGAATTTTTCCAATATTATTGCCGCGATACTTGTTTTAGCTGATAAAACAGACGTGCGCCGTTCAAGAGTTGTTAATAAAAAACCCAAGAAAATTAAAGAAGACATACACGATAGAGTAAATTTTGCCACAAAAATATCAAGAGTAAGAATTAATAAGAAGAAAAAATTAATTACTTTAATTCTTAAAATTGATACAAATTTTGTGCCAATAATTGAATACTTTGAAATTTTTACTGATAGGATGGTTTATTGCAGAAAGGCAGCAAAGTTTTTAGGCTATAAATTTGGCCTGATAATTAATAACTTTAAATTACTTTAAAATTAAAACGAAATGGCAGATTTATTTATTGTTGCCACCCCAATAGGAAATTTAGAAGATATCTCTTTGCGAGCTATTCGCATTCTAAAAGAAGTTGATATAATATTGTGTGAGGATACCAGAGTAACGAGAAAGTTATTATCGCGTTACGACATTAAAACTTCAGTTCTAAGCTATCACCAACATTCGCAACTTAAAAAAGTAAACTATATAGCCGACTTATTAGAAAAAGGAAAAAATTTAGCATTGGTTTCTGATTCAGGCACTCCTGGAATTTCTGATCCAGGCAATAAATTAATAGAGTTTCTTGTTAAAGAAAATATGGACGTAGTAATTATTCCAATACCAGGTAGTTCAGCTTTAGTAAGCGCCGCTTCGATTTCTGGTTTTCCAATGGATAGATTCACTTTTTTAGGATTTCCTCCGCACAAGAAAAAAAGAAATAAATTTTTTGAAGAATTGTTTCGTCAGCTGATAGATTTAAAACATCCTATTATTTTTTATGAATCACCTCATAGAATTATTAAAACATTAGAAGAGATTAATGATAAATCTCAAAAATTCAATCTTAACCCACGAATAATCGTTTGTCGGGAATTAACTAAAAAGTTTGAGACAATTTATAGGGGAATGATTAATGAGGTTATAAAAAAGATAAAAGATGATAAAATAAAAGGAGAATTTACAATAATTATTTATAAAAATTATGTATAATTTAAAACAATTGTATCAGCTTAAGGAAAAAATAAGAACATTAGAAGACGAAAAGAACAGAGTAGAAAGAGATTTGAGAAAGATAACAGCGGGTTATATTATTGCAGCCTTTGGTTTTGTAGCTGGTTTAGCATGGAGGGATGTGTCAATGGCTTTGGTGGAATATTTATTTCCAATGAGCAAAGACACTATTTTAGCTAAATTTATTTACGCAATTTTAGTAAGCATTGCATTAGCTTTTGCTAGTATCTATGTGTTGAGATTCATAGGTAAAACAAAGAAGAAAAAAGGCATTGAAAATATTAAATAATAGATTATTAATTATATTTATGGAAAATTTAGTAATAGGGGATGAGTTAGCTAAGAAATTAGCTCAGCAACTTAATTTGGATTTTATTTCAATAGAGGATAGAGTTTTTGCTGATGGGGAAATCCAGCCTCGTTTGGAAAAAGAAGAAAAAGTTGATAAAGCTATTTTAATTTTTCAGAAAAAACAAAGCGAAGATATTAATGCTTATTTAATTAAGTATTTTTTATTATTAAGGAAACTAAAAGAGCTCGCGCAAGAAATAATATGCATAATGCCTTATCTTCCTTATGCCCGCCAAGATTCTATTTTTCGAGAAGGCGAACCTCTTTCTTCATTATACATTTCTGAATTAATAGAAAAGAATGTGGATGTTTTTATTACCTGTAATATGCATGAGCATAGAAAAAAGATTGGGGATTTGTTTAAAATTCCAGCATACAATGTCTTTCTTTTTCAAAATTTAGCAGAAAAGTTTGAAGATTTTCCCCCTTCTAATTCAATAGTTATAGGTCCAGACAGAGAATCAAAAGCGTTTGTTGAAGATTTTTGTAAAAAATTTCCTGCTGAAAAAATAGTTTTTGAAAAAACAAGAGATATTAAAACAGGGAAAATAAGTTTTTTGTTTGATAATAATTATAATTTTACAGGTAAAGACGTTATTATTGTCGATGATATTGTTTCAACTGGTAGAACTATTTTACAAGCTGCTAAAATTGCACAAGAGCTTAAAGCCAAAACAATTAGTTTTGCTTTTATCCATTCTATTTTTGGAGATAAGGCAGTAGAAGAGTTAAGTAAAATAAATCCCAAGAAGATTGTATTTACAAATACTCTAGAAAATTCTCAATCTTCGGTTGATATTACTAAAGAATTGGCAATGTGTATTTTAAACAACAAATTGATTTAAAAAATGAAAAACGATTCTAAAACAAAAGGCATTTTTTTCCTTAAAGTTAAATATCTGGATATCAAAACAGGTTATCCTTGGATTGTTATTGTTCATAATGAAGATGCTAAATGTTTTGGTATTAGACCAGGCGATGAATTAGTTGTTAAGTGGAAAGAAAAACAAACAGAAATCGCAGTAGATACTACAGGATCTTTAGTACAAAAAGGAGAAATCGGAGTTTTTCAAGATATAACAAATAGATACAGAATCAAGGAAGGCGACTTATTAGAATTAAGGCTCGCGGGTCATGCGCCTTCTCTTAAGATTATTCACAAGAAGTTAAATAGAAAGAGGCTGTCATATAAAGAAATTTCTACTTTAGTTTCAGATATAGCTAAGTATAGAATTAATGATCTAGAATTAGGTTTTTTTATTGCTTCTGCATTCGATGAAAAGAACTTTTCTAAAGAAGAAATTTATTATTTAACCAAAGCAATCAGTGAGACAGGAGATATGATAAAATTTGGAAGAGTTGTGGCTGATAAACATTCTATTGGAGGAATTCCAGGCAACCGCGTAAGTCCAATAATAGTTGCGATTGTAGCAAGCTATGGAATTACAATTCCAAAGACTTCTTCCAGAGCGATAACTTCTGCAGCAGGAACAGCAGATACAATGGAAGTATTGGCGCCGGTGAGCTTTTCTTTAGATGAAATAAAAGAAATCGTTAAAGAAACAAATGGCTGTTTAATTTGGGGAGGAGCTTTGAGGTTAGCTCCTGTTGACGATAGATTTATTAAAATTACCCGTATATTAGGATTGGAGCCTTATTCTAAAATGGTTGTTAGTATTATGTCCAAACAAATTGCTACTGGAATTAATCATTTGATTATAGATATGCCGATTGGCCCCACTGCAAAAATTTCAAGTGTAAAAGATATTAAATTTGTTAAAAATTTATTCTTGTATTTAGCAAAAAGATTTAATATTAAAATTAAAA
>CAYTXM010000028.1:0-3948 GCA_964441595.1 uncultured Candidatus Saccharibacteria bacterium
TATAATCCCATTCCTCTATTTTTTTTAAGGCTTCTTTTGGGGAATCCAAATTTTTTTCCTCCATCTCGTAAACTTTTTTATCGTACAATGAAGTGGAGTCAAAAAAAGAAATGCAGGGTTGGAGAACGTCAATAAAGGAAAAGCCGGAATGTTTTATTGCTTGAATAATTAAATTTGTAAGATGGTCTATTCTCATGGCATAACCTCTGGCCACAAAGGTGCCGTTTGCAGCTAATACTAATTTTAAAGGATTTAATGGTTTTTCCACGCTTCCCTCGGGCGTAGATCCTCCCTTAAAATTCTCAGGGGAAGTAGCTGTAAACTGCCCAGTAGTTAAGGCAAAAGTACTATTATTGTGAACTAAAACGGTAATATCGGTATTTCTTTTAGCAGCATGAATCAAATGAGAAATTCCTTCGTTATAACATCCACCATCACCAATAAAAACTATTACTTTAAGTTTTGGGTTTCCTAATTTTATTCCTTCAGCTGAAATAATCGGCCGGCCATGTAATGAAGAAAAGCTATTTAAATTCAAATAATCAATAGTCTTTGAATTGCAGCCGATTCCACCCACCACTACTATATTTTCTTTAGACATTTCATCTTTTACTAAAGAAAAAATCGCGTTTTTAAAAGCAGTGAGAATCATAAAATTTCTGCATCCCGGACACCAAGTATTTTCAGCGTATGTGTCTAATTTCATAATTTTAAATAATAAATTTCAAATTAACCTAAAAGTTTCTTAACTTTTCTTCTATTTCCTCTGGAAAAAACGGTCGGGCATTATACTTTAAAATCTTTTTATCCACTTTTATTCCATAACAATTCAAAACTTTCTCCATCTGCCCTAATCCGTTTGTTTCTGCTAAAGCAATTTTTTTGACTCCCTTCAAAGCACGCTTCATTTGATTTTCCGGAAACGGTTCTAAAATAATGGGCTGAATCATTTTAATGCCTAATTTTTCGGCCGCTTCTTTCGCCGGCCCTTTTGTTGACCCCCAAGCAATAAGCGCTTTTTTGGCTTTTTTGTCTCCATAAATTTTAACTGCTTCCAACTTGTCTACTTCCTTTTTCATCTCTCTAAATTTTCTTAATCTTTTATCCTGCATTTTTTCTACTTTTTCTTTTTCTTCTACAGTAATACCAAATTCATCATGTTCGTAACTATTTGATTTGGAAACTACATTTTTTCCTCCAGGAAAAGCGAGAGGAGAAATTCCATTCTGCATATCTTTATATCTCAAATACTTTCCTTTCTTATCCCAAAGCAATGCTTTTTCATATTCGACTTCATTTAAAATACTTCTATCAAAGCTAAAAGTACTTTCTGAAATCTGTTTGTCTATTAATAGAATTGAAGGAGTTTGATATTTCCAGGAAAGATTTAAGATTTTTCCTCCCCAAAAACAGGCCTGATCAGCATCACCAGGAGCTATAACAAATCTCACTATGTCCCCATGGCCAGCAGTCAAAGTAAATAATAAATCACCTTGGCCGTTATAAGTTGGAACCCCAGTACCTGGAGACATTCTCTGGCTATTTATTATCACCAAAGGATTCTCGCTCTGAGCAGCTAAACTGAGCCCTTCTGTCATTAAAGCAAAGCCGCCTCCAGAAGTTCCCACCATAGTTCGAGCTCCGGTAAAAGCCGCCCCCACTGCTGCGTTTACAATTCCTGTTTCATTTTCTAACTGAACCACAGCTATATTAAATTCTTTTTTATGTTCTGCCAAAAAATGAAGGATTCCAGTAGCAGGAGTCATAGGATAAGCAATATAAAAATCTAAACCAGCTTTAACCGCTCCTAAGGCCAAAGCTTCATTGCCAGTTAATAAAGGAAGTGGTTTTTGTTTTATCTTTTCAATTGTGAACAAAGTTTTTGAAGAATCAAAACCCCTCTTCGCTATTTTAAGATTTATTTCCGCGTATTTCTTAAATTCTTTTTTAAAAACCTGTTCTGCTACTTTCCAGTCCATTCCTATTACTTTAACCAGGACGCCAATTAAGACGCTATTTTTCATTATTGGATTTCCACCCTCCTCTTTAGTAATTGTTTTTATAGGTATTCCTATCCCTTTATGCTTTCCGGAAATATCATCGCTATTGTAAATAATCATTCCATCTTTGCTTAAATCATTTTTGTGTTCTTCAATTGTTCTTTTGTCCAAGGCAAGTAAAAAATCAATTCCTTTACGATGACCTAAAGCTTCTTTTTTATTAGCTCTAATTTGAGAAAAATTGTGGCCTCCTTTTATTAAAGAAGGATAATCTTCATAAATATAAATTCGATATCCTATATTAGAAAATAGCTCGGCAATCACAGATCCTGATTTTCGAGAACCTTCTCCTGCTTCGCCTCCTATTAAAATTGAAAAATCTTTTTTCATACTTTTTGAGCTATGGATAATTCCTCATCTGTTTTTATAGCAAGGATTTTGGTATTTTTCAAGATAGTTAAATCTCTGCAAATCATATTCCTAATCTTTGTAGAAAAAAATCCAATTGTGCCAGTGAAAATTAATAAGTCACATCCTTCTAAAATAGCAAAATATGCTCCGATGTATTTTTGAATCCGATAGACGAATAAGTCTAAAGCTAATTTTGCTTTTTTATTGCCTTGCTTAGCTTTTTTTAAAACCTCCAACATATTTTCTTTTCCACAAATGCCTTTGAGTCCAGATTGAAAATTTAAAATTTTATCAGTTTTTTTCAAAGAAAAATTCTTAACAAGCTCTAAAACAATCCCCGCATCAATATCTCCTGGACGAGTCATCATTATCAACCCTTCCATGGGAGTAAATCCCATTGAAGTATCAATCGCCTTGCCGTTTTTTGTAGCGGTAATGCTTGAGCCTCCGCCTAAATGGCAGGAAATAATTTTTAATTTCTCAAATGGTTTTTTAATTCTCTTCGCAGCTTCTTTAGCTGCATATTCATGAGAAATCCCATGAAAACCAAATCGGCGGATCTTATATTTTTTTCTTATTTTTTCTGGCAAAGGATAAATATAAGCTTTTTCTGGTAAATCTCTATAGAATTCCGTATCAAAGACAGCGATTTGAGGAACTTTTGGAAAAACTTTCTTGGCGACTTTTATTCCTAAAATATTAAAAGGATTGTGCAATGGGGCTAATTTATTAAATTTTTCTAATTCCTTCAGAACTTGTTTCGTAATTTTTGTTGGCTTTCTAAACCTTTCTCCTCCATGAACAACTCGATGCCCTATTTTCTGTATTTTATCAAAATATTTATTTTTTAATTTATTTACTTCTCTAAATAAAATCTCTTCGAAATTATTCGAATTAAAAACAGTTTTTTCTCCTTGATCTAATAATTTTAGATTCTTCTTTCTAAATAATTTCCATTTTATGGATTGACTCCCGCAATTTAACACTAATATCATATTATTAAATATCCTATTCCTTTTTTTACTATGCAAGCTGCATTTCCTTCATCAGTGTCGAGATGCATGTAAAGTCGATAATTTGGTTTTACTTGAACCATAACCTTATGAAAAGTTATGGAACGTATTCCCATAGTTTTGACTGAAACTAACATCTTCTTTTTAAGACCAAGTTTTTGGGATTCTTTAGGATTACAATGAATATGTCTCCAAGCGTTAATTACTCCTTCTTTAATTTTAATTTTACCGCGGGGGCCAACAAGAACCACTCCTGGAGTTCCTTTAAGATTACCCGACTCTCTTACCATTGGCTTTACTTTTAAAAAAATAGCATCGGTATGAGATACCTCTACTTGGGTTTGCTTTCGAATAGGTCCCAATATTCTTACATTAGGAATTTTTCTGGCCTTGGGATCCAAGTTACTTTGAATATCTATTTTTTCTTCTGCTGCAAATTCCCCTATTTGGCTAAGTTTTCGCAATTTTTTTAATTGATAACCTTTCCCAAAGAGAGCTTCTAAATCTTTCTGGGATAAGTGAAC
>CAYTXM010000029.1:0-3651 GCA_964441595.1 uncultured Candidatus Saccharibacteria bacterium
TTAATATGAAGTTTTGCAGCAGCTAAAGCGCCTGCTAATACTGTATTAGTGTCCCCTTCTACCAAAACAATATCTGGTTTTTCTTTTAATAAAATCTTCTCTACTCCTACAAGAATTTTTGCTGTTTGTTCAGCATGAGTCCCAGAACCAACATTTAAATTATATTTGGGTTCAGGCAAATTTAATTCTTTAAAAAATACTTTATCTAGATTTTCTGAATAATGTTGATTTGTATGCAAAACCGAAAAATCTAAATTTCTCTTTGCACATTCTCTTATAATAGGAGACATTTTAATAATCTCCGGGCGAGTACCTAAAATTATAAAAATTTTCATAATACTTTTTTATAAATATTTTCCTCGGGATTCTAAGTGTTCTTCAAATGTTTCTGAGAAAATAGTTTTTCCTGTTTCTCTATCAGTCATATAATACCAATAATTATTTGCTAATGGATTTAAAGCTGCTTGCATTGATCCTATCCCAGGATTATTAATAGGTGTAGGAGGCAATCCTTTATAAAGATAAGTATTATAAGGAGAATCTAATTTAAATAATTCACGAGTAAGAGAACATTTTTTGAATGATTCATATTCGGCATAACAGATTGTCGCGTCTATTTGAAGAGGAAAATTTGTATCTAATCTCCTCCAAAGAATATCTGCTACCATCCTTTTATCTGTTTCTTCACGAACTTCTTTTTCCAACAAAGAAGCCATTATTAAAATTTCATAAAAACTTCTTTTTTGCTCCTTAATATCAAAAAATAAATCATTCTCAGCTTTTGCGACAAAATTATCTATAAATATTGAAAGAATTTCTTTTTCTTCTAATCCTTGAGGCAAATGATAAGAATCAGGGAATAAATATCCTTCTAATGAAGCGTCTGTGGGAATTTCAGAAAAAATATCAAAATGTTTTTTTTCAAGAAAATCTTCTATTTTCCATTCTCTTAATGTCGCAGATGCGTTAATTAGACCTTTTTCTTTTAGAGTTTCCTCTATTTCTGATATTGTCTCTCCTTCTGCTATGAGAAAACTATTATTATTAGTCAATTTTCCATTAGTAATAATCTCAGTTATATTAGTGATTGTTAAAGGTGAAATAAATTGATAATCTCCCGCTTTAATATTTTTTTCTAGCCCTTTTGTCTTTACATAAAACTGAAACAAAATTGACGAAGAAATATATTTTTCATTCTTTAGGCGATTGGCAATACTTCTCAAGTTTTCTCCTTTAGCTATTGAAAAATTACACTCCCCTTGGCAAGTTAATGGAAGATTAATTGATATATAAAAAAACAGCAATAATATGCAAGCAATGATGAATAATGAAGTTTTAATAAATTGTTTTTTATTCATTGTTAATTATATTTCTATGCCCTATGGATTATCATACTATTTATTATGCCTAGACCAATAAAATCTATTAAAAGATGTGACCCTCCCGCAGAAACAAAAGGTAGGGCTATGCCAACAATAGGAAGCAACCCCAAATTCATTCCAATATTAACAAAGACCTCAATTAATAATTTAATTGCAAATCCAATAGTAAAAAGCTTACAAAAATTATAAGAAAACGTATTCGCCCAAATGACTAACCGACGAAAGATAAGCAAGAAACAAATCAATAAGATAGAAACGCCAAATAGCCCTAATGATTCAGCTAAAGAAGCAAAAATAAAATCTGTCTTCGCTAGTGGTAAAAAACGCAAATTTGTTTGAGAACCCCACCCTAAATCTCTGCCAAAGAGTCTGCCAGAACCAATGGCAATTAATGCTTGTTCTCTATTATATCCAGCGCCCAAAGGATCCTCTTGTGGGTATATAAAGCTAAGAATTCGAGATTGCTGATATGGTTTTAAAAGAAAACTCCAGGAGAAGCCAGCTACTAGAGCAAAAATAATCAACAAAATAATAACTTGCTTAAACCTAATCCCGCTTATAAATACCAGGCCGAGCCAAATCGCCCCAAATATCATTGCGCCGCCTAAGTCAGGCTGAGCGGCAATTAAAGCCATTGGAACAAAAGTAAATACTCCAGAAGTTAACAAATGGCGAAATTGCCATATTTCCAAATGCCGCGATGATAAATATTTAGCTAATATTATAATTAAAGAAAGTTTTGCTATTTCTATTGGTTGAAAACTAAATAATCCAAAATTAAACCAGCCAGATACACCGCTACTTTTATCTCCAAAAAACAATACAATAATTAATAAAACAAGGGATGAAAAATATAAAAACAGAATTATTTGGGAAGAATTAAAAATTCGCCAATCTAAAAAGGAGAAAGCAAAAAATGCGCAAATACTTATTGCTAAAAAGACTATTTGTTTTTTTAAAGAGAAAAAAGGAGCAGCATCTTGAGAAGATATGCTCCATAATATTAATAAGCCTAAGGCAATTAAAACAAAAAGAGAGAAAAATAAAAGGGAATCAGTTTTAAACATACTAAGGAGTTAAGAAAACATTTTCTTCGTCTAAAATATTAATATTTGTAATTTTTTCGCAAATAGTAATATCGTCAGGCAATTTATAGTGCCATTGAATAACAAATTGAGAAGATTTGCCAGAATAAATATCTTCTAAAACTGTTGTCCCTACAGAAACTGGCTTTCTATTATCATCACAGAGAATTACAACTATATTTCCATTTCGCCAATTATATGAGGTGCTGTTATAAACATCGCCCTTAACTTCCAAAGTGGCCTCAAAAGACTCTAATTGTTCTGTTGGTAATTCAGTTATTGTTTGGGCTGGAGTATCAAAAAGTTCATTTAATTTATCTCTTGTTAATGGCCCAACTTGACCAGTAATTCTAATGCCATATTTTTTTTGAAAATCTTTTACTGCTTTTTCAGTAATATCTCCAAAATAACCTGTAATAGAGCCTAAAGGACTAACCGTTGAATCCAATCTTAACGCTCTTTGTAAATTAAGCACCTCATTACCTTGACTTCCTTTTTTTAAAGTTAAAGTAAAAGTGTAGCTAAATGGCTCCATATCACTTGGTCCATAAAGCTCATGCAGTTTTGCCCTTGTTTGTGGACCAACTTGACCAGTAGTTCTAATTCCGTATTTTTTCTGAAATCTCTTTACTGCAGCTTCTGTCATTTTTCCAAAATAACTTGTTATCTCCCCTTCAGGATAAATAGCAGGGTCAAGACTAAGAACTTTCTGAAGATTAAAAACTTCCGCGTCTTTCATTCCTAATACAAGAGTTTTTGTAAAAGTATAGACATTATAATCAACCCCAGGAATAGGCTGAGGTTTCACCATTTTAGTGTTTGTAACAATAAAAGGATCTCCTAAATCAAGATCTATGCCTGATAATGGCTTATTCCATACAATTGTTTCTGTCAAAATTTCTATATCAGCTTCTGAAGGATTAAACGCTACAGTAATATTAGGAATTATAAAATATCTAATCTCGTGAGGAAGAATAAATCCAGATTTGATAAATTCCTGTTTCTCCTGATTAGGCCCTATAAGAGTCACTTTATAAGAAAATTCTTGAGCTCCCCATTCCTGACTCAAATTAGTAATTTTAAAAAGAATGTCTACTTTATTTTTTTGATTAACCAATAAAACAGGAGTATCAGCTAAAGAAAGTGGAGGATTATATTTTAATTCACATAAAATACAAGGGCCT
>CAYTXM010000030.1:0-2459 GCA_964441595.1 uncultured Candidatus Saccharibacteria bacterium
GGAGGCTTTTTTAATAACATTTATTCTAAATTACCATTTTTATCTGGAAAGCACAACTGAATAAAGGAATAAAAAGCGCCAATCATTTAATGTCCTCGTCTTTATTAAAGGTAGCGATTGGTTTGTTTTTGATTTCTTTGTTTTTTGGCAATTCTTATCTTTCTTCCCAAATTATGTTTCTTCAAAAAGAAGGAGAAGAGTTTTTAATAAAAGATGATGGTTGCCCTCTGATTTTAGAAGGCAGCTCGTTTGCCAAAACAGCTTATGCTTATCATCAGTGTTTGAGTGTGGACGGAAGCCAAATTATTGAAGGTGATTTTGAGGAGAATAATCCAGTAGAACAGGATTTTTTGATGGTTATAAACAGTGATAGTTTCTTAAGTATCAATTCTCCCGTAAAATTTTTACTGCCTTCATCCCAACGCCACACAGTTTTTTCTTATGTAGTGCAGGAAGGAGATACTCCAGGGAGAATTGCGGCAAATTTTGACGTAAGCTTAAATACGATTTTATGGTCCAATAATTTAAAATCCAGTTCTATAATTAAACCTAATCAAGAACTCATCATTCTTCCAATTTCAGGAGTTATGCATATAGTCAAAAAAGGAGACACATTACTTTCTATAGCTAAAAGATATCAAACATCTTCTGAAGAAATATTTGTTTTTAACAACTTAGACGACGAAGGCTCTATTAAAATAGGGCAAGAACTTATTATTCCAAATGGCAGACTTTCTTCAGCTACTCCTTTATCATTGTCTACATCAACAGGGCTTAAGCCCATGACAATCGATATCAGTCATTGGCCGGAGATTGATGGTTTTTTTGCTTATCCTACTTCTTTTGGTTTGAATAGAGGGATTTTTCACTATTACAATGCCGTTGATATTGTTAGTTCTTGTGGAAGCCCTATTTATGCCTCTGCTGATGGAATCGTAGTTGATGCTAAAGGGACAGGGAAATATAATTATGGTTATGGTAATTTAATTAAGATTCAGCATTATAACGGTACCACGACTGTTTATGGCCATTTAAGTACATTATCTGTAAGAGAAGGAGATAAGGTCTATCAGGGAGATTTAATAGGGAAAATGGGCGATACAGGAAATGCTGAATGTTGCCATCTTCATTTTGAAGTTAGAGGAGCACAGAATCCTTTTGTAAAAAGATAATAGAAACAAAATTAATATTCATTCCAGGAAAATTCTGTTTTATATTGTAATGCTTCGGCAACATGATTGAACTTAATTGTTTCTGTGTTTTCCAAATCAGCTATTGTTCGGCTGATTTTTAAAATTCTGTGATAAGATCGCGCTGATACTCTTTGCTTGGCTTCTTTAATAGAAATATCTGGTAAGCCGATTATATTAAAAGAATGAAGTCCGTTAGATACGTCGACTTCTACTTCAATTAAAGTAGTTTCTAAACCAAAAAGAGCGGCAGAATAAATTTTTGATAGCATAATTTATAAACCCACCGCTCTTTTTTAAAAATGTTTTATAGCTTATTTTTCTTAAAGACTGTTCTTACTATTGCAATTTATGCAAGTTTTAGCCGCAGCATTGGCCTTTAAGCGATCTAATTGGATATTTTCTTTACAAATTTCACAATGGCCATAATCATCTTCTTTAATTTTTCCCAAGGCTTCATTAACTTCTTTAAGGCGAATCTCTAAAGCATATTCTACAGCCAATAAGTTTTCATACATCTCTGTTTCTTTAGCGTCTTCATCAGGCGCAGAAGAACGGCCTCCAAGGTCTGGAAACCTAGTATCATAATCATCAGGCATCTTCTTATCTTTATCGGCAAATTTTAATAAGTCCTTTTCTAAAAGGGTTCGCTCTTGCTCTAATTTCTTTTTTAATTCAGAAAGAGTCTTCTTATCCATAATTTATTGTTTTTCTACATATATTATATTAGAGCTATTTTTGAATAAAGTCAATTGACGCTAAATAAAAATATTGCTATTATAAAAATAGATGCGGGGTTAGTATAGTGGTAATATACGACATTGCCAATGTCGAGACGCGAGTTCAATTCTCGTACCCCGCTCAAATTAAATAGCAATTAACAAAATAACAATGATTAAAAACAACCCATTAATTAATGAGTTGTTTTTTTAATATCCGTTACTATCTTTTTTGTTTCTTCCATCATAATGTTTTGTAGATTTCCCAGGTAGTCATGCAAGAAATTATTTTTTTCTTCTTCATTATCAGAATTGAATATTTTTGCCATTATTGCTTTTTTCTCATTATCTAAATTTTTATAAGCTCGCATTAGCGAACGTTCCAAAATGGTGTCATATAATTGTGAAACTGTACTTTTGATTTCTGGAGGAAGTTTGTTTAAAAAATTTTGTTGCATTTTACATATTATTAAAATTTTAGTAAATTAATTTTTATTTCTTTTTTTTGCCTTCAGCTTGTCCAGAAAGAACCTCAGCACCTTTTAATTCT
>CAYTXM010000031.1:0-1603 GCA_964441595.1 uncultured Candidatus Saccharibacteria bacterium
AACGATTATTAGTGTGTAGGAATCTCAAAAGGTATCCTCCATGCCTTTAAAGCAATAATAGTATCAAAAAATATATTCCTGTTTTTTAAATAATAAAAATCATATTTCAATTTCTCCTGTGCATCCTCTACTGAGGCGCTATGTGGATAATTAATCTGCGCCCAACCAATAACCCCCGGCTTAACTAATAAACGAAATTGGTAAAATGGAATTTTTTTCTTGAATAAACCAACCAACTTTTCTTCTTCTGGCCTTGGACCGACAAAAGAAACATCCCCTTTAATAATATTTAAAACTTGAGGAATTTCATCTAAATGCAAAAATCTAAGAATTTTTCCAATTCGAGTCACGCGAGGATCATTTTCTAATGTCCATGAAGGCCCAATCTTATTTGCTTTATCAAACATGGTCCTGAATTTATAAATATAAAACTTTTTATCTTTTGACCCAATACGCACTGATTTATGTAAAACAGAACCATTAGAATCCAAAACAATTAATAAGGCAATAATTGGCCAAAGTGGTAAAGAAAGAATAAATAATATCAACCCCCCAAAAATATCAGAAATCCTTTTTAATGTCTCGTATAATTTCCAATTCTTACTATAATAATTTTCCAAAAACCATGATGATGAAAAAAGATTAACTGGGATTTTCTGCAAAACAGATTCATAAAAATCAATAATATCAACTACTTTTAATTTGAGTCTAACGTCAGGAACATAAGAAAGTAAAGAATCAAATAAATTAGAATCAATTACAAACAAATCAATATCATTTTCTTTAAATTCTTTTGTTGTTTGATCTATCTCTTCAGAAGATAAAGTTTTAATTATGTCATACCCTATCTGAGGGTGTTTTTTCAAAAACATATTTATTTCACTAACTTCTTTAGTTTCAGAAATAATCAAAACATTAATCCTAGGAATCTTTATAATACGGTTGAAAATAATCCTCCAAATAAGAAAAAGAATGAAAGAAAAAGCAAGAGTCAAAAACAAAACCTTTTTTGGGGCAAAAGAAGGAACAAATAAATAAAAATAGATAACAGAAATAATAGCAGCTAAGCTAAACAGCTTAAAAACCATTTCAAAGAACTTTTTCTTATTTGCTGCGTATCTTAATTCATAAAGATGGCTTATAGAAAATAAAATAATCCAAATTAAGAAAATCAAAGAAAAAGGTAAAAAACACTGGGAAAATACCTCTCTATCAAAGGGCAAACCATGCCTTAATAATATTGCAAAATATAAGGACAAATAAAGAACTACTAAATCCCCTAATATTAAAAATGTAGATTTTATTTTATTTTGCAACATTTTCTAAAATTATTCATTATCGTTTCAAGGACTTAAAACTAAACTTATATTCTTTTGGAAAACCTTGTTTAAGAAATCCTATTAAACGAATAGTTTTTGCTGAAATCTTATTCCCATAAGACAAAGAAACTCTATCTTCTATAATAACACAATTTAAAATCTTAGGAACAGAAAATATTAAAGAACCGTTATTTCCAATAAGAATAGCTTCTTTGCGCTCTGCTTTGTCTTCTTTAACCCAAATCTTAATGTCAGGAGAGAGATGAAAATTCCATTCTAATTCA